>SKIB01000104.1 GCA_007116635.1 Saccharospirillaceae bacterium
AGCGAGTACCTTGAGAGCTAGGGTCTAGCATGGTTATCTATAGGCTAATTGTGCCCATGCAAGCTTTTTACTTGCCTTCTAGCTTGATATCACTATAATCGGCGAACTTCACGCCCTTGGATTTTCTGAGGGGTTTTAAACTGGGGATGTCGCTCTACTGTAACAAGATGGTAGAGGGCCAACACCCACGGCAGGTGATCTCAAAGCCTGCTACCTGATAGGAGGATACGAATGGTAGTTATTCGTTTGGCTCGCGGCGGTTCTAAGAAGCGTCCATTTTACCACCTGACTGTTGCTGACAGTCGTAATGCCCGTGACGGTCGTTTCATCGAGCGTATCGGTTTCTTTAATCCCTTAGCCCGTGGCCAAGAAGAGCGTCTGCGCGTTGCTCTTGACCGTGCTGACTATTGGGTAGGCAAAGGCGCGCAAACCACTGATCGCGTTGCGCAACTGCTTAAGGAATACCGCAAGTCACAGACTGCTGCCTAAGACCCTGATTGGTAACTGGAAAGTAAATGTCTAAGCAAGACTTAATCACCCTGGGAAAGATAACCACTGCCTATGGTGTGCACGGTTGGGTCAAGGTGTATAGCTACACTCAGCCCATGGATGCCATCCTAGAGTACAGTCCTTGGGTGCTTGGTTTAGACAGTGGACAAAAGGTCGTCAAGGTGGTGCGTGGTCGCAGCCATGGCGATGGTATGGTGGCCTACCTTGAGGGTGTGGATAACCGTGATGCGGCCTTGGCCCTTCGTGGTTGCGACATCCTGGTAGCCAAGTCGGCCTTGCCGAGCCTGCCGGAGGGTGAGTATTACTGGCACCAATTAACGGGTTTGCGAGTGATCAACCTTCAGGGGCAGGATCTGGGTAGGGTAATTGACCTAATGAGTGCGGGTTCCGCCAACGATGTGCTGATTGTGCGTGGTGATGAACAGAGTGTTGACCAGGAAGAACGACTGATCCCCTATGTGATGGATCGGTATGTGCACCGGGTCGACCTCGAAGCAGGGCAAATCCATTTGGATTGGCTGCCAGAGTATTAATTGATGCGCATTGTGGTCATTAGCCTTTTTCCGTCAATGTTTGATGCTTTGACGCAAGAAGGGGTGATCGGCAGGGCGATGAAGCAAGGCTTGATCGAACTGCAACTGATTAGTCCTCGGGATTATACCGAGAACAAACACCGCCGAGTGGATGATCGTCCCTTTGGTGGTGGCCCAGGTATGTTAATGAGCTATCAGCCACTGCGCGACGCCATTTTGGCCGCCAAAGCGCTGTTGCCAGAGGCGCCGGTGATCTATCTCTCCCCGCAAGGGCGGCGATTTGATCAGCAGGCTGCCAGAGCCTTGGTGCAAGTGCCGCAGCTAATTTTTGTCTGTGGTCGCTACGAAGGCATTGACGAGCGGGTGATGATCAGTTTGGTGGACCAAGAGTGGTCGTTAGGGGATTTTGTGCTTTCAGGCGGTGAATTGCCAGCCATGAGCATGATCGATGCCATCGGGCGTTTGTTGCCCGGGGTGCTAGGGGATGAGCAGTCGGCGGTGGCCGATTCCTTCACTGAGCAGCTACTGGATTGCCCACACTATACTCGTCCAGAAACCATTGATGGAATGTCGGTGCCAGAGGTGTTGTTGTCCGGTGATCACCAAGCCATTGCCAAATGGCGACAACAGCAAGCCCTAGGGCGAACCTGGCAGCGAAGGCCGGAGTTGCTGGCCAAGCAAACTCTGAGTGCAGATCAGTTGGCCTTGTTAAATGATTTTAAGCAAGCGCAGCAAGCAAAAGCGCTTGGTAACGAATTTGAGGAGCCTCAAACATGAGCAATAAAAAGCCCATTATTCAGCAACTAGAAGCTGAACAAATGAACAAAGAAGTACCTGTATTCGGCCCTGGTGATACCGTGGTTGTACAGGTTAAAGTAATCGAAGGTACTCGTGAGCGTCTGCAGGCCTATGAAGGTGTGGTGATCGGCAAGCGTAACCGTGGTTTGAACTCTGCCTTTACCGTGCGTAAGATCTCAAGCGGTGTGGGCGTTGAGCGTACTTTCCAAACTTACAGCCCTGTGGTTGCAAGCATCGAAGTGAAACGTCGTGGTGATGTTCGCAAAGCGAAAATCTACTACCTGCGTGACCGCTCTGGTAAGTCAGCTCGTATTAAAGAAAAATTGTCAGCCCGTAAAGAAGGTTAATCACCTTGGTCTGACTCAAACCCTGCGCTTAGCAGGGTTTTTTTTGTCAATGTTTTTTGTGAAGCTAATGCCGTTAGCTGCCAAGTTGCATTGACAGTTGTTGGCTGAATTCGTATGGTTCAGCATCCTGATTCTGTTTGAAACATCACTTGAGGTTAGAGTTGTGAATTTGATTAATGTTGGCCTGTGCGGCCTGGGTACTGTTGGTGGAGGAACCTTTGATGTCTTGCAGCGCAATGCAGACATTATTAGTCAACGGGCCGGTAAGCAAATTCGCATTACTCATGTCGCCGCTCGTGATCTGCCTAGCGATCTTGACCTCAGCAGTGTCAAGGTATCCTCTGATGTCATGGAAGTCGCCCGTGATCCTAATGTTCAGGTATTGGTGGAATTAATTGGCGGTTATCAGGTGGCCTATGAGTTGGTGATGGAAGCCATTCGCCATGGCAAGCATGTGGTGACTGCTAACAAAGCCTTGATTGCGGTGCATGGTAATGAGATTTTCGCTGCTGCCAAAGAGCAGGGCGTGATCGTTGCCTTTGAGGCCTCGGTGGCCGGTGGCATTCCGGTGATCAAGGCACTGCGTGAAGGCCTAACAGCCAACGAAGTGCAGTGGCTGGCGGGCATCATCAACGGCACCGGCAACTTTATTCTCACCGAAATGCGCGACAATCAGAGCCCCTTTGAGGCCGTATTGGCCCAGGCTCAGGCCTTGGGCTATGCCGAAGCCGATCCAACCTTTGATGTGGAAGGCATTGATGCTGCGCACAAGCTGACCATTTTGGCCTCCATTGCCTTTTCCATTCCTTTGCAATTCAAGAAGGTCTACACCGAAGGCATTACCAAGATCACGGCAGAAGATGTACGCTATGCGCAAGAGCTGGGCTATGAAATTAAGCACTTGGGCATTGCTCGCCGCACGGTAGAAGGTGTCGAAATGCGCGTGCATCCGACTCTGGTGCCAAAGAGCAAGCTGCTGGCCGATGTCGATGGCGTACTTAATGCCGTGATGGTGCAGGGCGACGCCGTAGGCCCTACGCTGTACAATGGTCCGGGTGCAGGTCGTGAACCCACGGCGTCAGCCGTGATTGCGGATCTGGTGGATGTGGCACGCCAAGCGGGCACTGGCTATCGTTTGCCTCCTCTGGGTGTTGAGCAGCTTAATGAACGGATCACCGTTCTGCCCATGAGTGAGGTGGTGTCCGGTTATTATTTGCGCATTCTGGTCGATGATCGTGTGGGCGTGATGGCCAGCGTGGCTGATGTGATGCGGGAGAACAACATCAACATCGAAGCCATCATCCAAAAAGAGCCTAATCCGGATCAGAAGCAGGTGACCCTGGTGTTGCTGATTCAAGAAGTGAAGGAAAAGCAAATGGATGCAGCCCTTGAGCAACTGCAGCAGTTGCCAGAGATTTTAGACGCCATCACTCGCATACGCGTTGAAGGCCTGGGTTCTTAAGAAGGTAAATATGAAATACATCAGTACCAGAGGCCAAGCTCCGGCCTTAAATTTTGAAGACGTGCTTTTGGCAGGCCTGGCCAGCGATGGTGGCCTGTATGTGCCGGAAAGTCTGCCACATTTTAGTCTTGAGCAGATCCGTAGCTGGCGTGATCTGCCTTATGACCAGTTGGCTTTTCACATTATCAAGCCCTTTGTCAGTGATACCTTTAACGACCAAGAGCTGGCGGCCATCCTCAAAGATACCTATGCCGCCTTTGCCCATCCGGCAGTGGCGCCCTTGCAGCAGTTGGATCACAACGAATACGTACTTGAGTTGTTCCAAGGCCCGACCCTGGCCTTTAAAGACTTTGCTCTGCAGCTGTTGGGTCGGTTATTGGACGCAGTGCTTGAGCGCCGTCAAGAGCGCGTGGTGATCATGGGTGCTACATCTGGTGACACCGGCTCTGCCGCCATTGAAGGCTGCCGTCGTTGCAAAAACATCGACATCTTCATTCTGCACCCACACCAGCGCGTCAGTGAGGTGCAGCGCCGCCAGATGACCACCATTAAGGGTGACAACATCTATAACATTGCCGTGGAAGGCAACTTCGACGATTGCCAAGAGATGGTTAAGAGCAGCTTTGCTGATCAATCTTTCTTGCGTGGCGAGCGCCGTTTGGTGGCGGTGAATAGCATCAACTGGGCGCGCATCATGGCGCAGATCGTCTATTACTTCTATGCCAGCCTGAATCTGGGTG
>SKIB01000045.1 GCA_007116635.1 Saccharospirillaceae bacterium
CTGGCCTTGGCTTCCAGAGCTTGCAACTCTTGGCCATAGCGCTCTTGCCAGGCTTGCAGCTCGGCCTCATTGGGCTGCTGTGCGCGTTGCAACCGCAGGCTGAGCATGGCTTGTAGCAGCTGGGCAATGCGCAAGGCCGACTGTCGCCACTGACTGGCACGCATGCTGCGCAAGGCTTGCTGAGCGCGCTGCAAGGGCTGCTGCCAGTCGGGTTGCAAATAACTCATGGCCTGCAGCAGAGACAAGGACTTTTCCAACTGGGCCTGCATGGGATTAAAGAGCAGCACCTGACCAAAGTGCTGTGCCAGCAGTTGTTGCCACTGCTGCTGATGTCTGGCCTGAGCAAAGGGATTGATCACCGCCATGCGCGGCGCACCCGTCCAGAGTAACAGCTCCATTTCGGCACGATCTTGATCGCTGATCTCAGCGTCGGCGTCCACCACATAGAGAATACCCGCCCCCTGCATGATGGGCGCTAGTAGCTGGCATTCGTCCGGGAATTGCAGCCGAGCCTGCTCGCTGGCTAAGAACTGCGCCAGCTGAACTGGCCTGGAACTCAGCGGCAGCGGCTGCTGCCCCAAATTGGCCAGCAATTGACGAGCGCGCTGGAAGCCGGGAGTGTCCACCAATTCCAGATAACAGTGGCCGTCCAGATTGAGCTGATAGGTTTCTGCTTGCAGGGTGGTGCCCGACAGGGGGGAAATGGCTATCCTGTTGTTGTGCAGCAAAGCGGAAACCAAGCTGGACTTACCTCGATTCGGATGACCCACCACCGCGATACGAATCATACTAGCCTTCCTGTTGTGCGCGCAGATGAAAATGAGGCAGATGGCGAGTAACAAACCATTGCCAACCCTGAGCCGCCTGCAGGTCACCCAAGACCACCAACTCGCCCTCTAGGGAGGATTGCGGCAGTTGATGCAACAGATCCGCCAGCTCTGCCAAGGGCTGTGATTTGGCCTTTACCCATAGCCGCAAAGGCATCTGGCCCTGCTGGGACAATTGCGCCACGCGAGCCAAGTCCTGCTCGTAACTGCCCTGGCCAAGCTGCCAAGGCGCAGCGGGCAACGCCTGTTGCCAACTGATCTCGAGGCACGGGGCCTGCAAGACACCCTGCTGCCAGTCTTTGGGCTGATCCGAAGGGGCTTGGCTTATGGACTGACTGGAAGCCAGCATGGGCTGAGTCGCCCAAAGATCAAATTGCTGCTGCGCTGCACGCCTTACTTGCTGCTTTAGCGACCAGTAGCAGCCGAACCAAGCCAATAACCACAGCACGAACCGAGGCAGCAATAACCAAAAGGCCAGCACCAGACTAATGAACGGCCACCAGTGCTGATCCGGCCCCAGAGTGCCCCCCTGCCCCTGCCACTCACGACTGGCAGCCAAGAGTTCGGCATCAATGCGGATGTCCGGCCAGAGCCAGGCCCAGGGCCAAGCCAAGACATCAAACAGCCGCACCCAGTCGGAAGACAGCATCAGGGTACTGGCCCAAACAAAATAAAAATCGTCGATCAGCAGCCAAAACATAAAGGCCAGCCAACTGAACAGCAGCCAATAAATGGCTAGGCTTTGGCTGAGCAACAGCACCACAGGCCGCCAAGCCTGCCAATGGCCGAAGGATTTGATGGCCCATTGCCACCACCAGAGTCTGGGCAACCAGGGCAAGAGCAACAGGCTGAACAGTAACAATAGCATGGGCAGGGCCCAAACATAGCTGAGCAACAGCAGCAGGTTAATTCGCCCTTGATCTTGCCAGTGCAGTATGCCGGTCATCGAACTGAAGGCAAGTAGAGCAATCATCAAGGGAGCCAGCCATTGCAGCAATGACCATTTCTGACTCCATAGGGGTTGTTGCTCCGTCAACCAAGCCAATCGCAGCCTGGCTCCCTTAGCTTCTTTGTTAAGAGCCCATTGACGCAACTGACCCTGCGACCAGCCCGCACGCGGCCAGTGAAAAGAAAATTGCAACTCATTGATTAAGGCTGTTGAAATTCTGTACATTCCAGTTAACCTAGACAGAGAACGATAATTTGATCACAGTTTTTAACTAACCACTCGAGGGAAATTAAATCATGAGCATCACAAAACAACCACTGAAAAGCAAACCTGAGGTTAAGTGCGCGTTCAAAGTCAGCGCCGATCAGGTCGGTAATGCCGAGTCTTTGAGCCTGGTGGGCTGCTTTAATCAATGGGATGTTAACGCACATCCGATGAAAAAGCTGAAAAATGGTGATTTTAAATTGGAAATCAATTTGCCCGCCGAACAAAGCTACCAGTTCCGCTACTACAGCGGCGGCCAGCAATGGTTTAACGAGCCAGAGGCCGATGAGCAGGTATTCGTCGCCGAGGTGGGTGCCAGCAACAGCCTGCTGCAACTCTAAGCACCAGTTGTCTTCAGCCATGAAAAACCCAGCCTAGGCTGGGTTCTTATTGTCCGATCGACCTAGGTTCAAGACCTAAATCCAAAGCCCAAACCAGAGGCCAGCCCAGTCCAAGAAGGCCATCAGCGCTCCAACACTTTCGGGTCCAAGGCATCGCGCAGACCGTCACCGACAAAGTTAAAGCTAAGCACAGTGATGAAAATCATCAACCCTGGGAAGGTTGGGTACCACCAAGCATTTCGAAACACATTCAAACTCTGGGCATTGGTCAGCATGTTGCCCCAGGAGGCCGTGGGCGGCTGTACACCCAGGCCCAAAAAGCTAAGGGCGGATTCAGCAAGAATAAAACCACCCACTGCCAAGGTCGCAGCGACAATAATGGGGCCCATGGCGTTGGGCAGGATTTGGCGAAAGATGATGCTCATGTTCGACATACCCAGAGTGCGGGCCGCCAGCACATACTCACGCTGCTTGAGGGTCAAGAACTCACCTCGCACCAAACGGGCGGTGCCCGTCCAGCTGAGCAAGGCAAAGCTCAGGATCAGCTTGTCGATGCTGGGCTGGAAAATGGCCACCAGAGTGATGAGCAAGAAAATGCTAGGGAATGAGATAACAACATCCACGGTACGCATGATAAAGGCGTCCACCCGACCACCATAGTAACCAGCAATGGCACCCAGAGTAGTGCCGATGGTGATGGCACCCAACATGGCCGAGAAGCCAACGAACAAAGACACTCGACCGGCAAACAGCAAACGGCTAAAAATGTCGCGCCCTAGATGATCCGTGCCCAACCAAAATTCAGCGCTGGGCGGCTGCAGGCGCATGCGCAGGTTTTGCCAATTGGGGTCGTGCGGTGCAATCCAGGGGGCCAGCAGGGCGCTGATGATAATGATGCTCAGCAACACCAGACCGATGACCGCCAAACGATTTTGCCAAAACTTGGTCAGGGTAATGCGCCATAATGGCCGATGGCTACCCAACTGATCCTGGGCAACAAAGGGCTGATCGACAATAACAGAATCTTTACTGGTCATGGCTTAGTACTCAATTCGGGGATCTAACAGGGCATAACAGATATCAGCAATCAGGTTGCCAATCACGGTCAAAACGGCGGCAATCATGGTAATGGCCATGATCACAGGGTAATCACGCTCAAAGACAGCGCTGATGAACATCCGGCCAATGCCTGGCCAGCTAAAAATGGTCTCAACAATCACCGAACCACCGATCATGGTCGGCAACATTAGCGCAAAAATGGTGACAATGGGGATCAGGCCATTACGCAGGCCATGCCTATAGACCACAGTACGCTCAACTAGGCCCTTGGCGCGCGCGGTACGAATGTAATCCTGATTGAGCACATCAATCATGCTGGAACGGGTGTAACGAGTGAGAGCTGCCATGTCGGAAGTGGCCAGCACCAAGGCAGGTAAAATTAAGTGATGCAAACGGTCCAAAATACTGAAGTCTGCACCCAGAGTGGACACCCCACCCACTGGGAACCAGCCCATTTGTACTGACAGCAACATAATCAACATCATAGCCAACCAAAAATTGGGCATGGCCAGACCGGCGAAGGAAAACACCGTGGCACCATAATCCAGTGCCGAGCCACGCTTACGGGCCTGATAAATACCAATGGGAATGGACACCAACATGGCCAGAATGGTGGCCACCAGCATCAATAACAGGGTATTGGGCAAACGCTCCAGAATCATCTCCATCACTGGACGACGCTGAGTGTAAGACAAACCGAAATCGCCGCGCACCACACCGGACAGCCACTTAACATACTGCACGGGAATGGGGTCATTTAGGCCCAAAGCTTCCAGTTGCCGAGCGCGAGCTTCGGCGGAGATGGTTGGGTCCATGGTCATCACCGCAGGGTTACCGGGCGCGGCCTGCATGATGGCAAATGAAATGATCGAAATACCCAACAAGATGGGAATCACAGTGATCAATCGGCGAAGTAGGTAATTAAACATCTTGAGTTCACTTATAAACGAACAGGAGTAGCCGGCAGCACCGGCTACGCTCGGCTGGCCTTATTGTGCCAACCACCACTGATATGGCTTAAACACATCCACACGGGCGTGCTGAGTAAAACCATTTACTCTTGGGCTCAAGCCAGCAAAGACCTGAGGGTAATAGAGGAAGGTGTACGGCTGGTCTTCAGCCAGGGCATACCATACCTTACCCAGGCGTTCCGCACGCTCGGCTTGGTCCATGATGCTGACATTGCCGTCGATCAGTGCATCCACCACCGGGTTGCTGTAACTGATCTGGTTTAAGCCCTGCTCGATCTCGCTTGAGTGCCAGATGGCCTGTGGATCAGGATCAATGGCCAGACCCCAGGCCAAAACCACAGAGTCAAAGTTATAGTTTGGCGGCGAAATACGCTCAATGAATGCACCCCATTCCATCTGGGCTGGGCGCACTTCAATGCCCACTTGACGCAAGTACTGCTGAGCAATCACGCCAATGTCACGGCGCACCACATTGCCGTCGTTAGACAGCATTTCAAACGAGAAGCGCTTGCCATCTTTAACCAGAATGCCATCTGGGCCAGGAACCCAGCCAGCTTCGGCCAGTAGCTCTTTGGCACGCTCAACATCGTAGTTGAACTGGGGTACATTGTCATTGTAGGCCCAGCTCAGAGGAGAGACAGGGGCATGAGCCACGGTAGCATTGTCGTTCAGAATGGTTTCCACGATCTCTTGACGATCAATGGCATGGGTCAGGGCTTGACGCACACGACGGTCTTGGAACAATGGATTACGCATGTTCCAACCGATGTAGTCATAGCGCAAAGCTAAGGTAGACTCCAGCTGCACATTGGGAATGGCACGCACGGTTTCC
Organism: Saccharospirillaceae bacterium; assembly: GCA_007116635.1. Taxonomy (GTDB): domain Bacteria; phylum Pseudomonadota; class Gammaproteobacteria; order Pseudomonadales; family Natronospirillaceae; genus SKIB01. The sequence goes on from SKIB01000045.1 coordinate 5,244, forward strand.
ACTTCGTTAATGGGCACAATGACATAATCGGCCTGGCCGGTTTGCAGCAACAAAATGGCAGCGTTTTGATCACCAACAAAACGAGTGGTGATGCTGTCCAGATGTGGGCGACCTAGGAAAAAGTCGTCAAAGGCACGAACCACCAGATTCTGGCCACGGGTCCAGCTGTCAAATTTGAAGGGACCAGCACCGATGGGGCGTTCCACATTATATGCGCGATAGTCACCCAGCTCCGCTACAGGCACCTCACCCAGGATGTGCTTGGGCAAAATACCATAGCCTGCTTGAGTGGCAAATTTGGCCGACGGCTCAGTCAAAGTGAACTGCACCGTGAAAGGATCTAAGGCCACTACTGAATCAAGAAGCTCAAAATCACTGACACGTGGACCCGAGTAATCTGGATGGTTAAAGATGGAGTAAGTAAAAACCACATCTTCGGCGGTTAATTGTTCGCCGTCATGGAATTTTACATCCTCGCGCAGGTGATAGGTCCACTGCAGGCCATCGTCAGAAATGGTGGGCAACTCACGAGCAATAAAGGGTTGCACCTCAAAGCTTTCATCAATGTAAATTAAGCCAGCATGAATCATACTGATGACATCGCCTGAAGCGCTGTCCTGATAATAGAGTTCGTTAAAGGTGATGGGCTCACCAGGGGTAGCGATGACGAAGTTGCCGCCCTGTGCTGGGCCAGTGCTGGCCTCACTGCTTTGAACTGACTCTGCTTGATTATTGGTTGTTGTGTTGGCTTGGTCTGCACCACCGCCACAGGCCGCCAAGGCCAAGGCTGCGGCCGGCAGCACCATGCGCCAGTTACCGAGTTGTGTTTGCATTTGCTATCTCCATTGTGTTGGTCTTTTACTGTTCACTGGTCGTTTCGCCATAGAGATGGCAAGCAACCCAATGATCGTTAGCCACTTCTTGCAGCACTGGGGTGCGCTGGCGGCATTGTTCGGTGGCCTTGGGGCAGCGGGTATGGAACACGCAGCCCGCAGGCGGATTAGCAGGGCTTGGCAAATCGCCCTTAAGCAAAATACGGTCAGGGCGCACTTCGTCTGGATGCGCCTTAGGCACAGCCGAGAGCAAGGCCTGGGTATAGGGGTGCTTGGGTGAACTATAAAGCTCTCGCTTGGGCGCCAGCTCCATCATTTTACCCAGATACATCACCCCGATGCGGTCGGAAATGTGCTTCACCACCGCCAAATCATGGGCGATGAACAGATAGGTCAGCTTAAACTCGTCTTGCAGGTCTTCCAGAATGTTCAACACTTGCGATTGAATGGACACATCCAGGGCTGACACCGGTTCATCGGCAATGATCAACTTAGGATTCAAGGCCAGAGCCCGAGCGATACCAATGCGCTGACGCTGACCACCAGAAAACTCATGCGGATAACGGTTCTTTAAGCTGGGGTTCAAGCCCACACGCTGCAGTAGGTGATCAATGCGTTCCAAACGCTCTTTGCCCTTATATAGGCCTTGAGCGGCAAAGGGCTCACTGAGGATGGTGGCAATGGTTTTACGCGGGTTTAAAGAAGAATATGGGTCCTGAAACACCATCTGTACCTGCTGGCGAAAGCCACGCAGCTTAGATTCGGGCAAATTCGAGACATCATGACCATCAAACACTATTTTGCCACTGCTGGGCTCATAAAGGCGAATCAGGGTGCGGCCTAAACTGGATTTGCCGCAGCCAGATTCACCCACTAACCCCAGGGTTTCACCAGGACGAACGACAAAACTAATGTCATCCACCGCCTTAACGCTGCCTATCTGACGCTTAAGCAAACCGCCGTAGATGGGGAAGTGTTTTTTTAGATTTTCGACCCGAAGCAAGGGTTGAGCCTGCCCCTGAGCATCAAAGGACTGAAGCGGTGAATTATTGGGCATCGAATCAGACATCAGCGGCCTCATGCAAAAAACAACGGGAAAGGTGATTATCACCAACCTTAATCAGCTCAGGTTGCTGCTGGTGGCACTTGGGCATGACTTGCGGACAACGAGTGCAAAAGCGGCAACCCTTGGGGAAGTTGTCGGGCGTGGGCACATTGCCGCCTATGCTGAACAGGCGGTCTTCGTCCTGATCCAGTTTGGGCACCGATTGCATCAAGCCCCTGGTATAAGGATGCTGTGGATTATTAAACAACTCACGCACACTGGCTTGCTCAACCACCTTACCAGCGTACATCACGATCACCTTGTCGGCCAGTTCGGCAACCACACCCAGGTCATGAGTAATCAGAATGATGGCGGAGTTAAATTCTTTTTTCAGATTCTGCATTAGGTCAAGAATCTGAGCTTGAACAGTAACATCCAGGGCGGTGGTGGGTTCGTCGGCAATCAACAGTTTGGGGTTACAGCTCATGGCCATGGCAATCATCACCCGCTGGCGCATACCACCAGACAGTTGATGTGGGTACTCATTGACGATCTCGGCGGCGCGAGCAAAGCCCACGGTGCGCAGAATTTCAATGGCCTTATGCATGGCCTTGCCCTTAGATAAGCCCTTGTGTAGCCTCAAAGATTCAGCAATCTGCTCACCGATGGTTAACACTGGATTTAAAGAGCTCATGGGGTCTTGAAAGATCATGGCAATCTCGTTGCCACGCACGTCGTACATGCGTTTTTCCGGCAGCATGGTTAAATCCATGCCATCGAACAAAACCTCTCCGCCCATGATTCTGCCACCAGGGCTTGGTATCAAGCGCATCACCGACAGCGAGGTAACACTCTTACCCGAACCAGACTCACCAACAATGGCAAGGGTTTCACCTGAACTCACTTCAAAGCTGACATCATCAACCACCGGTAGTTCCACGCCTTTACGAAAAAAGCTGGTACGCAAATTATTTACGCTAAGCAATGGTCGATATTGTTTGGGTTCCAGCACCAAAAACCCCTTCTGTTGTTATTTACATTCACCTGCTGCAAGCAGACACCCAATTGAGCGCTTAAAATTATGCGCTCACGATTTGATTGTTGCCCCAAGCATGCATCAAGTAAGCCTACCTAATGTTGATCCGTGACAATAATCAGCCAATCCATGGGCAACACCCGAACAGTATGTGATAAAACACAAACAAAGTACCACTTTTGCCATTGTTGAGGGCAAAGGGGAAGGAAAAATAAGTCCAATTACCCCTACTTAGCAAACAACAGTTTGTTATTGTAGGAAAAAATACTGTACAGATTCGGTTACACCAATCTTAATCCTAGACCAATGCCTAGCATTTTGCCCTAAGCAAATAGTTTTTTAGTTTGGCAGCAGAGTCACAGCTCCTTACAATAGTGCACTTTAATGCTTAACCCAATGGACTCACATGCGCACCAGTCAATACCTCATCGCCACCACCAAAGAGACCCCAGCAGACGCCACGGTCATCAGCCATCAGCTGATGCTGCGCGCGGGCCTGATTCGCAAACTGGCTTCCGGCCTTTACACCTGGTTGCCTCTAGGCTTACGAGTGCTGCGCAAGGTGGAAACCGTGGTGCGCGAAGAGATGAATCGCAGTGGCGCACAAGAGGTGCTGATGCCAGCCGTACAGCCCTCCGAACTGTGGCAAGAATCTGGCCGTTGGCAACAATACGGCCCGGAACTGCTGCGCCTTAACGACCGCCACGGCCGCGACTTTTGTGTTGGCCCAACTCATGAAGAAGTCATTACCGATCTAGCACGCAACGAGCTATCCAGCTACCGTCAACTGCCGATCCACTTTTATCAGATTCAAACCAAGTTCCGTGACGAAGTAAGGCCAAGATTTGGCGTGATGCGCGCGCGTGAGTTCTTGATGAAGGATGGCTACAGCTTCCACCTAGATCAAGAAAGCCTGCAGCAGGAATACGACAAGATGTACGACTGCTACCACCGCATTTTTAGCCGTTTGGGCCTGGACTTCCGTGCGGTGCTGGCCGACACCGGCTCCATTGGCGGCAATGCCTCCCATGAATTCCATGTACTGGCCGACAGCGGCGAAGACGACATCGCCTTTTCCAGCACGGGCAAATACGCCGCCAATGTCGAGCTGGCCCCTTGCCTGCCACCCAAGCACAGCCGCCCAGCCCCAAGCCAAGCCCTGACCAAGGTGCACACCGGCAGCGCCCACAGCATCGAGGAACTGAGCCAAGCCCTAAATCTGCCTGCCTCGCAGATTGTCAAAACCCTGATCGTGCTCGGTGAGCAGCAAGAAGACGGCAGCCAACCCTTAATCGCCCTACTGCTGCGCGGTGATCACGAACTGAACGAAATCAAGGCCGAAAAACTGCCAGGCATTCATTCGCCCCTGACCTTTGCCAGTGACGAACAGGTGCGCCAAGCCCTGGGCTGCGCCCCTGGCACCCTTGGCCCGATCAACAATAAGTTACCGATCTGGGTCGATCAAGAAGTAGCGGTCATGGCCGACTTTGTCTGCGGCGCCAACGAAGCCGAGCACCACTACCTGGGCTGCAACTGGGAGCGTGACGCCCAGTATCAGCAGGTGGTTGACCTGCGCAACATTCAGGCCGGCGAGCCAAGCCCAGATGGCGAAGGCAGCATCGACATCCGCCGTGGCATCGAGGTGGGTCACATCTTCCAATTGGGACAAAAGTACAGCCAAGCCCTAAACGCCAAGGTGCTGGACGCCAATGGCCGCGAGCAAGTGATGCTGATGGGCTGCTATGGCATTGGCGTGTCACGGGTGGTGGCCGCCGCCATCGAACAGAACCACGACGACAAGGGCATCATCTGGCCAGAAGCCATTGCTCCTTTCCAGGTGGCTATCATCCCTCTTAACGCCCATAAAAATCCAGAAGTCATGGCTCAGGCCGAGGCGCTCTACAACGAACTGAGCGCCGCCGGTTTTGAGGTACTGCTCGATGACCGCGACAAGAAAACCAGCCCTGGAGTTAAGTTTGCCGACATGGAGCTGATGGGCATTCCGCACCGAGTGGTGATCTCTGACCGCAACCAAGACGGCTTGCTTGAGTATCGCTACCGCCGCGCTGCGGACAATGAATTGATCAGCAGTGAGCAACTGTTGGCGAAACTCAAGGGCTAAACCATGGCCAAGCCAAGGATTAACGCATGATGGATAAAAAACTCGGCCTCAAGGCCGGTGCATGGCTGCTGCTGGCAGCCTTAGCCAGCCATACCCCAGTGCTGCACATTTTGGCTGGCAGCCTTGGTTTTAGTATGGCGCCCCTGTGGCTGAGCAGGCTCAGCCCCTTGGCGCTTTGCCTTGGCCTCTGGCATCTGTACATTGCTCTGCACCTCAACCCCAACCGCCTAGCCACTGGTCAGCCACTGGTCAACTGCCAGCCGCTGGCCAAGCAGGACTGAGAGCAATTACCCTAAATGTTAGTAAGCTAGCATTCGGCTGGCCTAGCAAGGGTAGCAAATTGGTCTACACTTTTAGGGTAACCCCTGAACAGGGTCAACCCATGAAGGAGAACAATGATGCTAAAAAACATTCGTGTTGCTGACTACATGCAAAAGGGCGAATTGGCGGTGACGCCAGAGATGGACACTGGCCATGTGGTCGATTTCCTCATCGCCCATCAACTCACCGGCTGCCCGGTGGTGGATATCAATCACCAACTGGTCGGCTTTATTTCCGAACACGACTGCATTCGTAGCCTAACAAGCAGTAGCTATTACGGCGATGACTCAGAACCAGTATCAAGCCTAATGAGCAGCGAGGTGCTCAGCGTCAGCCCTGACGACAGTATTTTTGAGCTGGCGCAGCGCATGCAACAACAAAAACCCAAGACCTACCCCGTGGTCGAAGCAGGCCAATTAGTGGGTGTGATCACCCGCCATGATGTACTCAAGGCCATTGCTCAAACCGTATTTAAAGCCAAGTAAGGTTGCAGCTAATAGGGCCTAAGGGCAGAATAACGCAAATTCGTTTCAAAGCACTTATCTGCACCTTATGTCCATTGCCAAATTAAATACCAAGAACCTAAATCCAATAGACCAAACACAGTTGCAAGCCCTGCTTGAGCAGATTCAGGCCAACCATCATCTTTGCGGTCGCTGCCAAGGCTTGCATCTCAATGAGATGGAGGCCCTTGAAGAAGTGCTTGAAGCCAGACTGTTCTGCTTTGCAGACTTTTTGAATCTGATCGTCGACATCGAAATCAAGCCTTCAGCCATTTTTCCCTTTCAAGCCCTCTGTGGCCAACTGAATCAGCAGCTGTTGGCTTGCAAAATCTTTTTACAGATCGAAGATGAACTGCTACCAAAAGTGGTGTGCTGCACCAACTTGGCCAACCAAGACATCGGTAGCGCACAACTGGCACATTGGCTGATCAGCAGCGAACAGCAGATCAAAGAGCTAGTTAAACAACTGAGCGAGCAGCAAATGATTGCCGACCAAGAATTGCTGGACGACTTTTTTGACGAGGACGACCTAAGCAGCCCACCGGATGCCTTTCACTGAGTGCAAGGCCCATTCTAATTGCGCGTCAATCGCAGCCAATCGGGCGACCAGCAGGCAAAATTGCTGATCAGGGCAATAAAATACTTGCAATTGAACAGTTGGCTCACTAAAATGCGTTCCGTCTTAGAGCAATCGCCTTTTTTTGCGTCCCGTTCGTCTAGTGGCCTAGGACACCGCCCTTTCACGGCGGTAACAGGGGTTCGAGTCCCCTACGGGATGCCACTATTCATGGCTAGCGAATTTTCGATGGCCAATAAAAAAACCGCTTAATTGCGGTTTTTTTATGTCTCTTTAAACCAGCCGCCCGATTCGAGCGACTGGCCATCAGCCTTAGCGAGTACGACGATTGGCCACCGCCACCTCAAGCTCGGCACGCTCCACCGCGCTGGACTCAGCAACCAAATCCAGAGCCCAAAGCAAATTTTGCGAGCTTGGCACGCGCAACAGCAGCAAGCGCTCACCCACAGGGTTCACCACCCAGTTAGACGGAATGTCCAACGCACTGGCACTGGCACCCTCATGCAGGCGAACCACAATGGTGCCCGATAAGCGACCCATCTGCCCGCGCGTTGAACGCATCTGCTGACCGGCATAGAGCGGCAAGGATTGCGCCTCAGCCATTAGCTCCATCTCTGGCAGTTGCTCAGCTTCCACCACTGGAGAAAACTGCTGACCACCACTGTGCACCACCAGAGTGCGCAGCGCGCTGTCTTGGCCGACTAGAATGCGCAGACTTTGCTGCAGATCAGAACTGGCATTTGCCAAGGGCCAGGCAACCAGAGCCATAACGATTAATAACGATTTTTTCATGGGTTACTCCTTCTCATGACCATAAACAATTAGCTGAGCATCAAACAGCATAGCGGGTTCTTCAGGGTTAGGAATGCTGACTAAAAAATCCCCAAACTCAAGGTCATCAAAATCCGAATCCTCATCCAGATCTTGCAGAGACGCGCCCCAAGCCAAAAACTCAAAGTCTCCGCCATTGGTGTCGTAAAAACGAACCTGCCACTTGCCCTGGCTGCTTTCACCATAGAAGGCATTGGTTAACAAGCGCGTGTCAAGAAAGTAGCTGCCCCATGGCTCAAGATAATCATCCAGCAAGGCCTCACCCACAATCAGCGTGCGAGGATTTAGAATCAAGGACTCAGTACCGGCTGGCGAGCGCAAGCGTATGGCTAGGTCACTGGCACGATCATGCAGCATGGTGAAATGCAACTGCACTCCCTCAACGAACAGATCATCCCCCACATCAACCGTCAAGCTCAAGGCCTGACCATCGTCCTCAAGCCAAGCCAAGGCTTCTGGCAACTCGGGCAGTATGGGCAACAATTCCTCATCGCCTTGCTGTTGCGCCCTGTGCCAAGCAACGGGCTCAAGCAGCTCTTGTTGCTCAGGTTCAAAAGCGGCCACCACAGCTTGCAACTCTGCAAAGCGCTGCTCAGCAGCAAAATTAATGGCCATATCTACCGCAGCACTGGCATCCACCAAGCCAAAACCGTACCAGTTGTGAAAGTGATAGCCAGCAGCATTTTCAACCCAGGCATCCTCAGCAACAAAGGTTTGCCCCTCGCGACCAGTTTCGATCTCGATTGCTTCAAAATCGGTATCCACCTGACGCGCCGTGGCAGCCAGAATGTGCCTAACTTCGCGCCAGTTTAGGCTAGGATTCGCCTGCTTGATCAAAGCAACCACGCCAGACACCAAGGGCGCTGCGGAAGAGGTGCCGTTGAAATCCGAAACAAAGTCACAACCAGGATTTGGAAACTCCTCAAGAGCATTGATGTTAAAGACCAAATTCTCATCAGACTCGCTGGCATAACCGCGATCACAGCCCGTTAGATCGGTAGTGATCATGGCTGGTTCGTCCACCCCTTCCTCGCCGCCAAAGGCGCTAACCCAAAGAGCAGAGCCAGTGCTGGAATAACTGGCCCTAGGTCTATTGGCATCTGCCGACAACGCACCCACGGTGGTGCTGTAGAAACTGGCAATTTCCGGCTCTAAGTTAATGTTGACCGCACCCAGGCGCGGATCCACTCCCCTAGCCCAAAGAAGCAAGGCAAGCTCAGGCTCCAATTCCTCATCGGAATCACCCAGCATGCCATATTCATCGTCAACGCCAGCAAGGGGGTAACCAAAAGCCAAAGCACCCAGGCCAAGACCAAAAAAGTCGTTGCCGGCTGCTTTGATGTAGCTTAGACCCAGACCCAAATGATTAAACTCTGTAGCGAATTGCATCACTTCTTCAATTACTTCATGCTCATCTGCAGCAAAAGCAACAGGCATAGGCGGTAAATAGCCATAGCTCATGTTGATTACTTGCGCATCCAGAGAATGGTAGTAATTACCGTACTCATCAAGGTCTGCAATAAAGCCATGAGATGCCACCCAATACGCCAAATCTTGGCTTTCAAGCCAGTTGGTGCCCATCAAGGACGCACGAGGTGCCACACCACGACCACCAATACCATTGAATGCACTGGCAGCAATCAAACCAGCCACGCTGGTGCCATGATCGCCCCAAATCTCTGCAGGGGTTGGGTCGCTGGTATAGTTAAGAAAGTTAAACGACCTTCCCGGCAGGATGTTATCACGCAGGTCAGGATGGCCGATTTCTAGACCACTGTCGTTCACCATAACCTTTACAGTCCGCCCGTCAAAGCCACGAGCCAGCAAATCACCCATATTGAGATCAAAGCCTGGCGTCGCCGCCATTTGACTAAAGGCATGCTGACCCAAATTACGCAAATGCCACTGCTGACTGTAAAGCGGATCCGTTTGAATGCTGACCGGTACAGGCACCCTTACCGATTGCTGCCCCACAGACACCTGAACCAACAGGGAAAACTCTTGGCTTTGATTGCCATCATAGCTCAGGGTCAACAGCCCCTGGTCATCCACATCGGCAGCAACCCCTAAGGGCAAGTCTGCTTGATTGACAATGTCAAAACTAACCTGCTGCTCGCTAGAAAAGCCCAAGGCTGCTTGCATCTGGCCCTGATCTAGCAAACGAATCGTTGGGATCTGGCTAATGGTCAGATCCAATGGAGGCAAAATGGATGGGCCTGGCTCAGCAACTGGGTCAGTAGTTGGAGAGACTTCTGCAGTCGGAGCCTGTGTAGGCATGGGGCTTGGCGTCGGAGATGGTTCTGCTGAGCCATCCTCCGAAGAGCAGCCTGACAGCACAGCAGCACTAGAAAAAAGAATGATAGGGAGAAAGAGTCGTTTATCCACGCAAATGCTCCTCATATTACAGTAGTTTGCCATTTCCTTAGACTCAGTTATGGCATGGCTACCTTAACAGAGCCTTATTAACAGTCAATTTCGACAATTCAGCCTGACGGATAATTAATGTAAACATCAGTAACGACTGCAGTTCAGGACAATTTTTACCCAGATTACAGAGCATTAGGCTTTTCCACCCACCCTCCCCTACCTTGCAACCTGCCTAAGTCGCTGTTTTTTAACAAAAAGTTGCAGCTTTTTTTCTCTTGCCTCTTGCGGGCCTGTAAAAAATCATTAATATACGCAACGTCCTTGGGCATACAGCTCAACACAGCGTCCCGTTCGTCTAGTGGCCTAGGACACCGCCCTTTCACGGCGGTAACAGGGGTTCGAGTCCCCTACGGGATGCCAATTTGCGGGAATAGCTC
>SKIB01000065.1 GCA_007116635.1 Saccharospirillaceae bacterium
GTGATGGAATAATCTTTGCTTGGCAGCCTGGGCATTGCTCGTCATCCCGTGCATGGCCCGTCATCCTGCGCGCAGTCGCAGGATCTCTTGATCTGGAGTAGGACTACCGTTTCCCGCCCAATCACTGGTCTGGCAACTGGGCTCTCGGGGACGCTATTCGCCGTCCTAGCCGCTTGACGGCGTCCATCCCTGGCCGCCGACACCCCTCGATTCCAGTTCCCAGTCCGCTCCTTGGGCTGGTTTTGCTGCAGTTATCATTCTGCGCATGGCCCGTCATCCCGTGCATCGCCCGTCATCCTGCGCGCAGTCGCAGGATCTATAATGTGACCTATCAGCACCGCCAAGCGGCCAAATGCAAACATATTGTTCAAACAAACTTTGTAGCATCCCATTACCTTAGCAAAAAGTGATTTTTAGTCAGTTTTTTGCTATTCTTGCGCCCCTTTGAGTCATTGGCTGGAGATATGGCGTGGAATTAAATCCGATAAAAGAATCACTGAAAGACCTTGCTGAACGTACTCAGGTACTCAGGGGGTATCTTTGACTTCGATACTAAAAAAGAACGTTTAGACGAAGTTGAATTATTACTTGCTGACCCTGACATTTGGAACGATCCTAACAATGCACAAAAGCTTGGCCAAGAACGCGTTAGTTTGCAAAAAGTAGTTCATACTTTGCAGCAGTTAACAGCAGGTGTGGCCGATAACAGTGAATTACTTGAAATGCTTGCCCTAGAGGGTGATGAAGCCGGTGTCGCCGACTTGCAATTGGATATTGCAGCCTTGGATAAGCAGTTGGCGGAACTGGAGTTCCGGCGTATGTTTAGCCATGAAATGGACCCCAATAATGCCTATTTGGATATTCAGGCTGGTTCAGGGGGTACAGAGGCCCAAGATTGGGCGGAAATGCTGCTGCGTATGTATTTGCGCTGGTGTGACGATAAAGGCTTCAAAGTAGATATTTTGGAACGCTCAGAGGGTGATGTGGCCGGTATTAAGAGCGCAACTCTGTACATCCAAGGTGAATATGCCTTTGGTTGGCTGCGAACAGAAACAGGCGTACATCGCTTGGTTCGCAAGTCGCCCTTCGATTCTGGTGGTCGCCGCCATACATCATTTTCTTCTGTTTTCATTTCTCCTGAGGTCGACGACAAGGTTGATATCGATATTAATCCAGCCGATTTACGTATTGATACCTATCGTGCATCTGGTGCAGGTGGGCAGCACGTTAACCGTACGGAATCTGCCATTCGAATTACTCACATACCCAGTGGCATCGTGGTTGCCTGTCAGAATGATCGTTCGCAACATAAAAACCGCGACTTCGCCATGAAACAATTAAGGGCCAAGTTATATGAAATGGAAATGCTGAAGCGCAACGAAGCCGCTCAAGCATTAGAAGATTCAAAGTCAGACATTGGCTGGGGAAGTCAAATTCGCTCCTATGTTTTGGATGACTCAAGAATCAAAGACTTACGAACCTCTGTCGAAACGCGAAATACACAATCGGTTTTAGATGGTGATCTGGACAAATTTATTATTGCCTCACTCAAGCAAGGCTTATAAGGGGAAAGCGAATGACTGAACCACAACAGGATGAAAACCAGCTGATTAATATCCGTTTGGAAAAGTTGAAGCAAATAAAAGCAAAAGGCCCTGCCTATCCTAACGACTTTCGTCGCAGCCACTATGCCAATCAGTTGCAAGCCAGTTTTGGTGAGCTAACTAAAGAAGAGCTGGCTGAGGCCAATATTGAAGTAAAGATCGCTGGGCGAATCATGTTGCAGCGAGGCCCTTTCTCTGTGCTTCAAGACAGCAGTGGCCGTATACAGTTTTATACCGATCGTAAGTTGTTGGAAGAGGAAAAGCTAAAAGAGGTAAAAGCTTGGGATCTGGGTGATCTGGTTGGCATTAGCGGTACTTTGCAAAAGTCGGGCAAGGGTGACCTCTATGTGTTAATGCACAGCCCAAGTTTGCTAAACAAAACATTGCGCCCATTGCCGGATAAGCATAAAGGCTTGGCTGATCAAGAGCAGCGCTACCGTCAGCGCTATGTGGATTTGATGGTCAACGAACAAAGTCGAAATACTTTTTTATTGCGTAGTCGTATCGTAAGCGCTATTCGTCACTTTCTGCAGGAGCGAGGCTTTTTAGAGGTTGAAACCCCTATGCTGCAGGTGATACCTGGTGGAGCAACGGCACGCCCCTTTATAACCCATCATAATTCCATGGACATGGATATGTATTTACGCATTGCACCTGAGCTTTATTTAAAGCGTCTGGTAGTGGGCGGATTTGAAAAGGTATTTGAAATAAACCGTAATTTCCGTAACGAAGGGGTGTCAACTCGGCACAACCCTGAGTTTACAATGCTGGAGTTTTATCAAGCCTATGCTTGTTATCTGGATTTGATGGATCTCAGCGAGGAGATGTTGCGTGAGGTGGCCGTCAAAGCCCTAGGCAGTACGCAATTAAGCTATCAAGGCCTAGATTTTGATCTTGCTAATCCCTTTGCTCGCTTGTCCATGTACGACAGTATTCTTGCCTACAATCCAGACATCGCTGCCGACGATTTAGCTGACTTGTTGTCCTTGCGTAAACTGGCTGAACGGTTACAGATAGGCATCAAAGACAGCTATGGTTATGGTAAGTTGTTAACAGAGGTTTTTGAAGCTAGGGTGGAGGATAAGTTGATGCAGCCAACCTTCATTACTCATTATCCTGCAGAAGTATCACCCCTGGCTAAACGCTTCGATGACAATCCAGAATTTACTGAGCGTTTTGAGTTCTTTTTGGCTGGACGTGAAGTGGCAAATGGATTTTCGGAGCTTAATGACCCTATTGATCAGGCTGAGCGTTTTAAGGCTCAGGTTATGGCTAAGGATGAAGGCGATGACGAAGCTATGTTCTATGATGCTGATTATATCCGAGCACTTGAGTATGGCATGCCACCAACAGCAGGCCAGGGTATAGGTATTGATCGCTTAGTTATGTTCTTTACCGACTCTTCAACTATCAAGGATGTAATCTTATTTCCACATATGAAGCCTGAAACTAAATAATTATTTCAGTTTTTTAACTAAAAAGAGGCATGGGCCTCTTTTTTAATTTTTGATTTTTTGTTTTTAGTGTATATACTTGATTAGTCAACAATAGTACCCCTTTCGGAGATCAACATGATGCCTAATAATTTCGAAGCGCAAATTGATGAACTAAAACGCCAACTGGCAGATTTAGAGCTGAAAAAGCAAGCAGAAGATAAGCGCCTTGAAGGTCTAGAGTTTTTAGATGGACATTTACAAGACTTTTATGATGAGTATCAGTTGAGTGAAGAAGATTTACTGAATTACAAGCGTGAAAATATTGCCAAGTGGATTAAGTCCATGGAATCCCTGGAAGAGCGCCCTGCGATATTCGCAGATTTACAGTCATTCTTTGTGCGCGTGGCAAGTGGTAAAAAGCGTCGTGGTTCTGCAGCAAAACCAACAGGTCCACGACTTGAAGTGGGTCTGTATCTAAACCCCTATACTCAGGAACAGGTGAAGAAGGTTAAGCGCAACCCTCGTCTGTTAGACCAATGGATTGAGCAGTATGGCCTCAGTACAGTTCAAAGCTGGAAACAAGCAAGAGATTAATGCTGCAGCAAAAAAAAGACCCTTTAGGGTCTTTTTTTTAAAACACAAACATCAACCCCATTCTAGGTCGCCACTGAACACCATCGCCAGATAAAAAGATGATTTTTGTTGCTCCTTGTAAGACAAAGTTTGGCGCCAAACTTTGTTCCCAGCCAATAGCAGAAGTCAGTGCCAGTTGGCTTTGGCTGTTGGCATTTGCCAGTTGACCGCCAATTTGCAAATTGATCCCTTGGTACATCCTGCCGGTATATGCCTTAAATCGAGCGTCTAAAATTACATTGCCAGAGCCCTGAGCCCCAACTTCAAACAGAGCTGCAGTGGAGCGACTAAGGTTGCTTTGAATGCTGAGGTTGAAGCTGTCTTCATCAAGAATACGAACAATGTCGGTGCCAATGCCTAAGGCGAAAGCTTGGGAGCATGTTAGTATTAGCAGCCCTAATAAGCTGCGACGCAGATGCTTGATCATAGTATTGCCCTTTGTATCAAAAATTGCTGTTAGTTTGCGCCAATATTTCTCACTGTCTAGTCTTCTAAGCAATATTTGCGATCAGAATGACATTTTTTGGAGTCACCATGTGGATCGGCTGGAGTCTTGCCCTTCTAGGCACATTTTTATTTGCCCTAAAATCAATTTTGATTAAAGAGCTGTATCAGTTGGGGATGACGGTTGATGAGGTGCTACTCTGGCGTATGCTGTTAAGTGCGCCAGGTTATATGGCGGTTTTAGCTTGGCTGCTGCTAAGGTCGAGCATAACTGATAAAGCATTAAGTCTGAATTCTTTATCCTGGCAAGGCTACTTGAGCATATTAGCCTTGGGCTTTATCGGTTACTTTTTGGCTTCTTGGTTGGACCTGGCTGGTTTGCAATACATTTCAGCTCAGTTAGAGCGCCTGACGCTTTTTACCTATCCTATTATCATCAGCTTGTTAGCCGCTGTTTTTCTCAATGAACCCATGACGCGACAGAAGTGGTTAGCTTTAGGCTTGACCTACAGTGGTATCTGGCTGCTTTACTGGCAGGAACTGCAGTGGTCGGCCTCTAGTAATACAACCAAGGGATTGTTGTTAGTATTTGCTTCAGCCTGTAGTTATTCGCTCTATGTCATTTTAGCCAAGGGTTGGATCTTGCGGCTAGGTAGTTTGGCCTTTACTTCGCTGGCAATGCTGGCGTCTTCTATCTTTGTGGTTGTGTATTATTTTAGTCTCGGTAATTCTTTGCGCTTGCCTGAGCTGAATGCTTGGTGGTGGTTGTTGGCGCTGGCATGGCTCAGTACTTTTGCACCTAGTTTTATGATCACGGCTGCCATTGGTCGTATCGGGGCCAGCTCTACGGCAATTCTGGGTAGTGCGGGTCCGGTAATGACCATGATTTTAGCGGTATGGTGGTTGGCTGAGCCCAGCAGCGCCATGCATATCCTTGCCACACTCTTGGTACTTTTAGGGGTTGCACTGGTTGGTAAGGGTAGGCAATCAGGTAAAAATCCTTCGTCAGATTAGGCTAATTGGTTTGCTAGTGGTTTCTATTAACCCCTTGGGAGCGGCTTATTGGTCTTTTTTTGGTCTTTTTGAGCTGGCTAATTTCATATTTTTTGATTTACAACAACATTAGGCTGCTTAGCTCTTGCATGCTTGCCAGTCTTTCTGTAATTTTACTACGAACTCAGATCACCCATCCGTAATGGAGAGACTCATGACTATTAAAGTTGGTATTAACGGTTTTGGTCGCATCGGCCGTTTTGTTTTTCGTGCTGCTCAAGAGCGTACTGATATTGAAGTTGTTGCCATCAACGACCTGATCGATGTGGATTACATGGCTTACATGCTGAAGTACGACTCAACTCACGGCCGTTTCAATGGCACTGTTGAAGTTGTAGACGGTAACCTGGTTGTTAACGGTAAAACCGTTCGCGTAACCGCTGAGCGCAACCCAGAAGAACTGAAGTGGGGTGCTGTTGAAGTTGACGTAGTTGCTGAAGCCACTGGCTTGTTCTTGACCGATGAGACCGCTCGTAAGCACATCACTGCAGGCGCCAAGAAAGTGGTTCTGACTGGCCCTTCAAAAGATAAAACGCCAATGTTCGTTATGGGCGTTAACGAAGCGACTTACACTGGTCAAGACATCGTTTCTAACGCTTCTTGCACCACTAACTGCTTGGCTCCTATCGCCAAAGTATTGAACGACAAGTGGGGCATTGAATCTGGTTTGATGACCACTGTTCACGCCACTACTGCTACACAAAAAACCGTTGACGGCCCATCTGCTAAAGATTGGCGCGGCGGTCGTGGTGCCTCTCAGAACATCATTCCTTCATCCACTGGTGCTGCTAAGGCCGTTGGTGTGGTAATCCCTGAGTTGAATGGCAAACTGACTGGCATGGCTTTCCGTGTGCCAACTGCTAACGTTTCTGTGGTTGACCTGACTGTTAACCTGAAAAACGCTGCTACTTATGAAGAAGTATGTGCTGAAATGAAGCGCGCTTCTGAAAATGAATACCAAGGCGTTCTGGGTTACACTGAAGATGCAGTGGTTTCTCAAGACTTTATCGGCGAAGTGTGCACCTCAGTATTCGATGCCAAAGCCGGTATCGCTCTGACTGACACTTTCGTTAAGGTTGTTTCTTGGTACGACAACGAAATCGGTTACTCCAACAAGGTATTGGATCTGATTGCTCACATTAGCAAGTAAGATCGCTCTAGGCTTAGGCCTGTTGCCCTCAAGCCCAGCTTAAAGCTGGGCTTTTTTTTGCCACAACAAAATTTTGGCCATAAGCCTATACAGCTGGTAAAAATAATTATGACTTGCCTTGAAAAAAGAGTGTCTTTTTACAAGAAAACAGGCATACTGGCGTAGCAATCATCGATTGTGACTATTTTTTGATCGGGCCCTTAGGTTGATTACTAGTCTTTTTGTTCTTAAGGGTTTGTGAGAGTATTTGCATGAAATTGTATGTTGGCAACCTTGCTTGGAGCCTAAGCGATAACGATCTATTGGACCAGTTCTCTGCCTTTGGCGAAGTGCGTTCTGCTTCAATCGTTATGGATCGTGACACCAATCGCTCAAAAGGTTTTGGCTTTGTTGAAATGGCCAATGCTGCTGAAGCTAAAGCTGCTATCGATGCCCTGAATGGTAAAGATATGGCCGGCCGTGCTGTAGTGGTAAACGAAGCTCGTCCTCGTCAAGAACGCCCGCAAGGTGATCGTCCACGCCGTCCTCGTTTTTAATCTCAGTTAACTGAGTGAGAAAGAGCCTATGGGCTCTTTTTTTTTGCTTAATGCTATTGATTGTTGATTTAGGCTCTCTGAAATTCTCATGAGAGTTAGGCTTGCAATTTGGGTTGCAGGACGGTAACTAACTAATGCAGCCTAGGCCCTTAGCTAGTCTTTAACTTTGGCAAAATTCTCACTAGGATTGAAAGCCAAAATTTTGTCATTGCCGTATGAATAAGTAATTAAATTACCTTTTAGGTACAAACACATATTGCCCAGAGCAACAACAATAATGCTCAGCTTCTGGCCATCAATCAACCTGTGGAGGGTGTTATGGAGCTGGATCCATTATTGTTGTCGCGCATACAGTTCGGTTTTGTTGTTTCCTTTCATGCTGTCTTTCCGGTGTTTAGCATTGGTTTGGCATCTTACATCGCCCTATTGCATGGTTTGTTTTACAAAACCGGTCATGCTCACTGGGACGCCTTAGCTCAATTTTGGACCAAAATTTTTGCTGTGGTCTTTGGCATGGGTGTGGTCTCTGGCTTGGTGATGTCGTTCCAGTTTGGTACCAACTGGAGTAATTTCTCCTATGCCACCGCTAACTTTTTAGGGCCAGTGTTAAGCTACGAGGTTGTGACCGCCTTCTTCCTTGAAGCTGCTTTTTTGGGTGTTTTACTCTTTGGCCGAGGTAAGGTTCCCCCTGGGGTGCATCTCTTTGCTGCCATCATGGTGGCCATTGGCACTTTTATTTCTTCGTTCTGGATTCTCTCTGCCAACAGCTGGATGCACACGCCTGCCGGAGTAGAGCTGATTGATGGTCGCTTCTTTGTCACCAGTTGGGGCCAAGCCATCTTTAACCCAAGCTTCCCCTATCGCTTCGCGCACATGGGCGTTGCTTCCTTCTTAACCGGCGGTTTTGTGGTCGCTGGCGTGAGTGCTTGGTTCATCCTTAAGGGCCGTGAGGTCGAGGCCAATAAAAAGGCCTTGTCCATGTGTCTATGGCTGTTGTTGCCTCTTGCTCCTTTACAGGCTGTGGTTGGGGATTTGCATGGCCTTAATACTCTGGAACATCAGCCAGTCAAGGTGGCGGCAATGGAAGGTAACTGGGAAACTCGTCAGGGCGTACCGCTATTGCTCTTTGCTTTGCCAGACCAAGCAGCGCAGCAAAACCGCTTAGAGATTGGTATTCCTAATCTGGCCAGCTTCATCCTAACCCATGACTGGCAGGGTGAGGTGCCTGGCCTTGCCGAAGTTGCACCAGAAAAACAACCACCCGTTGCTCTGGTATTCTGGTCATTTAGGGTCATGGTTGGCATTGGTCTGCTGATGATCCTTGTGGCCTTTACAGGCTTTGCTCTGCGTTGGCGTGGTCGGCTATATCAAAGCACTTGGTTCTTGAAGGCACTGATTCCTATGTCCATTACGCCCTTTGTTGCGGTGTTAGCCGGCTGGATGGTGACTGAGACGGGTAGGGCACCCTGGTTGGTTTACGGCCTCATGACTCAGGCTGAGGGTCTAACCCCTAGCTTGACCGGTGGCATGGCACTCTTTAGCTTAATTGGCTATGCCACTGTCTATGCTGCGGTCTTCTACGCTGGCCTGTACTACTTGCTAAGGGTGGTTCGCTATGGCTTTGCCGTTAATCCTGAACAAGAAGTGCATGACATCGAGCGCGCCAAGCGTCCATTGTCTGCTAGCCATCTAAGCATTGACGACGACGGCACTGCCGCCAAGGGGGTATAAATGGACGCCTTTGATTTTTCACTGATTTGGGCGGTCATTATTGGCTTTGGCCTAATGATGTATGTGTTGATGGACGGCTTTGATCTGGGGGTGGGCATACTTTACCCGCTGTCGCATTCCGAGGCCGAGCGCGATCTGATGATGAATTCCGTTGCGCCGGTATGGGACGGTAACGAAACCTGGCTGGTTTTGGGTGGGGCAGGGCTGCTTGCGGCCTTTCCTCTGGTCTATTCGGTGTTTTTGCCTGCCCTGTACATCCCCATTTTTTTGATGTTAGCGGGCTTGATCTTCCGTGGCGTGGCCTTTGAATTTCGCTTCAAAGCCAAGAAGTCGAAAAAAGTGTGGAACCTTGCCTTCAGCGCAGGTTCCTTCCTTGCTGCCTGGTCTCAGGGCGCGGTGGTGGGTGCCTTCATTCAGGGCTTTGCTTTGCAAGACAAGGTCTTCGTCGGTGGTCCTTTCGACTGGCTAAGTTGGTTCAGCGTCTTTACAGGCTTTGCCCTGGTTCTGGGCTATGCCTTGTTAGGGGCAACCTGGCTGGTGATGAAAACCGAGGGCGACCTGCAACAGTGGTTGCAGCGCCTAACACCAAAATTAGTCTGGGCCATTCTTGGCGTATTTTTGGTGGTATCGGTCTGGACGCCCATGATCGAACCCGTGATCGCTGAGCGTTGGTTTGCCGGTGTCAGCTTGTTGTGGTTACTGCCTATAGCTGCGTTGTTATCGGCCCTGACCATTCTCTATGCCATCAAAACCGGTCATCAAATCCTACCTTTCTTGGCCAGTCTTGGGGTATTTCTGTTTGCGTATCTGGGCTTGTTACTCAGCCGTTGGCCCATCATTGTGCCCCCGGACTACGATCTGTGGCAGGCCGCCTCGGCGCCTGAGTCACAACTGTTCCTGTTGCTGGGCTTTTTGTTTGTGATTCCCATTGTCTTGGCCTACACCGCTTGGACTTACTGGGTGTTTCGTGGCAAGGTCAGCTCTCAGGGTTATCATTGATGCAGCAGCCAAGCGCTTCGGCTTGGCTGGCAGCACAGCTTAAGCCCTTTGCGGCCAGAGCCTATGGTCAGCAACTGGCCGCACTCTTGGCTCAACTGTGCTGGCTTGGTTTTTTGTGGCTCTTTGCCCTGCAACTGGCCAGTTTGTGGCAGGCGAGCAGCAGTCAATACCTAACTTGGTTGGCCTTGTTACTGCTGGCCAGATTGCTGCTGCTCAGCCTTGAGCATGCTTTGGGCCAGAGCTTAGGGCATAGGATCAGCGCAAGTGTGCGACAGCAGTTGCTCAGCCATTGGCAGCGTCAGGGGCCAGGCTTGGCCCAGCAGTTGGGCAAAGCCAAGATGGCCAATCAGGCCATGCAGGCGGTTGAAGACCTGAGACCCTATTATCAGCACTATTTGCGTGATCGCACCCTGGCCATGTTGCTGCCCATTCTGATGCTGCCATGGATTTGGTGGCACAACTGGCTGGCTGGTCTGCTGCTGTTACTGACCTGGCCCTTGATTCCTCTGTTCATGAGCCTAATCGGCATGGGCGCGGAGCGCATCAATCTGGCTTGGCGCCAACAACAGGATCGCTTGGCTGGCTATTTCATTGACCGTTTGCAAGGCCTATCCAGTTTGCGCTGGGCAGGTTTGATCGACCGCGAACGTGCGCTGCTGCAAGAAACCAGCCTTGAGTATCGTGACCTGAGCATGAAAACTCTGCGCGTTGCTTTCTTGTCCAGTGCTGTGCTTGAGTTTTTTAGTGCCGTGGCCATTGCTACTCTGGCCATTTACATTGGTCTGTCACTGCTTGGTATGCTGGATTGGCCGGTGGCGCAGCAGTGGCACTATGGTCTGGGCTTGGCGGTTCTGCTCTGGGCACCGGAATTCTTTGCACCCCTGCGCACCTGGGGGCAAAGCTATCATGATCGCGCCAAAGCCTTGGCCAGTGCCGAGCAATTGCAACAGCAACTGGCCACCCAGGTTCGCCAGCAAGGCTGGCAGGCCCATAGTGCATGTGGCACTGAGCTTAAACCTCATAATCTCAGTGATACTGAGCTTAAACCTCATAACCTCAGTGGTACTGAGCTTAAACCTCATAACCTCAGTGGTACTGAGCTTAAACCTCATAACCTCAGTGGTACTGAGCTTATGGCAGAACTGCAGCTAGTGCGAGACGGCAGTCCTTTGCCGCTACCTGCCATTAGGTTGCAACTGCAACCAGGGCAATTGCTATGGGTCAGGGGGCAATCCGGGCGAGGGAAAACCACGCTGTTGCACAGCCTGGCTGCGCTGTTGCCAGTCAATGGCTCTTTAGTTTTACCTGTTGCCAAACAGTTGGCTTGGCTTGGCCAGCGCCCTTGGTTGGAGCCCGGCACTCTGCGCGCTAACCTGAGCTTGCTGGCACCAGAGGCGAGTGAGCAGCAGATGCGCGATGCGCTGGCTCAGGTAGGGCTTGGCCCTTTGGTGGATAGCTTGCCCCAGGGGCTGGATGCCGAGCTGGGCGATGCAGGCCAGGGCTTGTCAGGTGGTCAGGCACAGCGTCTGGCACTGGCGCGCCTGTTGCTGAGCCCAGCGCCCCTTATGTTTCTGGATGAACCCAGCCAGTACCTCGACGCTCATAGCTGGGCTCGGTTGCTACCCTTGTTGCGCGAGCTGAGCAATCAAGGGCGGATTCTGGTGGTTGCTAGCCATGATCCTAGCCTTGCCAGCATCGCCGATCTGGTGCTGGATCTGGACCAGCAAGCTGCAGCAGGTCAGGTACTGCAGCCACTGCCCATCCCTAAGGCAAGGGACGGGCTGCAAGCCATGCAGCAAGGCTCGCGCGAATCGCAAACTGGGATTGCTGGGGTTGCAGCCATGCCGAGCACAGCAGTCATGGATAGCCTACCAGCCATGAATAGCCAAGCCGCCATGTCAGAGATGCCAGAGATGCCGGTGGAGCCACTGCCGCCCACAGGGCCGAGGTTGTTGCTGCCCTGGCTGCGGCAGATGAGCAGTCATCGAGGGGCTTGGCTCATGGGCGGCCTATTGCTGTTGCTAACCTTGTTGTCAGGCATGGGCTTATTGGCTGCTTCGGGCTGGTTTCTAACCCTGACCGCCCTCAGTGGTCTGGGCATCTTGCTGCTCAAAGATCTCTTTACTCCTTCGACCATCATTAGAGCACTGGCCTTGCTGCGTACCCTAAGCCGTTATGGCGAGCGGTTATTGCACCATCATCTGATTCTGGGGCTCTTGGCTCAGATGCGAGCTTCCTTGTTTGCTTCGCTCTTGGCCTTGCCCAGTCACCGCACTTGGCGGCTTAAGGGTTTGCACTGGTGGCAGCGGCTCACTCAAGACCTAGACGCCTTGGATCAGCTCTATTTGCGTGCCATCTTGCCACCTCTGTTGGCCTGGCTGTTGACTCTGTTGCTGGCGGCCTTGTTGTATCTATTTGCACCGCTCTTGGCTTGGCCAGTGCTGCTGGCAGCCCTGTTGTTACCAATGCTGTGGTTGGCCATGTTGCCCAGTGCCAGAGCCGCTGAGCAACGCCGTCAACAGCAGGGCTTGCAACAAAGTCTTTATCATCAAGCCAGCTCCTTAGCAGAGCAGGATTTGGCCGCTCTGAGTCAAGGCCAATGGCAAGGCAAAGAACAAGCCGCCATTAAAGCCGGTCATGCCTTGGCGGCTCAGCAGCACCTGGCCAATCAGCTGCTGTTATTGCTGCAGGGCCTCATTTTGCTCTATTGGTTAATGGCCTTGCCGCAGCTAGAGTTGCAATGGGCGCAGTGGCCCTTATTGGTTGCCCTGCTACTTGGTTTTCTGGCTTTGTCTGAGGCTTGGCAGGGGGTATCCAACTCAACCCTGGCTTGGCAGCAAGCCATGATCTCGGCTCAGGCTTTGGCCCTGCCACAGGCGCAAGCCGAGCAATCCACCAAGCAATTCACCGAATTGGCGGTTAAGCCACAGGCAGCTCGGTCGATGTCCAGCACGGGCGGCAGTGATGGTTGCAAGTCAGGCGCTAAGGCAGCTTTAGAGTCAGGTTTGGTGCTGAGCAACCTTGGTTTGCGCTACCCACAGGCCCTGAGCCCCATAGTGCAGCAGTTGAACTGGCAACTACCAGACAAGGGTTTGCTGCTCTTGCTTGGCCCATCCGGTAGTGGGAAATCCAGCCTGCTTGGCTTGCTGCAAGCCGAGTTGCAGCCCAGTTGCGGTCAAATAACTTGGCAGGGCAGGCCCATCAAGGATTGGCCCTTGGCTTCTTGGCGTGAGCAATATGCTCTGCTGGAGCAACGGCCGCATCTGTTTCAAGACAGTGCGCAGTTCAACCTCAGTCTTGGTCAGCAGGTGGAGCCAGCAAAGCAAGCCAAAGTGCTGCAACAGCTTGGCTTGCATAGTTGGTGGCAGTCCACTCAGCAGGGGCAGGTGCTACTTGCCGATCAGGGGCTTGGCCTTTCCGAGGGTCAGTTGCGCCGCTTGGCTCTGGCTCGCGTACTCTTGAATCCAAGACCATTGATGCTACTGGACGAGCCCTTGGCCAGCCTGGATCAAGACTCACAGCAGGGCGTGATCCAAGCCATCCAAGACTTGGCAGCGCACAGCCTGGTGATCGTGGCGCAGCATCAACCTGAGCCCTGGCCTGCGGCTACGCGGCAATTATGGCTGAACTGAGTCGCTGCCCATTAGTGGCATGGGTGAGCTTAATTTTCAGAATGCTGTGTCAAGTTGGTACGCCAAGTTGTATTAATAGCTTGCAGCAATGCACTCATCTGGGTTGGTCTGGCTAGGCTGCGGCTCAGCCTGCTATGATCAGCAGATCATGATGGAGGAAACTATGTCCAGCTTAACCAGCATAGAACAGTTAAAGGCCTGCTTTGCTTTGCAGCAACAGGCCTTTGCCGCGCAACCTTACCCCAGCTTGGCTGAGCGTCAAGCGCAGCTCAAGGCTTTGCAGCAGGCCCTGATTGAGCATGAGCAGGCGTTGCTAGCGGCCATTGATCAGGACTTCTCGGGCCGCTCTGCCCATGAAAGTCGTATTGCCGATCTGTTCAGTAGCCTGCAGGCCATTAAGCACAGCCGCAAGCATCTTGCGTCCTGGATGCGAGCAGAGCGCCGAGCGGTGGATCTGATATTTTGGCCAGCACGAAACTACATTCAGTATCAGCCTAAGGGCGTGGTGGGCATCATTGTGCCTTGGAATTACCCAGTGCAGTTAGCCATAGCACCCTTGCAAGCCGCCTTGGCTGCAGGTAACAGAGTGATGCTCAAGCTGTCGGAGTACACGCCAGCAACCAATGCCGTGCTCAGCTCTTTGTTGGGCAAATGCTTTGCCCAAGACCAGGTAGCGGTGGTGGAGGGCGATCAGCAAATGGGTGCGGCCTTTGCTGAGCTGCCTTGGGATCATCTGTTCTTTACCGGCTCGACCAGCGTTGGCCGCAAAGTGATGCAGGCGGCCGCGGCCAATTTGACGCCAGTGACTCTTGAATTGGGTGGCAAATCACCAGCTTTGCTGGCAGCGGACGCAAACCTGGAGCAGGCAGCCAAGCGGCTGTGCTTTGCTAAATCGCTGAATGCAGGCCAAACCTGCATCGCCCCAGACTATGTGCTGCTGCCAGAAGACAAAATTAACGACTTTGTTCAGGCCTATCAGCGCACCTTTAGCCAGTTTTACCCAGATCTGGCCAATAATGCCGATTACAGTGCCATCATCAATTCAGCACAATACCAGAGGCTGAAAAGCTGGCTGGACGAGGCCGAGCAGCAGGGTGCCATGCTGCATAGCATGAGTGAATCCAAGCTGCCAGGCCGTAGGCTAGCGCCGGTGCTGGTCAGTCAGTGCCCAGAGCATTGCCAGTTGATGCAACAAGAAATCTTTGGCCCTTGGTTGCCCTTGGTAGGCTATCAGAGTGTTGATCAGGCTCTGGACTATGTGCGTCAGCGGCCAAGGCCTTTGGCTCTGTACCTCTTCACCGACCAAGACGAACTGCGCCAGCAGGTGTTGCAAACCAGCCATGCCGGTGGAGTATGTATCAATGACGCCATCTTACAGGTAGCGCAGGAAGACCTGCCCTTTGGTGGTGTGGGGCCATCTGGCATGGGCAACTACCATGGCCGCGACGGCTTCTTATGCTTCAGTCATGCCAAGGCAGTGCATCAACGCTACCGCCTCAGTGGCAATGCCATGCTTTACCCGCCCTATCCGAACTGGTTGCCCAGAGTGCTACGCGCTTTGATGCGTTGAGTATTAGTAAGTGAATAACTTAGTTGAGAAAAGTATATAGCCAAAAAAAGGCTCCCTTGGGAGCCTCAAAGATAAGCAGCTTTATTAGATGCTGCCAAACAGGGCTTCACAATCGCTGTTGTTGCTAGGCCTTGGAGTGCCTTCAAGTTCAGCTGACCGGCCGCTATTAATCACTAGAGCACGTCGTTCATCAACCAGGTCGGAGCTAAAGCGTACTCGTTGCTGCTCACCGGCAGCGGTTTGAACTGGGGTGAGGTTACGCATTTGGCCTTCGTAACTGATGCCGCGATAGCTAAGATTGAGCACCACTGTGCTGCTGTTGAGCTGGCTCCAGGTGCCGCCAACAAACTCATTCTTGGTGTTAAATTCATCCGACACATCGTCTTCAGTCAGGTCGACATCGATGCA
>SKIB01000075.1 GCA_007116635.1 Saccharospirillaceae bacterium
AGCGCCGCCAACCAATCAGGCGACCATCCCTGAGTAGATCACCCGTTAGCAGCAGGCTGGCACGGCGCTGAAGTTGTAACGGGTCTGAGGGCAGCTCGGTTTTACTGATGGCACTGGCCGCGGCCGAAGCCATGCTGGCTGCCTGCACCTGAGAACCTGCTGATAACTTGTGCAAAATGGCCTTGGTCTGCTGGCGAATGGTGCCTAGGGACCGCTGACGATCTGTAGCTATTTGCTCAGCCGTGCAGCCTCTTGCTAAGGCTGCCAGCACCTGCCGCTCAGACTCACTCAGACCAAAGAGCTGCTCTAAGGCACGATCCATGGCTTGGGGCCAATGCTGCTGCAGAGCTGAGATGACAAAGGCGCGATAGGACTGATGGTAGCTAACAATGGCGATCAAGGGCAGCTCTTGTTCTGTACTGTGTGGCAGCTGCAGTTTTAACAAACTTGGTGCCTGTAGTTGCGCGATGCGCGCTTTACAGGCTTGGAAATCCGCCTGACTGACGCCCAGCTTGCTCAGGGAATCACCGATCTGCAGGCTAAAAAAATTAAGTGCAGGAATGTTTGAGGCCAAGATCTGGCCGCTGCTGTTCACCGCCACAGCTGGGCTGGTATGGCCTTCAACCAAAGCATAAAGTTGATCTTCTTTTTTGGCTTGATCCTCTATGTCATGCAAAGCCAAAGACAGTTGCAAAGCGGTGTCCGCTGGCAAATCTTGACCCGTACTGATGAAGGGCGACAGTGCCTGAATCAAATCTGGAAAATCGGCCTGTCGAGTGGCAACTCTATTAACTAATTCACCAAAACGTACTGTCGGCCTCTCAGTTGGTTGCAACGAACTGATACCTGAATCTTTCATTGCTTGTCAGCCTTATGCGAGGCTTTTGCCTCTTTTTTATAATATTTTTAAAGTATACCTTTTAACAATCACAGCACCAAACATTTGACAGTCATCACATTGATACTGTCTAGGCTGACTAACAGATGAATGGAATTCCAACAAATCTGGCTATGGCATAATCTAGCAGGCTATGATGTACATGACAGAACCAACCCTATGAGCATTTATGAACAAGTTAATTCCAATCGGCCTTGCCGCCTTTATCAGTGCTGGCAGCCTACAAGCAGCAGAAATCAACCTCTATCCCTTGGGTGTGCCCTTCGGCTACCTATCAGGCCATGTGATGTTCGATGCCGGAGATAGGCTAAAAGTCGGCCCTACTTTTTGGCTTTGGGGTAACGCCATCAGCGATGGCAGTGGCGATCTGGTATTAGGCACGGGTGCTAGACTGCACTTCAGTGGTAATGGCAATGACCAAACTGGCCCCTATGGTGCGCTAACCACTCAGATCGGGATGATTGGTGATGACCTGAGTTATTCACTGGCAGCTGCTGGCGGCTTTCAGTGGCACTTTCAAAATCAATTGAATACCAGATTAGGGGTAACACTTACGCCCTTAACCGACAATCGTAGCTTCTTGGATGGTTACTCTGGAACCAATCTGGTGGGTTTGGAATGGACCCTTGGCTATGGCTTTTAGTCGCCTTTAGGAAGTAACGGATGAAACAATTTAAGCTGCTCTTACTTGCTGGCCGCTGGTTTTCGTTGGCAATGGCCAAACCAGTTGCATTCGCATCTTGGCGTTAGCCTTAATGTGCCCTTTGAATTTGATTCTGAGATCAGCATCAAAGGACTGGAAAGCAATGACTCTGCCTGCCCGGCAAAGATTCCTGACACTGCTTGGCAACCGGATGTGAGCAGCAAGACCGCCGGGGCTTATTTTGACTCGGTGCGCCTGGTAGGCTTTGAATGGGCTCTAGGCTACCGCTTTTACCTGAACTGCCCTACCGCCCAAGGGAAATAAAAAAACCGTCTGCTGACGGTTTTTTTATTAGTAGCCAAATCTCAGGCTTACACACTAACCTGAGACAAGAGCTTATTCAGAGTGCTGATGTAACCCGCAGGGTCACTCAGTTCCGAACCTTCGGCGATGCAGGCTTGGTCGTGCACTAGGCGAATCAAACTCTCGGCCTGCTCGCCCGCTGGCAGGCTGCTGATTTTTTGCAGCAGTGGGTGCTCAGGGTTGATCTCCAGCGTCGGCTTGCTTTCTGGCGCGCTTTGGCCCGCAGCTTCGAGAATACGACGCAAGTGAGCGCCCATTTCGAACTCCTCACGCACCAAACAAGCGGTCGATTCGGTCAAGCGGGTGGACACGCGCACCGTGTTGACCTGCTCTTTGAGCACTTCTTGGAAGCGCGCCAGCAAATCTTTGTGCTCTTCGTTGGCCTTTTCTTCGGCTTTTTCCTGCTCTTTGCTTTCTTCTTCGCTCAGATCCAGCTTGCCCTTGGCAATGTCTTTCAGGGTTTTGCCCTTGTACTCGGCCAGGTGGCTCATCAGCCATTCGTCAACACGATCGGACAGCAGCAACACCTCGATGCCTTTCTTGCGGAAGATTTCCAGGTGCGGGCTGGCGGCAGCGGCCTTGTAGCTATCGGCAATCACATAGTAGATGTGCTTCTGGCCTTCTTGCATACGCTCTAGGTACTGATCCAGAGTTTGATCTTCTTTGCTGCTCACCGTGCTAGCAAAACGCAACAAACCGGCAATGCGCTCTTTGTTGGCGAAGTCTTCTGCCGGGCCTTCTTTGAGCACCGAGCCAAACTGCTGCCAGAAACCAGCGTACTTTTCGCCGTCTTCGGCCAATTTCTCCAGCATGCTCAGCACCCGCTTGGTCAGGCCCTTTTTCATGCTGCTGACATGGCTGTCTTGCTGCAGGATTTCACGCGAGACATTGAGCGACAAATCTTTGCTATCCACCACACCCTTGATGAAGCGCAGGTACAGTGGCAAAAACTCTTCGGCACGGTCCATAATAAACACCCGCTGCACATAGAGCTTCAGGCCACGCACGCCATCACGCTGCCACAGATCCATTGGTGCATTTGAGGGTACATATAGCAAGCTGGTGTATTCTTGCTTACCCTCGACTCTGTTGTGTGACCAGGTCAGGGGGTCTTTGCCATCATGGGCAATGTGATGGTAAAACTCGTTGTAATCTTCGTCTTTCAATTCCGATTTGTTGCGCGTCCAGAGCGCGGTGCCCTGGTTAACCTTCTCCCACTTAAACTTAGGGGTCACATCTTTAGCATCGTCATCGCTGTCGTCCTCTGCCTGACTGTGATCCTGCACATAAAGCTCAACTGGAATGCCAATGTGATCACTGTACTTGGTGACCAGGCTACGCAAACGCCAATCGTTCAAAAACTCGCTTTCATCGTCACGCAGGGTCAGAACGATCTTGGTACCACGACTGTCTTTGCTCTGTTCGGCAATGCTGAATTCACCCTCGCCCTGGCTTGACCAATGGATGCCCTGCTCGGCTGGCAAGCCAGCCTTGCGGCTGTAAACATCGACCTGCTGGGCCACGATGAAGGACGAATAGAAGCCAACACCGAACTGACCAATCAACTGACTGTCCTGGGCTTTGTCGCCTGTTAGGCTGGCGAAGAATTCTGAGGTGCCGGATTTGGCAATGGTGCCCAAATGCTCAACGGCTTCTTCTCGGCTCATACCAATTCCGTTGTCCTCGATGGTGATGGTCTTAGCGTCCTTATCAAAGCTGATGCGTACCTTAAGATCGGCATCACCCTGATAAAGGTCGTTATCTGCCAGAGCGGCAAAACGCAGTTTGTCGGCAGCATCGGAAGCATTGGAGATCAGTTCGCGCAGGAAGATTTCCTTGTTGGAATAAAGCGAATGAATCATCAGCTTGAGTAGCTGCTTGACTTCGGTTTGAAAACTCTGGGTTTGTGCTGTCATGGGTTCCTCTCAATGATTGACCAAACTTGGGTCAATTCAATATGGTGCCTAAGGCGGCATTTTCAAGAGGTAAACAGAACCGTTTCCCCACATCAAACACTTGATGCGATTACGGTATCGATTGGTGAAGGCATAGCGCGCGCCGTCAAATGGGCTGCGACCAAATTCCTGCTCCACCATGGCCGCCAAGCCAAAGGCCTGCTTGCGAAAATCGACCGGCTGGCGGTAGAGATAGATTTCAGGCAAATCCAGTGATGGGCGCAAGTACCGAGCACGCGTCATAACAGCCTCAGGATGCCGCTTAGCACTGAAAGGTTGCCCGCATGCAGCCCACTGATGGCAATGCCAGACGGCAACTTGAGGGTAATCCCTGAATCCGACGCAGAGGCCAGAGGTTGGCTTGCTTGAGTTACCCTTGTAAAACCAGCAGGCGGATTGCCTGATGCATGCTCAGAAGGTGTTAACTCTGACTCCAGCAGCTTACGCCGCCAATAGACAAACTGGTGATAGACTAGATCG
>SKIB01000014.1 GCA_007116635.1 Saccharospirillaceae bacterium
AAAACCTTGCTCTAGCGCAACTGCTATGGACTTCTGTTGCATAGCCATGCCCAGACTGTGACCTAACTCCTTGTTTCGCCCGTGCCAGATTCTAGACTGATGTTTCAATCAACTAGAACAAGTGGCAACCATGAATAACAAAATTAACCTCGCCGCCTCCTTCGCGGCCATGCCAGACGAACAGGGCTTTTTTGGCGAATACGGTGGCCAGTTTGTGCCGGCCGAGATGCAAGCCATCATGAATGACATTGATGCCGCCTATAAGGAAATTTGCCAGAGCCCTGAGTTTCAATCTGAGCTGGCCAGCCTGTTTAGCGATTACATTGGCCGTCCGAGCCCACTTTTTCATGCGCAGCGGCTATCTCGCCAGCTGGGCGGTGCGCAGATCTACCTTAAGCGCGAAGATTTGAACCACACGGGCGCGCATAAGATCAATCACTGTCTGGGAGAGGCCTTATTGGCCAAGTACATGGGCAAAACCAAGGTCATCGCTGAAACCGGCGCTGGCCAGCATGGCGTGGCCATGGCCACAGCCTGCGCCTTGGTGGGCTTGCCCTGCGAGATTCACATGGGGCAGGTGGATATTGAAAAAGAGCAGCCCAATGTGGTGAAAATGAAAATCCTCGGCTGCAAACTGGTGGCCGTGACTCAGGGTACAGCCACTCTGAAGGACGCGGTCGACAGCGCTTTTGAGTCCTATCTACAAGACCCACAAAACTATTTTTATGCCATTGGCTCCGTGGTCGGGCCGCACCCCTTCCCGAAAATGGTGCGTGACTTCCAAGCCGTGATTGGTAAAGAAGTGAAGCAGCAATGCCTTGCCAAATTGGGCCAATTGCCGGACTACCTCGTGGCCTGCGTGGGGGGCGGCTGTAATGCCATCGGACTGTTCACCGATTTCTTGGCCGACGCCTCTGTGCAGTGCATTGGCGTTGAGCCAGCCGGCAAGGGTTTGGATACTGACCAGCACTCAGCCACCCTGACCAAGGGCCAACCGGGCATCCTGCACGGCATGAAGTGTTACCTGCTGCAAGACGAACAAGGCCAACCCCTACCCGTGCACTCCATTGCCTCTGGTCTGGATTACCCTGGTGTTGGGCCGCAGCACAGCTACCTTAAAGACCTTGGTCGGGTGCAGTACCAGAGCGTGACCGATCAGCAGTGCCTTGACGCCTTTATGACGCTCTCCCGAGTGGAAGGCATCATTCCAGCCTTGGAAAGCTCGCACGCTCTGGCTTGGGCCATGGCTGAGGCCGCCAAACTGTCGCCTGAGCAAATTATGGTCGTCAATGTTTCTGGCAGGGGCGACAAGGATGCCGACTATGTGGCCAATTATTTGCAACTTTAGCGCCAACGTTGCTTAGGGATTAGGCCGGGGTTTGAGGTCAGTCTTGGGTTTGGCCCAAGACTGGGCCTTACAAGCTAACATTTACACAACTTGATGGGGTTGGCTGCTCTCTGTAAAGGCTATATAGTTCATGGCCTTTATCATCAAGGAGTTTGATATGACAGCCACATCCCGGCCCTTTCCTAGGACTGCTCGGTCAATACTCTGGTTCCTGTTGCTGAGTCTGCTACTTGTAATTTATTCGACAGCTGCGCACCAGTTAATTTCTTTTTATGGCCTGGTCCAGTCGCGAAATCAAGGTGGTGTTTTTTTATGGTTGCTGATGCATCCCTCGGGTTTACATTCAGCTGCCGTCACCATTGCCGTACTGGGATGCTTTCCTGTTCTGCTTTTGATGGCTGATTTTAAGCAGCAGCCTTGGTGGCAAACCTTGGCGATGACACTACCTTCTTGGCAATCCTTGGGGCTGGCGGCATGCCTTGCTTTGTGCTGGCTGCTACTGACACTTGGGATGTGGCAGTACACCCAATGGCCTGTATTGCAACATCATGCTCAGCCCATGGGCTTGCCGTTGATTTTGATGAGCGATCTACTGATCTATTTATTTTTTGCCCTTGTCTTTTTTGGCTAATTCTTTACTGCCTGGGTGAGCAGCCTGCAAAACCCTTGGTGGGCTAAGTTTGGCTTTCTCTGTATCACACTGCTTTTCGCCTTTGTGCTTTTTGTTGATTTAAGTAGGTATTGGTACGTCGACTATGCCTTTGGACTGGCGATGCTCTCCAGTCTGATGCTGTTAAGATTAGGATGCCAGAGTGTTTGGCCCCCTACACTGAGCCTATTGCTGTTTTTTCTACTGTTAGAAACTCGTGTTTGGTGGGCTGTTTAAGATGCGCAAACCAACCATCATTTATTCCGTCTTCAGTTTGATCGTACCTTTATTGCTGCTAACCGAGCTGACATATCGTCATTACAACTTAACAGACAACAGCCTTACCCTCAGTCCGTTAGTACCAAGTCCATTCGTCATCCATGAACTGAAAAGCGAAATCAACGTTAGTGCTGATAGCATTGAGCACCGCTTGGTTTTACAAATGGAGGTGCTGGCTAACATTAGTTATCAGCTTGACTTTCACTTGCATGGCCAGCCCGAGCTGACGCTGGTGAATTCCAATCACCAGCTCAGGTTACAACCCGACTTCGATAGCCACCTGTTGTTAACCAACAGAGGAAAGCCTGATGTAGAAAAGAGTCACTTCCGCCTCAGATTCGATCGACCCTACCGTAGAGGTGAGCGTTTCACGCTGGAATTGCATCTCAGCACAGACAACAATTTAACCCACATTAGCCGCCATACAAGCAACCAGAAGGCAGTCAACTCCGATTCAGACATTCGGTCTCTCGAAAGCAGCGGCCAAGTATTATTTCCCTTCATTGAAGGATTATTTACCCCAATCGGCAAGGCCGATTATTTCATTCGCGGTAATGATCAGCACCGGATAGCCTTTGAGGGGAATGTGCTCAGCAGCGGTGAGCAATGGCATATCCAGCGCCATAGACAAGGCTTCCCGCAACAATTGGCTTACGGCGACCTACAGCATCAGGTATTACACTGGCAAGGGCGACGCTACCACTTTGTGTCCACCAGTCAGCATCCAGTGACCAATGATCGTCAGCAACAGATAGCTCAACTCATTGAAGCCAGCTTGGCATTTTTTGCGCCTCACATACCTTATGAATCACCCTACTTTTACATCGACTTCAGTAGCAACTTCGATTCCAGTCATGCGTGGGCCAGAACAAACAGCATGTTTTTGCATTGGCAGTCCCATAACAGCCCCGAAGATGATCTGCAACTTTCTCGGGTGCATGAAGTTGTTCACGAAGCCGTGCATCAATGGACCTGTGCAGGCCTGGCACGTTGTGCTAATGACAACTTTTTGATAAGAGAATCCATTACCGAGTATCTAACCAGCATAATTTTGGCGCAAAACCACTGGTTTCCAATTAACGAACTTCGTGGTTATCGGCTAGAAGACTATCGACTGACTCATAGAACACTGCGAGGTTTAACCGCCACCGATAACCATAAAACGATTTATTACCATAAAAACCACTCGCTTTTTTACCGTTTAGAGGCGCTGTTAGGTCAAGAAGCCTTGGTCAATGCGATCATGGACTACTTGCAGCAACACTACGACCAACAGCCTATACGCCTAATGAGCAATCAAGGCTTGATTAAGTATCTTACCCGCACCTTTGCCGATCAGACCGCAGCCATACTGTTTTTGATAAACCACTCTGAAGAATTTGATTTCAGTGTCCGTGGCCATCAGCTGACCGATCAGGGCACTCTGTACCAAATTGCCATGGCTTACCAAGAGTTCAAGCATCAAGCGGCCTTTCCTACTCACTTCAGCCAGAGTTTGGATGTGGCGGTGCTGACCGAGGCTGGCGAGCAACAATTGCTCAGCTGCACCCTATCCGCAGAAGGCTGCTCGCTGTTAGTACCTACGGAGCTGAATCACAAATGCGTCCTGCTGGATCCCTACTTTACCTACTTCGACACCAACGGCAGCAATGTCCGCTACTGCTCTTACAGAAGACAGTTGTTGTAAGTGGGCGTCTAATTTGCAGAGATCCTGCGACTGCGCGCAGGATGACGCCAGCCATAAAACCAGCCCAAGGAGCGGACTGGGAACTGGGATCGAGGGGTGTCGGCGGCCATGGATGGACGCCGTCAAGCGGCTAGGACGGCGAACAGCGTCCCTGAGAGCACAGTTGCCAGACCAGCGACAGGGCGGACAACGGTAGT
>SKIB01000144.1 GCA_007116635.1 Saccharospirillaceae bacterium
CCAGACCGCCGAACCGGCGCCCTGCCTGAGGAGACGCGCATTATAGGCCTTTCAAACCGAGCGTCAACTGCTTTTTTCAGCTTTGTCATTATTTTGTCTTGTTCTTGCTGTAATGAGCTGCGGCTGCACTGTTAGATCCTGCGACTGCGCGCAGGATGACTAGTGGCGCACAGGATGATTGAAGGAAAGGCAGGATGACTTGCGGCGCACAAGATGATTGATGGCTCAAACCCATCCTGAGCAAAGACTGAGGGTTAATATTAACCTCATCTCTACACTAATACAGGCCTAAATGATCTCTGAGAGTGCTCACAGGACAACCATTCACCTTGATTGACTAGGGCCTACTTTGAATCGGCAAAACACACATATCGAACTAACGGTATGACTCTACAACTGCTTGAATGCTTCCTTCTGCTATCAACTCGTCCACGGCCTGATTTACAAGGTGAACCAAGGAGTTGTCTTTGCGCATAGCTAGATGAATACTATTTTCAGATATTATTAAAGGGCTTAGTCCAAGCTCTGCATATTCTATGTTTTGCTGCTGATCATAATAGAAAGGGATGTCTGCATTGATAAATCCTTCTACGCGGTCGGTCAATAATTTACGATAATTTTGCTCAACTAACTGGACGTCATCGCGAATAAATAACCCGTTCTCAACACCTCGGTTAAACTCTTCTGCATATACAAAACCAAGCTGCCCACCTATGACCATGCCAGCAAGATCCGTGTAAGTTGTGATCTCAGATGCCTTAGCCTGGGTGCTGACAATTTGATTGCGCTCCACAAATAGAGCTGAGGAAAACTGATAAAGATCCGTATTCGACGTCCAAGCAGGGTTTGAACGAATGTTTATATCAATCTCGCCCTCAACTAAGGCTGCTTCGATTCTAGCTCGAGGATAGCCCTGTAACTCTATATCTAGGTTTGCACGCTCAGCCACCATTTGTGCTATTTCTATCATTATGCCTGAAACTTTATCACCGTCGCGCAGCAAATAAGGCGGCGCCATCCCAGTTTGATAACCTGCCACCAGTACTTCAGCACCAGCCACACCAGCAAAGACAACAACAAGCAACATTAATTTGCGCATTAATTTAATCATCACAACCACCCACAATTAGTTTTAACTCTTTGAGGATAGGCCAATATGTGATGTGACGCACAATTTTAAGGGTCTTTCTGTCGAAGATTTCTAAAGCAAGTAGAGATCAACTCTAAAACTGTGCCAGGAACCACAGCAACTAACGCCCAACTACTGCACCACAGCGTTGTGATAAACCTCTTGCACGTCATCGCAGTTGTCCAGCGCCGCCATGAAACGCTCGAACATAGCAACATCGTCCCCGGTAACTTCAGCCTGAACCTGAGCTTCAAAGGTGACCTCTTCGATTTCAAACTGTAAATCTGACCATTGCTCGGTTAGGGCAGTTTTTGCTTTATAAAACTCCGTTGGTGGTGCGCTGACGATGATCATGCCTTCCTCTTCTTGCAGGTCAGTCACATCGACATCAGCTTCCATTAAAGCCTCCAAAACCTCTTCTTCCGTGGGGCCAGTAAAGGCCAGAATGGCTTTATGGTCAAACATGTGCGCGACCGCTCCAGGGGCACCAATCTTGCCAGCGTTTTTAATAAAGCACTGGCGCACTTCAGCAAAGGTACGGGTGTTGTTGTCGGTCAAGCAATCAACAATCACCATGCAATTGCCAGGGCCAAAGCCTTCGTAACGGGCATGATGGTAGTCTTCGCCGCCAGCGCCCTTGGCTTTGTCTAGCGCTTTATCAATGACGTGCGACGGCACCTGGTCCTTTTTCGCTTTTTCGATCAGGCGGCGCAAGCTAAGGTTGGCATCTGGGTCTGGGCTGCCATTCTTGGCGCAAACGTAGATTTCACGTCCGTACTTGGAATAGACCTTGGTTTTATGCGCCGCGGTCTTAGCCATGGCGTGCTTGCGGTTTTCAAAGGTTCTGCCCATGGGAGCCTCTTGTCATTTTTGTGAAGCAAACATTTTATGGCCGAGCAGCAAAGATTGCCAAGTTTTCGCCCTCGGATTGTGCAAAAAAGAGCAGCTAATTGATCTACAGCCGAATTTGCTCCCCTGCTAGAAGCCTTCATTAGTAACATTCATACCCACCCTGAACAAATCTTAGTCATTTTCAGCGCCAGCTTAACCACAGCTTCATAGGCCGAGCCAACAATGGCGCTGTCTTTAACAACAGATGCATAAACCATGAAAGTAAAATTACTGATCACTGCCTTAGGGCTGATTTCGCTGGCTGCCTGCCGAGTCGAAGTCCATTTGCCTGACACACCGGAACCTAGTGGCTCACCCACGGTAACTACCGAACCTTCGCCTAGTGCAGAACCATCGGTGTCGGTTGAGCCCTCGCCTAGCCCTGAGCCATCGGTGACTGTAAGTCCGTCTGTCAGCATTACGGTAACACCGAGCACTAGCCCTGAGCCTTCCGAGCCCTTACTACCGCCAAGCGACTATCGCTTCACTGCAGCCCTAACCGGCAGCGAGCACAGCTACCTTTGGCGCAATGATGGCCAGGTGTTGCAACTGAACCCCTCCACCCTAGCCGTGCAGCCTGGCTATCCACAACCTTGGTCCATCAAGTGCTGCCCGGCCTAGACTTAGCTTGGACTGAAATCCTTGGCGGCTTTGATGCTGGAAATGGTGAGTCGGTTCTGTTCCTCAGCCAAGACCGCTATCTACGCTATGATCAACAGCAGCAACGGTTGCTGCCTGACTACCCTAAATCCATCAGTGATAACTGGGCTGGTCTGGGTGTCGACAGCGATAAAATCGTTGGCGTACTCAAATGGAATACAAATCGCATTCATGTATTCTTTAACGATGGTACTTACTCAAGAGTCACCCTCAGTAGCCAATCGGTGGATTCCGGCTATCCTCGCGCCATTACCAATGGCAACTGGCCTGGTCTAGGAGCCTTTGGTCAGGAGATTACTTCCATCCTCAACTATGGTACTCAGTATGCGGATGTGTTGCTGACCAATCAGCGAGTTGCCCGCTTTGACATTGCTCAAGACCGTGTCTTACCAGGCTTCCCTAAAGCCATGGCGTGCGATGCGATGTACCGTGAACTGCTGCGCAGCCCAGATGGCCAGCTTGCCATTGCTTGTCCACCCAACCTGATTGTAGGCCCCTATTTGCAACACCCCAGCCCGAACGGCATGACCCTGATGGTCGAAACCGAGCAACAGGGCACCGAGTTCTGGTACCGACCCTGGGGCAGCCAACAGGACTACAGCAAAATCACTGCCACTACTTCAAGCTATGACCCTCTGGGTCTGGTTCGTGAAGGGCGCATTGAGGGTCTAAACTCCAATACCCTCTATGAGTATCGTGTGGCCACCGAACAAGGCCAATATTTGTCGCCCAGCTATGCCTTTAAGACCTATCCTGTGGCTGGCGACGGAGTCAATCAAGGTCGGTTTATCGCCATCAGCGATACGCAAAATGGCGTGCACCCGGTGCTACGCAACCTGGTACGTCATGGCTTCATGCAGCACGAGTGTGAGGCCGATAACCCCGTTAGCTGTGCACAAAACATCGCTGGCATTACCATCGCCGGTGACATCACCGAGGTGGGCGGCAATCGCTCACATCAGATCGAGTTGCGCCTAGTGCTACCGCAATAATGGCTTAGCACTGCCACCACAACGAAAGCGCTAGGCTAGTCAGACTGGCTTAGCGCTTTCCTTTTGTCCTGGGTCGCTGTTAGCATAGCGCTAACTATCCAGCGTTAGCATTATGCTAACTAGCCAGGGCTTTTTTATGACAAAAACCCTTTCCCTTTGGCGGCGCGGGCTGCGTTGGTTGATCATTAGCCTGTGCTTGCTACTCGCTCTAAGCATTGTCTTGCCTGTGTCCATGGCTTGGTGGAATCCGCCAACCTGGTCATGGCGCATCATGCGTGCCCTTGACCCACCGGCCAACTTCCCGGCCCAGGTGCAGCACCAATGGGTGCCCTTGGAGCAGATTTCGCCCAATATGCAGTTAGCGGTCATTGCTGCTGAAGATCAGCTGTTTTTTCACCATCGTGGCTTTGATTGGCAAAGCATCGA
>SKIB01000134.1 GCA_007116635.1 Saccharospirillaceae bacterium
ACTCAGAAGTGAAACAGCGCATCGCCGATGGTAGTGTGGCATTCGCCATGTGAGAGTAGGTCATCGTCAGGCTCTTAAATGAAGAAACCCGTAAGCGCTGCTTGCGGGTTTTTTTTCGTCTCATCGACGGTGGTGCATTTAACAGGCCAAGCCATCCCACGTCCAGTCGCTGGATCTCATGATGTTTGGTGTCAATGGCTATTGAGGTTCCCCAAAAGACCCTGCGACTTCGCGCAGGGTGACAGGGACATTTGCAGGGTGACTGGGAGCTTTGCAGATTAATTGGAACTGGAGAAAATAGTTTTTTTATCTGCTGCTAACCATAGTAGTGTCCGTGGTCTTAATGCAATTTTAGTTTTGGTTTAAACACCCGGTGAAGACGGTCACTCATGGCAATGACAATAGCTCTCGGCCAGCCATAGATGGCGGCCTGATGCATACGGTATAGTGACACATACATCAAACGAGCAATCCTGCCTTCAACCTTTAGCGACCCCTTAGAAAGATTGCCCATTAGCGTGCCAATGGCACTGTATTGGCTGAGGCTGACCAAAGAGCCATGATCTTGGTAAATGAATGGCTTAGGCTGATGCCCCTTGATGATCAGTGGCAGTTGCTTAGCCAGGTGGCTGGCCATTTGATGCGCGCTCTGTGCTCTTGGTGGCACGTATTTATCTTGACTTTGTGGGCAGGCGCAGCAGTCGCCCAGGGCAAAAATATTACCATGACTGATGGATTGCATGGCCGAATTTACTACTAATTGCTTATTGCGTGTTAATTCGAGGCCGTTCAACTGATTCATAACATTGCAGCCTTTGACACCTGCAGCCCATACCATCAGTTCGGCATTGATTTGCCTTTGATCAGCAAGTTCCACCATGCCTTGACTGGCAGAGGTAACCCTTGCATTTAGCTCGACCTTGATATTAAGCTCTTTTAATTCAGTTAGAGCCGCAGCACTGATGCGTTCGGGCAGGGCAGGCAGTAGTCTTGGACCTGCTTCCAGCAGGCGAATGTTTAAGTGCTCTGGTTTGAGATTTTTAAAGCCATACTCTCTTACTACCTCAGCAGCATTAATCAGTTCAGCGGAAAGCTCTACGCCAGTGGCACCGCCACCAACGATGAGGATATCCACACTACCCTGAATGCCATTACCTATTTGGTTATCTGCGCGAATCATGGCGTTAACAAATTTTCGATGGAAGCGAATGGCTTGGCGTAGGTTATCTAAGAAAATGCAATGTTCTGCTACACCATCAGTACCAAAATCGTTTGTGGCGCTCCCAATGGCGAGCACTAGATAATCATAATTGAGTGTGCGCTCAGGAAGCACCAGTTGGTTGCCATCATTGAGAGCTGCAAGTATCAGTTGGTTTGAGTCTGGTTGCAGGGATTGCATTTCTCCTAGTATAAATTGAAAGTGGTTGCGCCTGGCCAGTACACGATAACTCACTTCATCAATGTTGGAATCCATAGCCCCTGTTGCTACTTCGTGTAATAAGGGTTTCCAAAAGTGAGTTGGGTTCTTATCCACTAAGATGACTTCAATTTTGCCCTTTCTACCGAACTTTCGTCCAAGACGTGTAGCAAGCTCAAGACCACCTGCACCTCCGCCAACAATAATAATACGTTTCATAGACCAGTCTCCTAAAGTTAGCGCCACTATAGGTCAATAGTGACCTGTGTTACTAGCCCGCTATGTCAATGACTCGGCCACTGTTACTGAGGTCCAAT
The DNA here is from genome assembly GCA_007116635.1 of Saccharospirillaceae bacterium. Lineage (GTDB taxonomy): Bacteria > Pseudomonadota > Gammaproteobacteria > Pseudomonadales > Natronospirillaceae > SKIB01. Next base: position 1,735 of record SKIB01000134.1, read on the forward strand.
TTGCTATGTTCCATTGATAGCTATCCAGATCATTATTGATGCTTTAAAGGTTTGAACTATGCATAAACCTTGGCTAACTAGGGTGTCAATTAACTGGGCACCTAAGGATTATTACTCAGAATTATGCTCTTTAAACTCGTCTTCAAAGTCGTCTTTGATGGTGCCTTCCCATTTATCGATACCCACCACATAGCCGGCTCGGGCGATAGCATGGGCTGCAACTGGTGCGGTCATGATGATAAATACCATAACAGCCACTGCGCGCGCTGTGATACCAGGCTCTGAATAGGCCGCTGCTACGGCAAAGACCATTAAGCCTGAACCCAGAGCCCCCGCTTTACTGGTGGCATGCATACGGGTCAGTAGGTCTGGCATTCTCAAAAGACCAAGAGCAGCAAGAAACATCAGTGCTGCACCGGTAAACAAAAAGAAAGCAGTGAGGAAGTTAGTCATCTCGGTGACCTCCGCGTTCAAGGAAATGCGCCATGCCAATAGCAGCAATAAAAGATACCAGAGCCAACACAATGGCCACATCAAGAAATGCCGTGGCCCCTGTATCCACCACATAGATGGCAATAAAGCCAACCAATAAGGCGGCAATCAGCTCCAGGCTGACCACACGGTCTGGTAAAGAAGGGCCAACAATTAAGCGGTAAAGCGCGATCAGCATGGCAAAGGAAAGAGTGACATAGCAAACTAAGATAACGCTACTCATCATAGCCTCCGACAAGATTTTTTATTCGGGTTTCAAGAGCAGCAAATTCACGCAATTGTTTTTCCTCATCTTCAAGGTACATCACATGTACATAAAGCCATTGCTTATCAGGACTGACGTCCAGTGTTAAAGAGCCAGGTGTGACCGTGATCAAATTACCAAATAAGGCAATTTGCGTGTCGGTTCTAAGGCTGAGTGGAATTTTCAACACCGCTGGCTTCATTAGATGCTTTGGCGTTACGATGTCATAGGCGACTTTAATATTAGCCACGATCAGGTCATAAAGAAAAAATATGACAAAATGTATTGCCGTTGGCACCTTATAAAAGTAAGGGCTAAAACTTGGATGCTTTCGTACGCAGAATAATAAAATGAAGTAGCCAATGATAAAGCCCAGGACAAAGCTACCAAGGTTGTAGTTGCCATTGAGCAGTACCCAAAGTACTGCTGCTAACATATTCCAAGCCAATGCTCGCATGTTTTATTCCCCTAGAACGGCCTGAATGTAATGGTGCGGATGTAGCAACTCATAAGCTGCTTGTTGGGCGTACTGGAAGAAGAACTCAGCTGCTAAGCCCATGCCCAAACTTGTAACAGCCAGGAATGTAACAGGAACCCACATCCAATAGGCTTGACCAGTCAATCTTGGCATTGGGCTATCCTCGCTGATTTCAGGTTTTTTGCCCCAGAAGGCATAAGACCAGATTTTCAGCATTGAGAATAGCGTTAGCAAGCTGACGGCCACGGCGAAGAACAATGTCCACCAATCTCGTTCAGCGACAATGGCACTGATGACTATGAACTTAGCAAAAAAGCCAGACAGAGGCGGTAATCCAGCCAGTGACAGAGCAGACAATAAGAAAAAAATTGCCAGCCACGGGCTGTCTTTGTACAGACCGCCTAGCTTTTTCAGCTCATAACTGCCTCGTTGATAATAGATAATGCCGCTGATAAAGAATAGGTTCGTTTTCACGACAATATTGTGAATGATGTAGAAAATACCACCTGCGATGGCTAGTGGGCTGAAAATGGCCAAGGCCACCAGCATATAGCCAATCTGACTGATAATGTGTACCGACAGAATCCGGCGGATCGACATCTGCGCTGCTGCACCCAGTACCCCAATCACCATGGTAAGAATGCCCGCCCAAAGAAGAATGCTATGGTGGGTAAAGTCCAAGTCTTGGGTAAAGATTAGGGTGTAGAAGCGGAACAGCACATAGACCCCAACCTTGGTTAAAAGGCCTGCAAATACTGCGGATACCGCCACCGCCGGGGTGTGATAACTGGCTGGCAACCAAAAGAACAGCGGGAAGGCGGCTGCTTTAATACCAAATGCGACCATGAAGAGCATGGAAACAATAATGATTAAACGCTGATCTTCAATGGCCTGTAATTTAACCGCCACATCGGCCATATTCAGTGTGCCAACCATGCCATAGAGCAAGCCTATGGCCGTAAGGAACAAGGCTGAAGAAAGTAAATTCATGGCCACATATTTTATGGCACCTCGTAGCTGGGCTTTTTCGCCACCCAGAATCAGCAAGCCAAAGGAGGCAATCAGCATGATCTCGAACCAAACATAAAGGTTAAAGATGTCGCCGGTGAGGAAGCTGCCCATCACACCTGCTACCATTAGGTTGAGCAGAGGTAAGTAGCCATAGCGTAAGCTGGTTTTGCTTTGGCTGGCCAGGGAGAAAATCAGCGTGCCCAGATAGATAATGGAGGCAATTAAAACCATGCTCATGGCCAGAGTGTCAGCTACTAGGCTGATACCAAAGGGGGCTTGCCAACCCCCTAATTGCAGTACCAATATGCCAAGTTCAGCGTGCAGGGCAAACAGCCAAACAGCGCTCAACATCACTAAAACAGCTGACAGAATACTTAGGTAGGTTTGCAATCTGGGCTGAAACCAAAAAACCATGCATAGGGCTCCAGCCAGCATCGGCAGAGCAATGGGTAGAAGTACGGCTTGCATCATTCGCTGTCGTCCTTAAGGTTGTTCATGTCGTCAACGCCTATCACTTCATACACTCGGTGAATCAGTACCACTGCAAAAGCAAGCACACCAAAACTAATAACAATGGCGGTGAGAATAAGGGCTTGAGGTAAAGGATCGGCCACCAGTTGATCCGGTACGATACTACCCTCTGCAATAAGTGGTGGCGCTCCTCTTCTGAGTGGTCCGGCAACGGTGAAGATTAGTAAGTTAGTTGCATTGGCGAGGATGATCAGGCCCATTACTAATTTGATGATTGAGCGGCGCATCATCATATAGATTGCACCTGCGTACATACTACCAATGAGAAATGCCATAATAAGAATCATGCGTCCTCCGATTTTGCCAAGGCAATGATGATGGTCGTGACTGTGCCAAGCACCACCAAATAGACACCAATATCAAACAACAAGGGAGTTGAAAGCTTTAGTGTGCCAAGGTTGCCAAGGGCAATATAAAGCCATTGAGCTGTGAGAAATTCTTGGCCAAAAGCCAATGCAATGAAGCCAGCAATCATGGCCAGTAGCAAGCCAACGCCCATTAGGATCCGGCTATTAACCTTCAAGAACTTTTTGGTGCTATCGGCGTCGAAGGCAAAAAGGTACATAGAGAATGCACTGGACGCCACCAAACCAGCAATAAAACCGCCTCCAGGCTCGTCATGGCCGCGAATAAGCAACGAAATGGAGAACAGCAACAGTAGGGGCACCATGATGGCCGTTGCGGTACGAATGATTAAGGAGTACGAAGACATCAGGAGAGCTCCCTTGGTTGACGGATCATGGCATAAATACCGGTGGCGGCAATGGCCAATACGAATAGCTCCCCTAGGGTATCCAGGGCGCGGTAGTCGACCAGAATAACGTTTACCACATTGCGGCCCTTGGCGATCACATAGCTGTTTTCGATCATGTAACCGGAGATGCTTTCGTAATAGTGGTTACCAGACACCAGCAGAATGAACATCAACATCATAAAGCCAATGATGATGGAGATGCCGGCATCAAACCAGCGTTCTTTAATTGAGCTGTAAAGTTGGAACCTAGGTAGTCTAAAGAGAACCAATACCAGCAGAATAACGGTGAGGGTTTCGATTAACACCTGAGTGATGGCAAGATCCGGTGCGCTGAAGAAAACGAACAACAGAGCCACTGAGAAGCCGAGCGCACCTAAGGCAGCAACCGCACCCAAGCGTTGTCTGGTGAGACAGGTATAAAGGCCAGCAAGGAAGGCGACACTGACCACCGCTAATTCGTGAATTTTCCATTCGCCAAGTTCTAACTCAGGCAAACCTGGCCAGTGGCGCATAGCAGCCCAGCCAACCAAGCCTAGAGTGACCAGTGCCATTACCCATATATCGCGTCTCAGATTACCACTTTGCATGATGTCACTTTGCCATTTAGCAAAGGCCAGTAGCTTCTGCCAGAAGGTTTCCCACATCATCTCTGGGCCGTATTGACCCAGTTTCTCGATCCAATCGACCGTTTGGCTGCGAGTGCGTAGCCAGAGGTAGCAGAGACAACCCAAACCTAGGGCGGCTAGGCTAACCAGAAGTGGGATATTAATGCCATGCCATAGGCTGAGTTTAACACTCAACTCAGCACCCATAACATTGCTGGCCGCTTGAGAAAATATAGGGTTCAGCAGCCAAGCCAGCAAACCAAGGCCCAACGACAGGCTGGCCAGCACCATGGTGCCTAACCTGAGGCTTAGAGGTGCCTCATGGGGTGCATGGGGCGTATCCTTGAATTCACCAGTAAAGGGCAACCAAGCGACTTTCAGCGCCGCGGCCACAATGAATATCGAACTGATGGCCACCAGCAACAGTACCAGCCAAGACAGCAGGGCCGCTTCTAACAGAAATTCTTTACCAATAAAGCCCAGTAAGGGAGGTACGCCAGCAAAGGATAGTGCGGCGATTAGGGTAAAGGCAAAGGTGAGAGGCATTTTTTTACCCAGCCCGCCCATGGCAAACACATTGCGCGTGCCGGTTTCATGATCGATGGTGCCAGCCGCCATAAAGAGTGCGCCCTTGTACAGGGCATGAGCAAAGAGAAAGACCACAAAAGCACGCATGGCATAGTCGCTACCGATGCCTAGCAGCATGGTCAGGGTGCCGAGTGCCATCAGAGTGGAGTAAGCCAGAATGCGCTTGAGATCGGCCGAGAAGGCAGAAAAAGCGGCGCCCATAAACATGGTGGTGCCGCCCAGCAGCAGCAGTGACCAGAACCATAGTTCAGTGCCTCCCAGCGCTGGATTTAAGCGAGCCAGAAGATAAATGCCGGCCTTAACCATGGTGGCTGAGTGCAGGTAAGCACTGATGGGCGTGGGAGCTGCCATGGCATTGGGCAGCCAGAAATGCAGTGGGAACTGCGCCGACTTGCTGAGCGCACCAATTAGGATCAGCACCAGAATCAGGCTGTAATAGGGGCTTTCTTGGATGCGGTCCGCTTGTGACAGCAGGTATTGAATATCGTAACTGCCACCGACCTGAGCCAGCAAAATCATACCCGACATCAAGGCCAAACCACCAGCAACGGTCACAAGTAGACCCTGAAGGGCTGACTTTTTCGATTTTTCTTGCTCGAAATGGTAACCGATCAGTAGGTAGGAGGTGACCGAGGTGAGCTCCCAAAAGACGAACAGACTAATAAGGTTGTTGCTGGTGACCAGCCCCAGCATGGCGCCCATGAAGATCATCAGAATGGCCAGCAGTCGGCCAAGGTTCTTTTCGCCCTTGAGGTAGCCACTGGCGTAGAACAGAATGAAAAACCCGATGCCGCTAATCAACCAGACAAAGATCAGGGCTAGGGCATCCAGATGTAAAGACAGTTGAATGCCAAGGCTGGGCACCCATTGCCAATACTCTTGATAAAATTGCCCCTGATGAACGTCAGTATAGAACTGGCTGAACCAGAGAAACACCACTGCCACCCAGGCCATCAGCAGGCCAACACTCAGTTCAGGCCGTATGCGATATAACCAGGGTGTCACCATTGCAAGTAAGAAGCAGACGAAAATAACCGCCATAAAGATTGGCCCTATAAGGAAGGAGTTACAAAAGTTTATTTTAGACTAGCAGCCGCTGAAAAGGATTAAAAGTGTTACTTGTCAAAAGTCAGTTCGATTTACCTGTTCGGTACATGGCATTGTTGCTTTGCCAGTATTCTGCTTTAGACTGACTAGAATAGTTTGTAGAGAAGTTCTTATGTCATGGTCATTCCTGCACAAATTCCGTACTGACGATCTCTTGGCAGCCAAGAGCGCATGGCTAGCCTCTTGGCGTACTAGTCTAGCCGACTATAAGGCATTGCCTGAATTGGTCATTAGGCGTTACTTTCAGGATGGTTGTGCTGGTTTGGCAGCCAGCCTAACTTATACGACCTTATTTGCCTTGGTTCCACTCTTTACCCTGTTGGTGTCGATTTTTAGTTTATTGCCAGAAAGTGAGCAGTATCAGCAGCAGTTAATCGAGCCTTTGATGTCTTTTTTAGTGCCGCAGGTTGGGGAGGTGGTGCAAGAGTATCTTCAAGCCTTCAGTGTTAAAGCTAGCCAATTGACTGCAATGGGCTTAGCAATTTTATTGGCTACCTCAGTCTTGATGATCTACAACATTGAGCAGGCATTTAACAGGATCTGGCGAGTAAGGCGAAGCCGAAAAAGTCTGTATGCCTTTATGTTGTATTGGACCTTTTTATCCCTTGGCCCCATTCTTATTGGCGCAACCTTGGCCTTGTCTGCAAGCCTATCGAATCTTGCATGGTGGTTAGATTTGCCCTCTGTGGTGAGTGCTTGGCAACTTTGGCTCGCAAGAGGTTTGGAAGTGTTAGCCTTTACCCTATTGTATTGGGTTGTACCCAATCATGGGGTTCGGCTGCGTTATGCTCTGGTCGGAGCTCTGCTGATGACAGCCCTTTTTGAGGTCGCGAAGTGGTTATTTGCTTTTTTCATTCAAAACTTCCCTTCTTACGAATTTATTTACGGTGCTTTTGCTGCCATCCCGCTGTTCCTTTTATGGGTATATTTATCGTGGCAAATGATTTTACTAAGTGCGCAGCTCGTGGCCGTGCTTGATTTGGGTTTGGTGCATCATAAAAGCTCACCTCCCATACCCCTGGCCTTGCAACCTGTAATGGCGCTGTTAGTCTTGTGGCAACACTTTAATCAGCAGCAGGGTGTTTCCGAATATAGTTTGCGTCATTACTGTGGTTATCCAAAGTTAGAAGAGTGGAACCAGGTAATGTCATGGTTAAGAAAGCACTGGATGGTTCAGGACGCCGCAGGGCAGTGGCGATTAGCTGCTAACCCCCATCAGATCAGTGCTAGTCATTGGTTGCAGACTTTGCCTTGGCGCCTACCCTTGGCCGAAGAATGGCCTGCCAGTATGCAAGGCCTTACGGATCTAAGATTGCAGGTGCAGGAGATTGAGCAGGCTCAGAAACAGCTCTGGCGGGGTAGCCTGGCAGAGCTGTTGCAATCTCAGCAGTCTTTACTGGCTAAGGATTCTCTGGTTGGCAACCGCTAGGTTGTTAGCCATTGAGCGCATTAACTCAAGTACTAGGTTGGGGCTGGTTTTGATGAGGAAGCTAAACTGACTAGCAGGTACAGCAAGTACGGTACAGTGAGTTCGAGCGATAACCGAAGCGGTACGTTTTTCCTCATTTAAAATAGAAAGAGCCCCAAAGATTTCACCGGCAGTAACCTCTGCTAGGTTGGTGCCATCTCGAATAACCTCTACTGTACCTTCGGCCAAGGAGTAAACAAAATCAGGATCTGAATCTTGTTCGATGATTGTCTCACCTGGCTTGTAGAATCGATATTCTGGGCTGCTTCTGCCTTGATCTGGGCTGACTTCGGCTATTAATAGTGTCTGCAGGCCAGGCCAGGCTTGAAGCAATTCAATCCAAGTGGTTAATAACTCCCCTTGGAGCTGTTCAATTGGCATGGTATAGATGTCACAGGAACCTTCTGCGCGAAGAGAGAAATCATTAGGCAGGTTGCAAATTGGGTCGCCTGGTTCCAAGGTTAATAGGTGCTTTGAGCGCCAGTAAAGGCGTAAAAAACCCGAGTTCAGAACTTTTAAGTCAGCAGGACCGTTGTCATTAAGTTCCAAATACTCGCCAGCCTGACAGCGTACAGCTGTTACCTCTTCTGGTAACTCAGCCCGTAGGCGGTCAATTAAACGATGTACATAAATTTTATATTCAGCAAAGGCCGGCGTGCTTTCGTATAGTGGTATCACTGATCAATCCTCAATATTGTGCCAACTACCATTGTGCCAACTAACTAAGTATAGCGCATCCTGAATGTAAGGCTGATGCGTGTTCCTGGGTGGCTGCGTAGCGAACGTTTAGGCAGAGCATGCAACCAATGCTGTTGCATGGGTGCAGGCATGTATAACAGACTACCATGTTCTAAGCGAATCGAAAAATAGCTTTTTCGGCTTTGCTTTTCTTTGATCAGTAGATCTCGATCTTGGCCAAGAGATATAATGGCAACATGTGCCTTGGGCCCTAGCTCTGGCTCATCATCGGCATGCCAGCCCATGTGTTCTTGGCCATTTTGATAACGATTCAGCAAGCAGGAGTTGAATTGTTGTTTAAGGTCTTGCTGAAGCCATTGCTTCAGCTGCTCAAGCTCATTTGGCCAGCCTTGACTATCAAGCCGCTGATGAGAGTAGGTGTAGGGCGCTTGGTTGTTAGACATCCAGGCTTGTTTTCTGGGGATTTTGTGAGTTTTGCCGAACATCTTTACCCAGCCTGACAGCCAGCTGATCTCATGTTCAAGCATTATTTGCAGTTCAGTGGCTTGGGCGGGTTCGAGCCATTTTTGATAATAATGGCAGGGTCCGATTAGTTCAGGGAGTCTAGAGTTAGAATTAATTCGCATTTATTCTGAGTTCGCTGAGGTAGTATGTTTAAAAAATAAACGAACATGAATGAATTAAATTTTATTTACGAGCCTATAATGTGTGCTGGTTCAAGTATATTGCACAAACTGCAGGTCATGCCAAGTCATCTGTGCAATCTTGGTTTATAACGATAATGAATGAAGTTAACACACAGGGCCAAAACGATGAGGAATAGGACATGACCAAGTTGGTCTGGGCTTTAATTGATAAGCTTACTTTTTTTGCTGCTGCTTTATTAGGGATGCAGGTGCCTATGTGGTTGGTGCAATATAAGCAGAGGCTGGGGGGGCAGTTGGACGAAGCAAGTTTGCACCTTTCGCGGTATCAAAGTATTGCTGATACTCATACCTCAGGCGACTTAACACAACTCATTAATCAATTTCGTGTTTCAGCAGACCCTGCCACTCGAGATACTGGTCATGTCATTTGGCAACTACATGACCGGGTGGAAGATCTGGGTCGGCAAATGGTTGCCTTGGACCAATCGAACATCTTTCAGCAGTTATTGCATCTTGGGCGTTATTTTAATCCCGATTTGGCTCAGGCGACCCTGCATGACTTTCAGCCTGGCTTGGTGTTGAGTTTAGATGCGCTGTTGTTAGCAATTATGTTTGGTTTGTTTGTGTCAACGGTGCTCTATAGTGTTCGTATGAGTGGTTCATGGGTATACGATAAGCTAAATTATCGACGTATGCCTTCACGCTTGCGTCGACAATAAGTGCTTGGTTTCGGGCGGCTCGCCCCTTGAGGCGTCCAATTCAATCTTCATTTCGTTTGTTTTCTGCTGTCAATGGCCTTGGGTTGCAAATAGTAACCTTGTGACAAAATTTGTCATTTTCTTGCCATAATTCTCGTTCAAAGTTTGTCATTGTTCACAATTTGTTATAAGATGCTGTTCAGATTTTCGACAAAGCATTGAAAAACAATAACAAATCGATGGTCAAATTGACCAATCGTGAACAAAAGCAATGAATGGGTTAGCCACTAACCAGCTAAGGAGACAGTTATGTTTGATAATCTAATTGAACGCGAAATGGCCAATTTGGAAGATCACAAGCTGCATCGCTACAGTGATTGCTCTGAAACCAAGCGCAGCAATAACCATCGTAAGTTAGCCGCTCGTCGCGCCATTGAAGATCACCTGGAACACAAGCGCTTGCGCCGTGAGTTTTGGGAGTCTCAGGTTGAAATGATCTAATCTTGGACAAGCTAATGACTTGGCCAGTCTAGTCGTTAGACTTGTGCTGTTGGATGATCCCTTGATAGCCACTGCGAAAGTCAGCATATTGGCAGCGAAACCCCAAATCCTGTAATTTGCTGCTGTTGATGATTTTGCTGGCTTTGCCTGATGGTCGGTTGGTGATCTGAGGGCTGCCTAATTGCTGGCTAAAGTATTGATCCAATTCCGATCCCAGCGTTGCCCTGCCGTCATAGCCTATCAGTAGCCTGGGTAAATCATGCCCATCTAGCCATTGCTGGCTCAACCAGAACAATAGCGCACTGGCGTCCTCGCGATGCATTCTATGACTGTGTTGGTCCAGGGCAAGCAGGCCTTGTTGCCAGCGCCGGATCAGCCAATCACTGCCGCCATAGAGGCCAGCAAAACGAACAATGCAAACCTGCTGGTGTGCTTGCTGCAGGCATTGTTCGGCTTGCAGCAGAATTTTGCTGTTGGTGCTCTCTGGCAGGGCTTCAACCTCTTCGTTGACCAAGCCAGTTTGCCCCCAGACGCTGGTGCTGGATACCCAAATCAATTGCTTTGCTTGCAGTCTGCCCTGTTTAATGGCTTGTGCAATGCCTTGGGCGCACGCTAGGTAGCTGGCGCGATACTCTTGTTCGCTGCGGCCATAAGCGCTGATGGTAATCAGGGCAATACTGGCCTCAATTCGCTGCGGCCAAGGTTGGCGCAAATCGAAGTTCAGCAGCCTAGGGTGCTGCTGGCTACGGGAGATGCCTAGCCAATCCAAATTGGCCTGATCCAATAAGGGGCTTACCCCTTGCAACAACTGGCCATAGCCCATCAGTAATACAGATTTCATGGTTATCCTTGGTGCCTCAGGGGCTTTGCTTTAAACTATTGGCCTTTATTTTAGGTCAATTAGGGTCGGGCAGTGAAAAAACTCTTGGGTTATTCGCTCATACTGCTGTTGTTTGCGCTCTTTGTTTGGCGGCAGTGGCCAAGCGCGGATCGCTCTGTACAGTTCGCACATGCACAAGACTTGGATCAGCACCTAAGTCTGGTGTTTGAAGGTCGAGCCAAGGTGGACCAGTTGGTGCGTGACGATCGGCAATCCACTGCTTTAACCCACAACAGGCGTCAGTTATTTTTGTTGGCTCAGGTGCTGGTGTTGCCAGAATTAGCCGACCCAGAGGCCAATGAGCAACAGCTTTGGCGCGAAATGGCCAAGATCATCGCCGAGGACGAGCAGGTTTGGCAACAGTCCGCTCGGTTCGTTGCTGCCCCTAGCATCAGTCAGGCGGTGGCCTATGAGCTGCATCAGCCGGCCGTTAACCCCGGGGAGCGCGAGCGCTGGATGCGGGTTTGGCTCTGGCCCTATAGCAATCGTATCTATAAGGTGTCTTCGGTGCACGATGGTTCGCAGCAGGCCATTGGCAGGCAGTCAGAGTTTGAAAATTTGCTGCGTTGGCAGGCGAAAGCCGTGCAAAATTGATGGCCATGGGTATAATAGCCGCCCCAGTGTTGGTTGTTTTTTAGACAGAGGTGCGGATGCAGTTCCCAAGAGAGTTTGATGTCATTGTCATAGGTGGCGGCCATGCCGGAACCGAAGCGGCCTTGGCCAGTGCGCGCATGGGCGCTGCAACCCTGTTATTAACCCACAACATCGAAACCGTGGGTGCCATGTCCTGTAACCCAGCCATTGGCGGCATTGGTAAAAGCCATCTGGTGCGCGAAGTGGATGCCCTGGGCGGTGCCATGGCTCGAGCTACCGACCTAGGTGGCATTCAGTTTCGCGTGCTCAATTCGCGCAAAGGCCCTGCGGTGCGAGCCACTCGCGCCCAAGCAGACCGTGCCCTGTATCGCGCCGCCATTCGCCAGATCGTGGAAGCCCAGCCCAACCTCTTTATTTATCAACAGGGTGCCGATGACCTGATTGTCGGGCAGCAGCAGGTGTTGGGTGTGGTGACCCAAACGGGCATACGCATCCGTGCCAAATCGGTGGTGTTAACCGCTGGCACCTTCTTAGCGGGCAAGATCCATGTTGGCATGGATAATTATCAGGGCGGTCGCATGGGCGATGCGCCAGCCAATGCTTTGTCGCAGCGTTTACGCGAGCTGAATCTGGCCGTGGGTCGCTTAAAGACCGGCACCCCCGCCCGAATCGATCGTCGCACGGTGGATTTTTCGGTGATGGAAGAGCAGTGGGGCGACACCCCTATGCCAGTGATGAGCTTTATGGGGCGAGTGGAAGACCACCCGCAGCAGGTTTGCTGCTGGATCACCCACACCAATGACAAAACCCATGACATTATCCGCAATAATCTGGATCGCTCGCCCATGTATGCTGGCGAGATCGAGGGTATCGGCCCGCGTTACTGCCCCTCCATTGAAGACAAGATCGTGCGCTTTGCCGACAAAGACAGCCACCAGATCTTTGTTGAGCCAGAGGGTCTGACCAGCTACGAGCTGTACCCCAATGGCATTTCCACCAGTCTGCCCTTTGATGTGCAGGTGGATTTTATTCACAGCATTCGCGGTTTTGAAAATGCCCACATTACCCGTCCTGGTTACGCCATTGAATACGACTTTTTTGATCCGCGCGAGCTAACACCCTGGCTGGAAAACAAACAGCTGGCCAACCTGTTTTTTGCTGGCCAGATCAACGGCACCACAGGCTACGAAGAGGCCGCGGCTCAGGGCTTGCTGGCTGGCGCGAATGCCGCCTTGCGCGCTGCTGACATGCAGCCTTGGTACCCAGGTCGCGAACAATCCTACATTGGTGTGTTGGTCGATGACCTGATCACCATGGGCACCAAAGAGCCCTACCGCATGTTCACCAGTCGCGCCGAATACCGCCTGCTGCTGCGAGAAGACAACGCCGATCTGCGCCTGACCGAACAGGGTCGTCAGCTGGGCTTGGTAGGGGATGTTCAGTGGCAGCATTTCTGCCAGAAGCGCGAAGCCATTGAACTGGAACATCAGCGCCTGGCCACCACCTATATTTCGCCTCTGCATCCGGGCTTAGAGGCCCTTAATGCCAAGTTCGAGCGGCCATTAAGTAAAGAATCCAGCTTGCTGGACATTCTCAAACGCCCAGAATCCAGTTATCAGGATGTGGCCAACCTTAAGGGCGAGCCGGTGGCCAATGTCACCGAGCTGGTGGCGGAGCAAATCGAGATCAGTGCTCGCTATCAGGGCTACATTGCTCGCCAGCAGCAAGAAATCGAGCAGCTGAAAAAGCACGAGCAGATGAGCATTCCGCTCGATTTTGATTACAGCCAGCTGCCCAGCTTGTCGAATGAGATCCGGCAAAAATTACAGCAAGTGCGCCCTGCCACCTTGGCACAGGCCGGTCGTATTCAGGGTGTTACGCCTGCAGCAGTATCCTTGCTGCTGGTACACCTGAAGAAACATCAGCTTTCAAGGGTCAGCTAATGCAAACAGTCTCCTTTGTGCAAGAGGACGCCGAAACCTTATTAAGGCAGGGTGCTGAGCAGCTAGGGCTGGCGCTCAGTAGCGAGCAATTGGCGCAACTGCTGGCCTACCACCAGCTGTTAGTGAAATGGAATCAGGCCTATAACCTCACCGCGGTGCGCGACCCGCTGGAAATGGTGCGCCGCCATCTGGTCGACAGCCTATCGATCTTGCCCTATCTGCAAGACCTGCCAACTGGCAGTCGAGTGCTGGACGTGGGCAGCGGCGGGGGTATGCCCGGGGTGATGATGGCCATTATGCGCCCTGATTTGCAGTTGGCCATGCTCGACAGCAATGGCAAAAAAACTCGCTTTCTGTCACAGGTTAAACTCAGTTTGGCCTTATCCTTTGAGGTGTTGCATCAGCGCTTAGAGCACTACCAGCCAGAGCAGGGCTACGACTTAATTAGCTGTCGGGCTTTCTCTAGTCTGCCAGACTTGGTAAATTGGTCGCAGCAATGTTTGCAGCCTGAGGGTGCCTGGTTGGCGATGAAGGGTCAGGCGCCAAGCGAAGAGCTGGCCAACCTACCCAGTCATGTCGTCTTGGACTGGTTGCAGCCGCTGCAAGTGCCCTATGCCGATGGCGCTCGTCATCTGGTGCGCTTGGTCTTTGCCAAGGGTTAGAACATTTTTTATGAGGAATCATCGTGGCTAAAACCATTGCCGTTACCAATCAAAAAGGCGGCGTCGGCAAGACAACCACGGCCATCAATCTGGCGGCATCGCTGGTGGCCGCTAAGCGTCGTGTCCTGTTGTTGGACCTGGATCCTCAGGGCAATGCCACCATGGGCAGTGGTGTGGCCAAGGATGAGGTGGATCAGTCATCTTATGAGCTGTTAATCACGGATGTTAGCGCCAAAGACTGTAAGCTGGTGTGCCAAGAGTCCGGCTATGATTTGATCGGTGCCAATAGCGACCTAACCGCGGCCGAGGTCGAGCTGATTCAGGTCATTGGCCGCGAGCAACGCCTAAAGTTGAAGTTATCATTGGTGCAGTCAGATTACGATTTCATTATTATTGATTGCCCTCCTTCATTGAACCTGTTGACTGTGAATGCCATGACTGCCGCCGATTCGGTGTTGATTCCGGTGCAGTGCGAATACTATGCCTTGGAGGGCTTGGCCTCCTTAATGGAGACCATCAAGCAGATTCAGCAAATGGTCAACCCACAGTTGGTGATTGAAGGTATTTTGCGCACCATGTTTGATGCTCGAAACAGTCTGGCCATTGATGTGTCACGTGAACTGAAAAGCCACTTTGGCGATCAGGTGTTTCGTACCGTTATACCGCGCAATGTACGTTTGGCCGAGGCCCCTAGTCATGGCTTGCCGGTGTTGCATTATGATCGCAGTTCTAAGGGTGCATTGGCCTATTTGGCCTTGGCGGGTGAGTTAATTCGACGTTGCGCCAAGGTTACAGCCTAGTTTAAGGATTGGAAATGAACGCAAAAAAACGCGGCCTAGGCCGTGGTCTTAATACCCTGATTTCACAAACAAAGCAAGACGTGAGTGTGCGGGATCAACAGGGTGAGCAGAACAAAGACCTAATGGTGCTGCCGGTGGAGTTCCTGCGCCCAGGGCAGTATCAGCCCCGTAAGTCCATGGTGCCAGAAGCTCTGGAAGAGCTGGCGGCCTCGATCGCTAAGCATGGAATTATGCAGCCCGTGGTGGTGCGCCAGTTGCAGGGCGAAAGCTATGAGATCATTGCCGGTGAGCGCCGTTGGCGCGCCGCTCAGCAGGCGGGCTTAGATAAGGTTCCAGTGTTGATTCGTGAGGTCAGTGACCAAGACTGCTTGGCCCTGTCGCTGATAGAAAACATCCAGCGTGAAGATCTTAACGCCATGGAAGAAGCCCTGGCTTTGTATCGTTTGCAGCAAGAGTTCCAGCTAACTCAGCAACAGATCGCCGACTCCGTGGGTCGTTCCAGGGTGGCTGTTGCCAATTTGTTGCGTTTGTTGAATTTAGACCCTCAGGTGCAGCAAATGTTACAGCAGGGTCATCTAGATGCTGGTCATGCCAAGGCGCTGCTGGCCTTGTCAGCAGAAGAGCAACTGCGTTTAGCAAAGGATGTGGTGGCTAAACAGCTTAGTGTGCGACAAACTGAGCAGTTAGTGAAATCAGCACAGAAGCCCAAACAGCAGGTTGCTAAGCCCTTGGATCCAGATATTAAGCGTTTAGAGTCTTTGATCAGTGAGCGTTTTGGTGCTCAGGTGGTGATCAAGCATGATTCTAAGGGTAAGGGGGTGCTCAGCATTCGTTACGGCTCGTTAAATGAGCTTGATGCCATCTTGGATCGTGTTAAGGTGTCAGCCGATTAGTTGTCATGAGTAACCAGTAGTGCCAAGCCCTTAACTCGGTAGTTGGCGTTAAAATTGGCATTACAAAGGTTGTAATTCGCATGCAGTCCAGCGACTTAACAAAGAAATTTGTCCCACTTTTACTAATTGCATTGATTAGCCTCTTGATTAGTATGATTTCTTTGTTAGTATCTCCTGACATAGGTCAATCTATTGTTCTGGCAACCTGCCTTTGGTTGCTGCCTAACCTATGGTATAGATGGCGTGGCACGAAACACAGCGGCTCTGATGATGCCGATCTGTTAGCCAAAGATTTTTATAGTGCAGTGGTGGGCCGTTTTGTGTTGAGCATGATGCTCCTAGCCGCACTGCTACTAAAAGTTGAAGATCTACAGTACTGGTCATTTTTTACAGTCTGGTTTTTGTTGTTGATCTTACAGCCTCTGGTTTTTATTAAAGTTGATAAGTAGCCAACTCCTTGGCTTGAGGATTAGAGAATGGCAGAGAAAGGTTCGGCTGAATATTACATTCAGCATCACTTAACCAATCTAACGTTTGGTAGGCACCCAGAACTAGGCTGGACTGTCGCGCAAAACCAAGAGCAAATTGAAGCCATGGGCTTTATGTCCATCCATCTGGATACCATGCTTTGGTCATGGTTGATGGGTTTGTTGTTTATTGGCTTGTTTATGTTGGCCTCTAGACGCGTCACCGTGGGCGTGCCAGGTGGATTGCAAAACTTTGTTGAAATGGTCTTGGAATACGTGGGCGGTATTCTAAAAGATACCTTTAACGGTCGGCCAAGTGCGACCATTGGTGCCATTGCTTTAACCTTGTTCTTCTGGATTTTGTTGATGAATACCCTAAAGTTGGTGCCCATCGACTACTTCCCTTACAGTGCAGAGCTCTTGGGTATTCCTTACTTTAAGATCGTGCCAACTACTGACATTAACGGTACTTTGGGTATCTCCTTTGGTGTTCTGCTGTTTATCATCTATTACAGTATTAAGGTCAAGGGCGCAGTTGGTTATGCGAAGGAACTGTCTTCAATGCCCTTTGCACATTGGTTGTTTGCGCCTATCAACTTCGTGTTGGAAGTCATTGCGCTGCTGGTAAAGCCAGTAACACTCGCTTTCCGTCTTTTCGGAAATATGTATGCAGGTGAAGTTATCTTCGTATTGATTGCGCTGATGCCCTTCTACCTGCAGTTCATTGCCGATGTGCCTTGGGCGATTTTCCACCTGTTGGTTATCCCTTTGCAGGCATTTATCTTTACGGTGCTCAGTGTGGTTTACCTGAACCAAGCACATGAAGACCATTAATATTTTCCTTAACTAACCTTAACTGAAACTTGGAGTCCTACCATGGAAATTTTCGCTGTTGCTATCATCCTTAGTGTTGCTGCATTCTCAACTGCCTTTGGCTTTGCCCACCTTGGTTCAAAGCTGCTTGACAACTGCGCGCGTCAACCTGAGATGGCATCTAACCTGCAAACCAAAACCTTTATCATGGCCGGTCTGTTGGATGCGGTACCCATGATCTCTGTAGGTCTGGCAATGTTGATTCTGTTCACCATGTAATCTACTCAACACAAGCGCGTATTTTACGCGCTTGTGTTTGTTTTGCCTGACAACGACAGAGGAAATAGCCGATGAACATGAATCTGACGCTGCTCGGTCAAACCATTTCATTCTTTATATTTGTTTGGTTTTGCGTCAAATATGTGTGGCCACCCTTGACCACTGCGATGCAAGAGCGTCAAAAAAAGATTGCTGATGGTTTGGAAGCGGCAGACCGTGCCAAGCGTGACTTGCAAATGGCACAGGAAAAAGCTGGAGACACCCTTAAAGACAGTCGTGCACAGTCCGCACAACTTCTTGATGAGGCCCATCGTCGTTCCGCACAAATGATCGATACCGCCAAAGAAGAAGCCAAGGCGGCAGCAGAAAAAATTGCTGCCCAAGCCAAGGCTGACGTGGATGCGCAAATCGCCACAGCTCGTGAGCAATTACGTGCTGAAGTCAGTCGTTTGGCTGTACTGGGTGCTGAGCGAATCTTGCAAACTGAGATCGATGCCGCTAAACATGCCAAGTTGGTTGACGACCTGGCTGCCAAGCTTTGATAGGGGGTGACTATGGCGGAAATTAGCACCCTAGCTCGACCCTATGCTCGAGCGGTTTTCCATTCCGCAGACGAACAGCAAGCCTTGCCTCAATGGTCTGAAGGCTTGTCACTTTTAACTGCTTTGGTTGCACAAGATAGAGTTCTTGAGCTGATAAACAGCCCTGACCTGAGGCCCTCTGATAAAGCACAAGCATTATTGGCAGTGGCCGGTGAGCAGTTGACTAGTAGCCTGCACCCCTTGATTGAGGTGTTGGCTGAGGCAGAGCGATTAACGCTACTGCCGGAAATTCGTCAGCAATTTGAAAGCCTACGCGCTGAGCGTGAAAACCGTGTGCCAGTCCAGCTTGAAACAGCAATGGCGCTCAACGATGAACAGATTAAACTCCTAAGCACTAAGTTGGAAAAGCGTTTTGCTAAGGCCGTCGACATCAAGGTTGTGGTTAAACCAGAGCTTATAGGTGGTGTCATTATCCGAACCGAGCAAGAAGTCATTGATGGCTCGGTTCAGGGGCGTCTGCGCAATCTTAGCCAAACTTTTAGTGTTTAATTGAGGGAAAGAGCATGCAGCAACTGAATCCTTCTGAAATCAGTGAAATCATCAAACAGCGAATCGCCAAGCTGGATATTGATGCAAAAGCACAAAATCAAGGCACCGTAATTGGTGTTTCTGATGGTATTGTGCGTATTCATGGCTTAAATCAAGCCATGTACGGCGAAATGATTGAATTTGAAAATGGTCAATTTGGTATGGCGCTTAACCTTGAGCGTGATTCCGTAGGTGCCATTGTTCTGGGTGACTACAAAGATTTGGCCGAGGGTCAAACCTGTAAGTGTACGGGCCGCATTCTTGAGGTGCCAGTGGGTCCTGAACTCCTGGGCCGTGTGGTTGATGCTTTGGGTAACCCCATTGATGGTAAAGGCGAAGTAAATACTAAGCTTACTGACGCCATTGAGAAAGTTGCACCAGGTGTAATTGCACGTCAATCGGTCGACCAGCCGGTACAAACCGGTTATAAAGCCGTTGACGCCATGGTGCCAGTGGGTCGTGGTCAGCGTGAGCTGATCATTGGTGACCGTCAAACCGGTAAAACCGCCATGGCCGTTGATGCCATCATTAACCAAAAAGGCACAGGCATTAAATGCGTTTACGTGGCCATTGGTCAAAAGCAATCCACCATTGCTAACGTGGTGCGTAAGCTGGAAGAGCACGGCGCTCTGGATCACACCATTGTGGTTGCCGCCTCGGCTTCCGATCCTGCTTCCATGCAGTATCTAGCTGCTTATGCAGGCTGCACTATGGGTGAGTACTTCCGTGATCGTGGTGAAGACGCTCTGATCGTTTACGATGACCTGACCAAGCAAGCTTGGGCTTATCGTCAGATTTCTCTGTTGCTTCGTCGTCCACCTGGTCGTGAAGCCTACCCTGGTGATGTATTTTACCTTCACTCTCGTTTGCTTGAGCGTGCAGCTCGTGTCAATGCTGAGTATGTTGAGGCGTTCACCAAGGGTGAAGTGAAGGGCAAAACCGGTTCATTGACGGCCCTGCCCATCATTGAAACTCAGGGTGGTGACGTATCGGCTTTCGTACCAACCAACGTGATTTCCATTACCGATGGTCAGATCTTCTTGGAGTCTAGCCTGTTTAATGCTGGTATTCGTCCTGCAATGAACGCTGGTATTTCGGTTTCTCGTGTAGGTGGCTCTGCTCAGACCAAGATCATCAAGAAGTTGGGTGGCGGTATCCGTTTGGCCCTGGCTCAGTACCGTGAGCTGGCTGCCTTTGCTCAGTTTGCTTCTGACCTTGATGACGCAACCCGTAAGCAATTGGAGCACGGTCAGCGAGTCGTAGAGCTGATGAAGCAGGGTCAATATGCACCCTTATCAGTTGCTAATATGGCGGTTTCTCTGTTTGCAGTAAACGAAGGCTACTTTGCGGATCTTGAAGTGAAGCAGGTGCAGTCTTTCGAGCGTTCATTGCATGCCTTTATGGCCAGTGAATATGCTGAATTGATGAATAACATCAATAGCACGGGCAGTTACAACGACGATATCGCAGCTGAACTAAAGGCTGCAGTGGATCGTTTTAAAGCAACACAGAGCTGGTAATCATGTGACCCGCTTAGGCGGGTCCTAACCAAGGGGCTGACAAATGGCAGTCGGAAAAGAAATTCGCACCAAAATGGGCAGTGTCCGTAACACGCAGAAGATTACTTCAGCGATGCAGATGGTTGCTGCCAGTAAGATGCGTAAAGCACAAGACCGCATGCAGCAAGGCAAACCCTATGCCAGAATGATACGCAATGTTATCGGCCACATAGCTAACTCAAATCCTAATGTAGGTCATGAATACATGACTGTACGTGATATCAAACGAGTTGGTTATATTGTGGTCACCACCGATCGTGGTTTATGTGGTGGCTTAAACGTTAACCTTTTCAAAAGGGTAATGGCTGACATTAAGCGTTTTCAGCAAGAGGGTGTCTCAGTTTGCGTGTGTCCCATTGGCATCAAGGGCACTGCTTTCTTTAAAAGTCGTGATGTTGAAGTAAGTGCAACCATTAGTCATGTTGGCGATACCCCGGCGGTAGCTGACCTGATTGGTGGTGTTAAGAACATGTTTGATGCCTATGATCGTGGGGACTTGGATCGGGTATATGTGGTTTATAACCACTTTATTAATGCCATGACCCAGAAACCAGAAATTGAACAACTGTTACCGCTCGAGGCCGTTGAAGACGAAACCACGCGCTATAACTGGGATTATGTTTATGAGCCAAGCGCTGATGAGCTTTTATCAGAGCTAGTAACTCGTTACATTGAAACTCAGGTATATCAAGCCGTGATTGAAAACAATGCCTGCGAGCAGTCCGCACGTATGCTGGCGATGAAAAATGCCACCGATAATGCGGGTGACCTGATTAAGAGTCTGCAGCTTAAGTATAACAAAGCCAGACAAGCAGCCATTACACAGGAACTGTCGGAGATTGTCGGCGGGGCCGCAGCGGTTTAACAGATTCAGAGGAAACAAAGATGAGTAGCGGAAAGATCGTACAGATTATTGGTGCGGTAATTGACGTTGAATTCCCGCAGAACAGTGTACCAAAGGTATATGATGCCTTGGTGGTTGCGGATAACAACATTACCCTCGAAGTACAGCAACAACTTGGCGACGGCGTGGTGCGTACCATTGCCATGGGCTCTTCCGAGGGTCTGCGCCGTGGCTTGGCCGTGGATAACACAGGTAAAGCCATTGAAGTGCCAGTGGGTGTTGAAACCCTGGGCCGCATCATGGACGTTTTGGGTAATCCCATTGACGAAGCTGGCCCTATTGGTGAAAAAGAGCGTATGGCCATTCACCGTCCAGCGCCAAGCTATGCCGAGCAAAGCTCAGGCATTGAGCTGCTGGAAACCGGTGTTAAGGTAATCGACCTGAACTGTCCTTTTGCTAAAGGTGGTAAAGTTGGCTTGTTCGGTGGTGCCGGTGTGGGTAAAACCGTAAACATGATGGAACTGATCCGTAACATCGCCATCGAGCACAGTGGTTTCTCTGTGTTTGCCGGTGTGGGTGAGCGTACCCGTGAAGGTAACGACTTTTATCACGAGATGAAAGATTCTAACGTACTTGATAAAGTATCCTTGGTTTACGGTCAGATGAACGAGCCACCAGGTAACCGCTTGCGTGTTGCTTTGACTGGTTTGACTTTGGCGGAAAAGTTCCGTGATGAAGGCCGTGATGTTCTTTTCTTCGTTGATAACATCTATCGTTACACCCTGGCGGGTACTGAAGTATCGGCATTGTTGGGCCGTATGCCATCGGCGGTAGGTTATCAGCCAACCCTGGCAGAGGAAATGGGCGTATTGCAAGAGCGCATCACCTCAACTAAGGTGGGCTCCATTACCTCGGTTCAAGCGGTATACGTACCTGCGGATGACTTAACTGACCCATCCCCAGCCACTACCTTTGCCCACTTGGACGCTACCGTAGTATTGAGCCGTGACATTGCCGCCTTGGGTATTTACCCTGCGGTTGACCCCTTGGTGTCTACTAGCCGTCAGTTAGATCCTTTGGTTATCGGTGAAGAGCATTACAACACTACCCGTGAAGTTCAAGCCACTTTGCAGCGTTACAATGAGTTGAAAGACATCATTGCTATTCTGGGTATGGATGAGCTTTCTGATGACGACAAGCAGGTTGTATCTCGTGCTCGTCGTATTCAGCGTTTCTTGTCGCAACCTTTCTTCGTTGCCGAAGTGTTCAACGGTGTGCCAGGTCGCTATGTGCCCCTGAAAGAAACCATCCGTGGTTTCCGTGGTATTTTGAACGGTGAATATGACCATATTGCTGAGCAAGATTTCTACATGAAGGGTACCATTGATGAAGTAATTGCGGCTCACGAAGCACGCCAACAACAGAAGTAAAGGAGAGTTCTCATGGCAATGACGGTTCGTTGTGACATTGTCAGTGCTGAGCAGCAGATCTTCTCCGGCTTGGTTGAGATGGTGGTTGCTACGGCTCAAGAGGGTGAGATCGGTGTTTTACCTGGTCACACTCCTTTGCTGACGCGCTTGAAGCCTGGCCATATTCGTGTGACCAAACAGCATGGTGTGGAAGAGTTATTTTATGTGTCCAGCGGATACCTAGAGGTTCAACCGCACCATATCAGTGTACTTGCTGACACTGCTTTACGTGCTGATGATATTGATGAGCAAGCAGCTAAGGCGGCCGTCCAGAAAGCTAGAGATACTTTAGCTTCAAGCGAGCCAACCGATGCTGATTATAATCGCATGACTTTACAATTGACTCTGGCCATGGCTCAGTTGCAAGTTGCTCGTGATGTTAAGCGTATGAAGTAGTGGCAACACTGACTCATTAACCCAGCTTCGGCTGGGTTTTTTCGTTTTACAGCCTGCAAATTTATGCAAATGAACTAAGCTTTGAGTGATCTTCATGGGAAAAAGAAAATGAAGCTGAAAGTTTTAGTTGCAGATGATGCGAGTTTTATTCGTGATCTAATCAAACGAACATTGAGGCAGCACATGCCCTTCACCGAGGTTGTAGAGGCTGTCAATGGTAATAAGGCTCGTGCACTATTAAAAAAGGATCAGTACCATTTAGTACTCTGTGATTGGGAGATGCCTGAGGTAAGCGGTTTAGAGTTACTTGAATGGCTAAGGGCTTATGAACAAGAAACAGGTGCGGATAAGACGCCCTTTGTCATGGTTACAAGCCGCGGTAGCCGTGATCATGTGGTTAAAGCAGTACAGGCTGGCGTTAATGATTATATTGGCAAGCCTTTTACAGCGGAACAGCTAGTCAGTAAGGCAATGAAAGCCTTGCATAAGCATCGTAAGTTGATTCAGCAAATTATGGCCGGTAAGGTAAGTAATACTAATAAAGTGGCATCTGAACAACAAAGCCTGCTAACTGCTAAGTCCAGTTCTCCACAGTTACCTAGCTCTGCACCCAGCCAGGCTGCCAATCCTTTGTTAGCCGCAAGTGCTAGTAATACTTTGGTGGCTAAGGCTGCACCATCTCAGACCAAAGCCAGCGCTAAAAAGGTAAGATTTAGAGTTGGCAAGGAGGTGCAAGAGGCCGATTTGCTAGACATCAGTTTAACTGAAGCTATCCTTGTGGCGCCGCGTTATGAGCCAGCAGAGGTACTGGTTCAGGCAGTGTTAGATATTCCCTTCGGTAAGGAAGAAGAGCTGTCTCTAAATTGCCTCATCTATGGCATCCAGGCAGAACAAAAACACCTTGATGCCAGCAAACTAAAGATACGGCTACGATTAATTGATCAGGACGCTGATAAGCTTAATCGCTTATCTTTGCATTTAGCTCGACCATAGGCTGGGTTAGTGTTAGAGGAAAGACCGCACTGAAAGTACTACCTTGATCAAGTTCAGAGTCTATCTGTAGCTGAGCATGATGCAGCTGTAGTACGTGTTTAACAATTGCTAGTCCAAGGCCTGTACCACCTGTTGCTGTGGCACGTGATGAATCTACTCGATAAAAGCGTTCGGTTAACCTAGTGATGTGGTGTGGCTCAATGCCAATGCCATTGTCTTGAACGGCTATGACTGCATGATCCCCTTGAAGTGACCAGCTGATTCGGATCATTCCCTGCTCTGGGGTGTAGTGGACAGCGTTGTAGACCAGGTTTGAAATAGCACTTCGTAACTCATTTTCATTGGCCAATAACCCCAGTTTTGTCTCTATCTTAACCTCAATCTGATGCTGTTTAGCATCATTAAGTTCCATGGCATCCTCTGCAATCTCGGTAAGGAGCTTCTCTACATCTACCAGGCTTTGCTCCTCAGCACGTATGTCTGAATCTAGTCTAGTCAAAACCAACAAATCATTGACCAGGTTATTCATCCGTTCAGTTTGCTGTTGCATTTGTTTTAATGCACGTTGGAATACAGGGCTTAACTGATCACTGTAGTCCAGCATGGTTTCTAGGTAACCACGGAAAACCGTTAAGGGTGTTCTTAGTTCATGGCTGGCATTGGCAACAAAGTCTTGTCGCATTTGTTCAAGCTGTTTGAGTCGAGTGATGTCTCTTGCCAGTAAAAGCTGCTCATTCTGATTGTACTGCACTAGTGTCAGCTGTAATAATCGCTGAGCATCATTTGGTGCCTGTATTTGAACATTTGGGCTTGGGTTTTGCAGAAATGCCAAAAATTTTGGATCTCGAAGCAAAAAAGAAATTAACTGGCCCTTATCACCCTGCTTTAAACCCAGGAGTTGTTCTGATGCTTGGTTCCACCAGTCGATATTCCCCTTGCTGTTGAGCATGACAATGCCATCTGGCATGGCTTGGGCACTGTTCTTGACCCGTTTTAGGGCCTGAACCAATCGTTCAGAGTCCCGCTGACCCCGCTTACGAATGCTGTACAGCAGATCAAAGATTTGCCCCCAAAGCCCCTTGGCCTCGGGTGGCTCGGACTGTTTGCCCTGATTTAACCAATGGTATAAACGCCATTGCTGCCATTTTAGACGCGCGACATAGAGCAATAAAACAACCAAGGCCAAGTAAGAGCCCCAATCCGTAAGCCAGCTAAGCAACAGCAGTGACAGTGCAATGAGCAGTAAATGGCCAAAGTGTTTGCGTAGATCTCTTGGATTCATTCTAGGCCTTGCCAGCCGATTTAGCCGAGAATCGGTACCCTGTGCCGCGAACAGTTTGTACTAGATGCATGAAGTCATCCCCCAGCGCTTTGCGCAAGCGACGAATATGTACATCCACCGTACGTTCGTCGACATAGACATTACCACCCCATACCTGGTCCAAAAGCTGAGAGCGAGTATAGGCCCGTTCCTGATGGCTCATGAAAAATTGTAGCAGGCGGTATTCAGTGGGTCCTATTTCGAGTTCTACTCCATTTCCTGTGACGCGGTGACTGGCAGGATCAAGCCTAAGACCATTGACGTCAATGGGTTCGTCAATGCCAAGAGGGGTAGTTCGCCTGAGTACGGCTTTCAAGCGTGCCACCAACTCTCTGGGTGAAAATGGCTTAGTGATGTAATCATCGGCACCAGCTTCAAGGCCTTGAATTTTGTGATCTTCTTCCCCTTTAGCAGTGAGCATGATTATGGGTATTTCATTGGTTAGGCTTTCACGTTTAAGCCTTCTTGCTAGTTCGACACCACTGATGTTTGGCAGCATCCAATCGAGTAAGATCAGATCGGGCTTTTGGTCAACAATGATGGAGTGTGCGGTACGGGCATCCTCTGCTTCCAGGCTGTGATAGCCAGCCATTTCCAGAGCTGCGGCGATCATTTCACGAATTGGGGCTTCGTCGTCGACGATTAGGATGGTGCGGCTTGACATGGAATTATCCTCATCCAAGTAGGTTTGCACTGATTGAAGCGCAACAATATGACAGCGTTATGACAGCCTTCATCTCCCTGTCATATTAGTGATGGCCAAAAGCTGACCAGTATTGAGGTAAATATAATCAAACCACTGTAATTATTAGCGAGAAATGCACGAAAGCATCGCTCGCGACTGCGATTGCGGGTGAAATGCCACTGCCAAGTAAAATGGCTCAGGGTTAGGATTAGGCCGATATAATAAGGCCAGGCAAGCTGAGTATAGAGGCCATAGAGTAATAAAGAGCAGAGCATTAACATTTGCAAGCAGAGAACAATGGCTCTATCTGCTTGGCCAAAAAGTATGGCAGTGGATTTAACGCCAATTTTCAAATCATCATCACGGTCAACCATGGCGTACTGTGTGTCATAGGCTACCGTCCAGAGTGCATTGGCAATAAACACCAGCCAGGCAATCATTGGCATCTGGCCAGACTGAGCAACAAAGGCCATGGGAATGGCCCAAGAAAAAGCTAAGCCAAGCACGAGCTGAGGCAGATGGGTGTAGCGCTTCATGAAGGGATAGATCATGGCCAAGGCCAAGGCCGGCAGGCTCCAAAGTAGCAATAAGGGCCCCAGCAGGAGCACCAGCATCAAGGCCAGTGCCAACAACAGCAGCAAGAGGTTGCGTGCCTGGCTGAGGCTGAGCATGCCAGTGACCAAGGGCCGGGCCTGGGTGCGCTTAACATGACCGTCCACATGGCGATCTGCTAAATCATTAGCTACACAGCCGGCAGAACGCATTACCAGTACGCCCAGGCTGAATATGATCAGGTTAAACAAACTTGGACTACCTTCAGCAGCTAACCACAGCGCCCAATAAGTTGGCCAAAGTAATAATAAGCTGCCGATAGGGCGATTGAGACGGGTGATGGCAATTATGGCTGGTAAATTAGGGAGCATGAAGCATAACTCGCGGATGAAAGCGTTCAATAACCATGATGGGCTTGCTTTGTAGGAAAAAAATGGATAAGCGCTGCCACAGATCGCCAGACTTATAAGCCATGGGTTGTGGGCGATTGCAGCCTAAGCTGAAGAGTAGGCTACCAAGGGGTGCAGGTCGCTGCAAGCGCAACCTTTTGTTGGCCTTGGTTAGACTGGTTAAGGGTAAAAGGCTCATCGCGTTCACCAAGACGCCATGCTGGTCTTTGAGAAAGACATGTCGTTCAATGACTTGACTACGAAGGTGGATGCCCATTAACAAGCACTCACTGGAGCTGGCCACACGTTGGCCCTCATGAATTAGTTGTAATTCAATACGGCCAAACTGTTGTCGTAATTTTTTGGTTAATGAGCTGGTATCAAAAAGCCAATTACGCTCAGTGGCTGAGAGCTCGTTAAAGTGTTGGGCTGGTCGCCAAGGGCCCTTAATAATCTCAGAAGACATCATTTGCATGAGTTGGCCTTAGTTTTTCAAACTTTTTCGCTTTGATCACTTGACGCTCTCCACAATCCATAAAAGAATGGATGCCAGTGCTGCACTAACTAGGGAGCCTAAGTCTCCATAGTATGCGTTAGCTACCCGAACGAGACAAATAAATCACTAAGGAAACAATAAAATGCGTAAACCTGAGTTAGCTGCGGCCATTGCCGCTAAAGCCGAAATCAGCAAAGATAAAGCTGGTGAAGTATTGAATGTAGTCTTGGATCAAATTGTCAATGCTTGCATTAAAAGGGATGGCCTGACACTTGTGGGCTTTGGCAGTTTTCAAGTTAAGACTCGCAATGAGCGTCAAGGTTTGAACCCAAAGACCGGCGAGCCTATCACCATTCCTTCCGCCAAGGTGGTCAGCTTCAAGCCCGGCAAAGCATTGAAAGACGCAGTGAACAGTTAGTTTTAGCTGTTGTAAAAAAACCAAGCCTGGGCTTGGTTTTTTTATGTCTCAGATATTTAGTCTTGGCTTAAACTCAAAATGGTATGTCATCCGACCAGCCATCATCAGGGCTGCTGGGTTGAGTGGGCTGTTGCGGGCGGTTAGGCTGCTGAGCCGGGGCGTTTTGCCAGGTCGGCTGCTGTGCAGGTTGTTGTTGCATAGGTGGTTGCTGTGCAGGTTGCTGTTGCATGGGCTGCTCAGGGGCTTGTTGTGCCGGCGGCTGTTGAAAATTAGGCTGCTGTGCCGGTGGTGGATTGTTGTAGGCTTGCTGCCTAGGTTGAGCACTGGGCTGACTGAAATTATTTTGATTTTGATTTTGCCAGTCGTTGGCGCCCTGCTGCCAATCGTCTTGCGCTTGGTAGCCGCCCTGATTGTCGCTTTTGCTACCAATCATCTGCATTTCATTGGCAATGATGTCGGTGCTGTAGCGGTCTTGGCCGTTTTGATCCTGCCATTTGCGCGTCTGCAAGCGGCCTTCAACATAAATCAGGCTGCCTTTGCGCACATATTGATTAGTAATTTCCGCCAATTTGCCAAACATGGTCACGCGGTGCCATTCGGTTTCTTCACGGCGGTTATCGCCTGAGCCGGAAACGCTGTTGGTGGCAACGCTGACATTAATTACAGAAAGGCCAGAGGCCGTGGCTTTCATTTCGGGGTCCTGGCCCACGCGGCCAAGAACGATGGCTTTATTAATGGTACCTTTCGACATAAGAGAGCTCCTTTAGCTGAGCGAAATATGGCTAGCATCATACACCAGCCGGTCCTTAATGGCAGTAGTTTGCTGTAACTGCTGCCGGACTTTAGTCTAGGTGAAGTCTTGGGTTTTCGCAATCCAGCTAGGGCTCTAAGCAGGCCTGAGCCTAGGCAGGCTATTTGCTGCTCGTTAGCGTATAATGCCCCATTCGCTCAACCCCAACTCGGTAGCCAGAGTCATGCAGCAGATCGTCATTCGCGGAGCCCGCACCCACAACCTGAAAAACGTTGATCTTGATTTACCCCGTGATAAGTTAGTGGTGATCACTGGGTTGTCAGGTTCGGGCAAATCGTCCTTGGCCTTCGATACCCTTTATGCCGAGGGGCAGCGCCGCTATGTTGAAAGTTTGTCAGCCTACGCGCGCCAGTTTTTGTCGATGATGGAAAAGCCGGACGTGGACCATATTGAGGGCCTGTCGCCTGCCATTTCCATTGAGCAGAAGTCCACCAGCCACAACCCGCGCTCCACCGTGGGCACCACCACTGAGATTTACGACTACTTGCGCTTGCTCTTTGCTCGGGCTGGCGAACCGCGCTGCCCGGATCACGACGAACCTCTGGCAGCACAGAGCATTAGTCAGATGGTGGACAAAATCCTTGCCCTGCCAGAGGGCAGTAAAATGATGCTGCTGGCACCCTTGGTGCAGGGGCGAAAAGGTGAGCACTTACACCTGTTTGAGAAGTTGCGCGCCGAGGGCTATGTTCGGGTTAGGGTCAATGGTTTGGTTTGCGACCTAGACGATGTGCCGACGCTGGATAAACAAAAAAAGCATGACATTGAGGCGGTGATTGATCGCTTTAAGGTGCGTGATGATTTGGCGCAGCGTCTGGCGGAAAGCCTGGCCACGGCCCTTGAGCTGGCCGATGGCGTGGCCAGGGTGATCAGTATGGATCAGGAACAGCAGCTGCCAGAGCTGCTGTTTTCCAGCAAGTTTGCTTGCCCGGTTTGTGGTTACTCCATCCCTGAGCTGGAACCGCGCATGTTCTCCTTTAACAACCCTGCTGGCGCTTGCCCGAGTTGCGATGGTTTGGGCATTCATCGGTTCTTTGACCCTAAGCTGGTGGTGCGTGACCCTGGCCTGAGTCTGGCTCAGGGGGCCATTAATGGCTGGGACAGGCGCTCGGTCTATTACTTCAGTTTGCTCGAATCCTTGGCCGCGCACTATGGCGTTGACATCGATTTGCCCTTTGGCATGCTGGCCAAAGATTTCCAAAAGAAGGTGCTCTATGGCACTGGCAGTACCAGCATTCGCTTTCGCTATGTCAATGCTCGCGGTCATCTGTACGAAAAGCAGCACCCTTTTGAGGGCGTGATCCCTAACCTAGAGCGTCGCTTTCGCGAGACCGAAAGCGAGGGCGTGCGTGAGGAGCTGAGTAAATACATGTCCGAGAGCCATTGCCCAGACTGTGACGGCTCCAGATTGAACAAAACCGCAAGGCATGTGTGGTTGGCGAATACTAACTTACCTCAGATTGCTCACATGTCGATCGGCGAGGCTAAGCAGTGGTTTGCCGACCTGAGCTTGCCGGGCAAGGCAGGTGAGATCGCCCAACCCATTGTGCGTGAAGTGGCCCTTAGGCTAGGCTTCTTGGTCAATGTGGGTTTGGATTACCTCAGTTTGGAGCGCAGCGCTAACACCCTGTCGGGCGGCGAGAGTCAACGCATTCGCTTGGCCAGCCAGATCGGTGCCGGTTTGGTTGGTGTGATGTACATTCTGGATGAGCCGTCCATTGGCTTGCACCAGCGAGATAACGATCGTCTATTGGCCACCCTGATGCACCTGCGAGATCTGGGCAATACCGTGCTGGTGGTCGAGCATGATGAAGACGCCATCCGTCGCGCCGACTATGTGTTGGACATTGGCCCGGGAGCTGGGGTGCATGGTGGTCGGGTAGTAGCCCAGGGTACGCCGGAGCAAGTCATTGCTAACCCGCAATCCCTTACTGGCGACTATTTGTCTGGGCGCAAGGCTATTGAAGTACCTGCCGAGCGGCATAGCGACAAGGGCTTGCCTAGGTTGCAGGTCTTGTGTGCCAGTGGTAATAATCTCAAAAACGTTGATCTAAGCATTCCTGTGGGCTTGTTCACCTGTGTCACGGGCGTGTCCGGCTCGGGCAAGTCGACCCTGATTAACCACACCCTTTACCCCTTGGCAGCCACCGAGTTGAACGGTGCCACCACCCTGCAGGCCGCGCCGCACAAAAAAGTATTGGGCTTGGAGCATTTCGACAAGGTGATCGACATTGACCAAAGCCCCATTGGCCGTACCCCGCGTTCGAATCCGGCCACCTATACCGGCATCTTTACCGACATTCGTGATCTTTTTGCTGGCACTCAAGAGGCCAGAGCTCGGGGCTATGCCTCAGGGCGCTTCAGTTTTAATGTTAAGGGTGGTCGCTGTGAGTCCTGCCAAGGCGATGGCGTAATCAAGGTTGAGATGCACTTTTTGGCCGACATCTATGTGCCCTGCGATGTTTGTCATGGCCAGCGCTACAACCGTGAAACCCTGGAGGTGTTGTACAAGGGCAAAAACATTCATCAGGTACTGGACATGACGGTCGAGGACGCGCTGGCCTTTTTTGCTGCCGTGCCCAAGATCGCCCGTAAGCTGCAAACCCTAATGGACGTGGGCCTGAGTTACATCAAGCTGGGGCAGAACGCCACCACCCTGTCGGGCGGTGAGGCGCAGCGCATCAAACTGGCCAAAGAACTGGCCAAGCGTGACACCGGCAAAACGCTCTACATCCTCGATGAGCCCACCACTGGCCTGCACTTCCATGACATCAAGCAGTTGCTTGAGGTGCTGCATCGCCTGCGCGACCATGGCAATACCCTGGTGGTGATTGAACATAACCTGGATGTGATCAAAACCGCCGATTGGATCATTGACCTTGGGCCTGAGGGCGGTAAGGGTGGCGGCACCATTGTCGCCACTGGTACGCCAGAGCAGGTCAGCGAGCAGTCCAATTCGGTGACCGGCCCCTTCTTAAAACAGGTGTTGGACAGCGCCAAAGCCTTGGCAGATCAGCGTCAGGCCAGTTAGTAGGCTGGCAGCGGCTAGTGGAAAAGGCATTGATGCGGATCAGCTAAGGTAGCAGATTGGTAGTAAATGTGGTGGCAAATTACGGCATTTCGCAGTATGCTGCGCAGGCTTTTGTAATTTAATTACGCCCCAACCTGGGTGATCTATTCCCCCTATTTAGACTTGTCTATTGGAGAAACGCAGATGGCAAAGATCGTTGAAATCAAAGCTCGCGAAATCATGGATTCACGCGGCAACCCAACCATTGAAGTTGACGTAACCCTAGAAGGCGGCTTCTTTGGCCGTGCGACCGCGCCAAGCGGTGCTTCTACTGGTTCACGCGAAGCGCTGGAACTGCGTGATGGCGATAAAAGCCGTTACCTAGGCAAGGGCGTATTGAAGGCCGTTGCTAATGTAAACGGTGCGATCCGTGACGCCCTGTTGGGTCAGGACGCACAAGACCAAGCCAAGGTTGACCAAATCATGATCGACCTGGACGGCACTGAAAACAAAACCAACCTGGGCGCTAACGCCATTTTGGCTGTTTCTTTGGCCAACGCCAAAGCCGCTGCTGCTGCCGCTGGCAAGCCGCTGTACGCACACATCGCTGACCTGAACGGCACGCCTGGCGTTTACAGCATGCCATTGCCAATGATGAACATCATCAACGGTGGTGAGCACGCCGACAACGGCGTTGACATCCAAGAGTTCATGATTCAGCCAGTTGGCGCGCCAAACTTCCGTGAAGCACTGCGCATGGGCGCTGAAGTGTTCCACGCACTGCGTAAAGTATTGTCTAGCAAGGGCTACAACACTGCCGTAGGCGACGAAGGCGGTTTCGCACCTGACCTGAAATCCAACGCCGAAGCTCTGGCTGTGATCAAAGAAGCCGTTGAAGCCGCTGGCTATGTGCTGGGCAAAGACATCACTCTGGCTCTGGACTGCGCTGCTTCTGAGTTCTACGACAAAGAAAAGAACGAGTACAACCTGAAAGGCGAAGGTCGTATCTTCACTTCTGAAGGCTTCTCTGACTTCTTGGCTACCTGGGTTGAGCAATACCCAATCGTTTCCATCGAAGACGGTTTGGACGAGTCTGATTGGGACGGCTTTGCTTACCAAACTAAGATTCTGGGCGACAAGATCCAATTGGTGGGTGACGATCTGTTCGTAACCAACACCAAGATCCTGAAGCGCGGCATCGACAACGGCATCGCTAACTCCATCTTGATCAAGTTCAACCAGATCGGTTCTCTGACCGAAACTCTGGCGGCGATCAAAATGGCCAAAGACGCTGGCTACACTGCTGTGATTTCACACCGCAGCGGCGAAACCGAAGACGCCACCATCGCTGACTTGGCGGTGGGTACTGCTGCTGGCCAGATCAAAACTGGTTCTTTGAGCCGTTCTGACCGTGTTGCTAAGTACAACCAATTGATCCGTATCGAAGAAGAACTGGGCACTGTTGCTTTCAACGGCCTGAAAGAAGTTAAGGGCCAGTAATTGGCTTGGCCGCTGGCCTTATTGGGCAATGACAGTGGCCACTTTCCTGATTCGGATACCCAGAATGCCAGCCAAGTGCTGGCATTTTTTATTGCTGATGCTCTTGCAGGGGTAGGCGTATGCAAAAGCGGCTGCCTTGTTCACTGCTTTGACAACTGATGCTGCCCTTGAGCAGACTGGTGCACTGCTGATGCACCCAATACAGCCCTAGGCCATTGCTGCCCTTGCCAAATTGGGTGGTGAAGAAGGGATTGAAACACTGCTCCTGAGTGCTCTGACTCATGCCCTGACCATTGTCGCTAACTTGCAAAACCAGGTCTGGCCCTTCGATCAAAGCGGTCAATAGAATTTTGCCCTGCTGATTGGCGCTGAAGGCATGTCTGAGGCTGTTTTCCAATAGTTGCTGCAAGCATTGCTCAATAATGGCGCGATAGCTGATCAGCCGTAACTCTTGGCTGGGCGATTGAAGTTCGAACTTCAGGTTGCTGTGTTCCGATTGGCTGAGTTGCGCTTGGAACAGCTCTTGGCAACTGTGCAGCATCTCGCTCAGGGTAAAGAGCTCAATGCTTGGTTCTCGACTGTTGCTGAGTAAATCTTTTAGCTGTTGAATCAGGCTGCTGGCTTTGGCAATGTTGCGTTCCATCAGTTCGTGGCTTTTCAGGTCTTGCTCTAAGAAGGTGGCCAGCGATTGTTTGCTTAGCCGCTGCTCATGGAAAGCGGTAATCAGCTGCTGCACCTCGGCCAGGCTGCTGCTGTTGGCCAGTAGCGCATTGCCCAGAGGCGTGTTCATTTCATGCGCCAGCCCAGCCAGCATGGTGTTCAGGTTTTGCATTTGCGTTTGATGCATCAGCTCGTGCATGGCCTTTTCCAGCTCGGCAGTGCGCGTGGCTACGCGTTCTTCCAGCTCGTTGTTGAGCTCGGCGATCTGTTTCATGTCTTGCTGTCGGGCTAGGTTTTCCATAGCGGTGTTGACAATCATGGCCAACTGATTGGCTAAGTGACTGTCTTGAATGTGCCAATGCCTGGCCTGATGCTGCTGACTAAAGAGCAGGAGTCCTTTGATGCGATTAAAGGCTTTGATGCCTTGCAAAAAGATGGATTGGGGCGGCTCAGCAAAGACCTGAGTCAACCAAGATTTGCAAGCACGATGATGTTGCGCCAGATGTGCTGGAATGGATAGGCCTTTATCAAACATCAGCAGGATTTCAGGATCGTTGATCACCAGATGCATCTGCTCGGGGTCACTACTGGCCAAGCAAATGAAGGCCTTGTCTTGCTCATGAAAGTGCCAGAAACTGCAATGATCGGACTTGATGATTTGCAACCCATGAGCAATGGCCTGCTGCAAAATGGCCTGCTCGATGTTGAGTCCAGGCAGCAGTTGATTATGCAAGCGCACCAGCAGGCGCTCAGGGCTGGCCTGTAACTCGGACAGGTCATCCAGCACCTCGGCGATGATACTAACATCAAAGGTTTTGATCTCTGCGCCATGAGCCTGCTGCTGTTGCAAGGCCTGCAAGGCGGCTGGCGCGTCTTGATTTTGCTGACAGACCTCGGCCAGCATGCCATAAAGGCGTTTAAGCATATGGTGTGACTGGCAGTCATAGGCATAACCAATGGCGATCTCCAGCAGTTGCTGGGCGCTGATCAACTCCCGTTTAAGATGGGCAATGCGGGCATTAAAGCCGTAAACATTGGCTAAGCCCCAGTAGTCCTTGGCCTGCTCGCAAGCAGTGGCCGCTTTGTCCAATTCCTCCTCGGCTTGAGGGAGTTGGTTTTGTGCGATCAGTAATTCCGCCAGCCGGTAGTGCGCGGCACCTATGTCTTCCGGGTGGGATATGCGCTGAGCAAAGTCGTAGCTCAGTCGGTAACTTTGCTCGGCTTCCGCATAGGAGCCAAGTCGGAAGTAGTTAACGCCCAGGCTCAGGGCGACCCGACAAGACAGCCAGTCGTCTTTGATTTGCAGTGCGCGCTGCATGGCTTTTTGGCCAATCTTGATCGCCGAATGGTGTAGGTCCAGAGCATCGTAAATCTGGCAGATGCCGAGCTTGGCTTCCGTCCAGCTTAGGTCGCAGCCTGCTGCTTCGGCGGCGTCTAAGCATTGCGCCCATAGCTGCATGGCCTTGAGGTAGTCGGCTCTTGTGTAGTGAGCGCGGCCTAGCCAGCGCAAAATATGGGCTTCTTCCAAGCCTAGGCCTTGGTTTTGTGCCGCTTGCAAACATTCAAGCATTAAACCCAAATCCGAATCACGATTGCCTCGTACATCTAAGACCCTGCCAAAATACAGGCCCAGCTTAGCAAGGCTGGCAAAGTCTTTTTCATCCCGAGCGAGATAGATGGCGGTAAGGCAGAGCTCTGGCGCCCGCTCACGCTCATGTTCACTGAGGTATTGAATTTGCTCGAAGCTGATCTCAGGCATGTACCACCCCTAAAGAGTCTTTTTAAAGCATAGCAGCAATTATGATCAGCGTTGTTTCATTTTCCGCGCATCCACTGATAGGGGGTAAGCCTTATGGCTAAGCAGCCCATCGTGATTGTTTGGCTAAAGCGAGATCTCCGATTGACCGATCACCAGGCGCTAACGGCCGCCGTGCACAGCGGCTATCCAGTGTTGATCTGCTACTGTTTTGAGCCTTGGCAGCAACAGGACCCGCATTTTGCTGCACGCCACTGGCGCTTGGTGGTGCAGTCGCTGCAGGACCTGCAGCAACAGTTGCAAGCCAAACAGCAACGGCTTTGGGTGTTCGCCTGCGACTTTAGCCAACTGCTGGCCACCTTGGCGCAAGCCTTTGAGCTAAAGGGGCTGTACAGTCATCGTGAGATTGGTCTGGCCAACAGTTGGGCCCGTGATCAGGTGGTGGCCCGCCAATGTCACGCCCTTGAGCTTCCGTGGCAACAGTTTTGGCAGCAGGCGGTGCGTCAGGGGTCGCAGGCGCGCAAGGGTTGGCAAGCCTTTGCCCAGCATCATTGGCAGCAACCTCTATTGCCCATCCCTTGGGCCGAGATGCGCACCGTCACTCAGTTACCAGACAGCTTGACCGAATTACGGGTTAAGCAATTGCCCAAGGCTTGGTTGCGGCCCGATCCAAGTATGCAGCAGGGCGGGGAGACTCAGGCCTGGCAGCGATGGGCTTGGTTTGTGCAGCATGGCCTGAGCCGTTATCGTTCGGCCATCAGTAAGCCTGAGCAAGCGGAGCAGTATTGTTCACGGATGTCGGCCTTTCTTAGTTTGGGCAATCTGTCCATTCGTCAGTTGCATCAAGCCTTGGCAGCGCACCGGGTCAGTGGCCGTAAGGCCTTGCAGTCGCGCTTGGCTTGGCACTGCCACTTCATGCAGAAGTTTGAATCCTGTGTACGCATGCAGTTTGCGCCCTTGAATCTGGGTTATCTGCCTCTGTTACAGGCTCAGCAACAGCAGCAGCCGGAAGCGCGATTGAAGGCAAACTTTCAGGCCTGGGCTCAGGGTCGTACAGGCTACCCCATGGTGGATGCCTGCATGCGTTCCTTGTGGCAAACCGGCTACTTGAATTTTCGCCTGCGCGCCATGTTGGTCAGCTTTGCTTGCCATCATTTGGCCCTACCCTGGCAATGGGTGGCGCAGCACTTAGCGCGGCTGTTCTTGGACTTTGAGCCAGGCATTCATTATCCACAGATCCAGATGCAGGTCGGGTTGACCGGCTTTAATACCCTGCGCATCTATAATCCAGTGCAGCAAAGCCTTAAGCAGGACCCAGAGGGGCGTTTTATTGTCCGGTACTTGCCTGAGCTGGCTGACTTGCCGCCGCCCTTGCGTCATCAACCCTGGACCATGGGGCCACTGGAGCGTCAGTGGTATGCCTGGCCTTTGGATTACCCAGAGCCAATGGTGGATCACCTACGTACCGCAGAGCAGGCGCGCAAACGATTATGGCAATGGCGAGCCTCGCTGCAGGTACAGCGAGCAGTGCCGGAGTTGTTGGCCCAGCAGGTGGATTAGCCAGTGTCGCTGGCCAGAGGATTTGCTTAGGCCATAAGAACCAAGAGCCCCGAACCCTATAACATAAGCCCTTAACAGAAGCCCTAACGAAGAAGAAATAGCCAGATGCACCATAAATTGACCCTGCCCAGCAAACTATGCCCGGTGTGCCAGCGTCCCTTTGTGTGGCGCAAAAAATGGGCTAAGGTCTGGCCTGAGGTTAAGTACTGCAGTCAGCGTTGTCGCCGCCAGGGCGGATCAGTCACCCCCACCAACACCCCCTCCAAGGAGGACTAAAGCATGAATGTCGCCGAGCTGTTTGATCAGGCGGGCCAGCAACCCGTGCGCGAGCTGCGCTTGGTGCTGGGCGACCAGCTCAATGAGCAGCACTC
>SKIB01000006.1 GCA_007116635.1 Saccharospirillaceae bacterium
ATTTCTGCGTACTTGAAGATGATGGCGGAGC
Source organism: Saccharospirillaceae bacterium (assembly GCA_007116635.1). Lineage (GTDB taxonomy): Bacteria > Pseudomonadota > Gammaproteobacteria > Pseudomonadales > Natronospirillaceae > SKIB01. Next base: position 32 of record SKIB01000006.1, read on the forward strand.
GGACGGGGCTCGAACCCGCGACCCCCGGCGTGACAGGCCGGTATTCTAACCATCTGAACTACCGCTCCGTGATTGGTGGGTGTGGAGAGGTTCGAACTCCCGACCCTCGCCTTGTAAGGGCGATGCTCTCCCAACTGAGCTACACACCCAATCACTTGACCGCTTCAAGATGAGGGGCATTTTAAAGAAAAATTCAGCCCTGTCAATCATTTAGCGTAAAAAATGATGATTAACCTAAGAAAGCAATCATCACACCGGCAGCCACTGCCGAACCAATCACCCCGGCCACGTTTGGCCCCATGGCGTGCATCAGCAGGAAGTTTTGGTTATTGGCTTCTAGGCCTACCTTATTAACCGCACGAGCCGCCATAGGCACCGCAGAGACCCCTGCAGCACCAATTAAAGGATTGATGGGGGTTTTACTGAATTTAGCCATTATCTTAGCCATTATGATGCCACCAGCTGTTCCCAGAGCAAAGGCAACGATACCTAACAGCATGATGCTAAGCGTGCTGAAGGATAAAAATGCTTCGGCACTGAGCTTAGAGCCTACCGCCAAGCCCAAGAAGATGGTTACCACATTGATCAGAGCGTTCTGTGCTGTGTCGCTTAAACGATCCACCACGCCACACTCTTTCATCAGGTTGCCAAAGCAGAACATCCCAAGCAGGGGCGCGGCACTGGGCAATACCATGGCTACCAGCAACAACAACAGTATCGGGAACAGGATTTTTTCTCTCTTGCTTACAGGCCGCAACTGAGTCATGACAATGGCACGCTCTTCTTTGCTTGTCATGGCTCGCATGATGGGCGGCTGAATCACAGGCACCAATGCCATATAGGCATAGGCAGAAACCGCAATGGCACCCAAGAACTCCGGCGCCAACTGACTGGCAATGAAGATTGAGGTCGGTCCGTCTGCACCACCAATGATGCCAATGGCTGCGGCCTGAGCAATGCTAAAGTCAGCTAAACCGAAGTGGGTCATCAAGACCGCACCCACCACGGTACCAAAAATACCGATCTGAGCCGCAGCCCCTAAAAACAGCGTTCTGGGGTTGGCCAACATGGGACCAAAGTCGGTCATGGCCCCCACCCCTAAAAAGATCAGCAGCGGGAAGACCGTGGTTTCAATACCCAAATGATAAAGATAATAGAGCAAACCTGAACCGGCCTGTAGTAATTCGCCCGTCTCAGCATAGACAGGGGGCACATAGACCCCCGAACCCGGGATGTTGACCAGAATGCCGCCAATACCAATAGGTAACAACAGCAGAGGCTCAAAACGCTTGGCAATGGCCAAATAACAGAGCACCAGGCCCACCACCATCATGGCAAAGTTGCCAGGCGTGAGGTTATAAAGGCCAGAGCTTTCCCATAATAGGATTAACTTTTCCATGGATAACCCCTTATAACCTGACCAATGGATCACCAGTGGTTACAGAGTCACCCTCTTTAACCATGATGTCGCCAATCTTGCCCGGCCTAGGCGCACAGATGTCGGTTTCCATCTTCATGGCTTCCATCACCATGATGACCTCACCCTCTTGTACCAACTGACCTGGCTTCACCAGCACTTTAAAAATATTACCAGCCAAGGGGGCAGGAACAGTCTGACCTGAATCAGAGCCAGAGCCAGTTGCAGACTTAGGCTGCACCTCTGAAATGTCACCGCCCTCATTCACCTTAGCAACATAGGTAATGCCCTGGATCTGCACCTCAACTTCAGACTGGCCAGTGACCTTGGCGACATAGCTCTGACCATCCAATTCAATGGTGTAAGTAGCATCAAGGGCTTTACTGTTCTTATCAGCCTGTGGCGCACTGGGCACTGGCTCAAATTGGCTCGGGTCATGACGATTCTTGAGATACTTTAAGCCAATCTGCGGAAAAAGCGCATAGGTCAGCACATCGTCAATAATAGGCTTAGATAAGTCAAAGCTTTGCTCCTTAGCCAAGCCCTCTAATTCTTTAGTAAGCTTATCTACCTCATTGGACAGCAAATCAGCTGGCCTACAGGTAACAGGCTCAGCCCCCTCAAGCACCCTTGCCTGCAACTCTGCATTGTAAGGAGCTGGAGCTGCACCGTACTCACCCTTCAAAATGGCCTGAGTTTCTTTGGAAATGGACTTGTAACGCTCACCAGTCAATACATTTAATACTGCCTGAGTGCCAACGATTTGCGAAGTTGGAGTAACCAAGGGTATGTAGCCCAAGTCCTCTCTTACTCTAGGGATCTCTGCCAACACCTCATCAAAACGGTCTGCAGCACCCTGCTCTTTGAGCTGACTCTCCATATTGGTTAGCATACCTCCAGGTACCTGAGCCACCAAAATACGCGAATCAATGCCTTTCAGAGCCCCTTCAAAATTAGCGTACTTCTTGCGCACTTCACGGAAATAGGCAGCAATCTCCTCCAACAACAACAGATCAATACCGGTATCGCGCTCGGTGCCCTGCAGCGCCGCCACAATGGCTTCGGTTGGGCTATGACCATAGGTCATGGACATAGATGAAATAGCGGTATCTACTCTGTCCACTCCAGCGTCAATGGCCTTAAGAATGGCCATGGACGACAAACCAGCAGTGGCATGACAATGCAGCTGCACCTCAAGGTCGGTTTCCGCCTTCAAGCGACTTACCAGCTCATAGGAGGTATAGGGCGTTAAAATACCTGCCATGTCTTTGATGGCCAGCGAGTCAACGCCCAAGTCTTCAATTTGTTTGGCTAACGACAACCAAGAGTCCAGGTCGTGCACCGGACTGGTGGTGTAAGATAGGGTACCCTGAGCATGTTTACCCTGTTTTTTCACCGCAGCAACGGCCTGCTTTAGATTACGCGGGTCGTTCATGGCATCAAACACTCGGAAAACATCAACACCACTGCTGGCGGCACGCTCAACAAAGCGATCAACCACATCGTCAGCATAATGCCGGTAACCTAAAAGGTTTTGCCCGCGCAATAACATTTGCTGCTTGGTGTTGGGCATTACCTTTTTAAGCTCACGGATACGATGCCAAGGATCTTCACCAAGATAGCGTATACAGGCATCAAAGGTGGCCCCACCCCATGATTCAAGAGACCAAAAGCCGATCTTGTCCAGTTTCTCGGCTATGGGCAACATATCATCTAATCGCAATCGAGTAGCAAAGAGAGACTGATGGGCATCTCTGAGCACAACATCGGTAATCCCAAGGGCTTTTTGCTTCGTCATAGTTATGGTCTCAGTTCTTAGTTGAATGTTGTTGGCGCTGGGCAAAGGCAATGGCTGCCACAGCTGCAATTTTTTGTTCGTTTACAATAAAGCCAGTGCTAACAGGTGCTTTTAGGCGATCACCTTCTTTTGCTGAGCTAAAAATCTGCACTAGGCGGCTGGTTATTGTAATGACCAACACAGACAGCAGCAGGAAAAAGAAAACCGTACCCATACCTGCGAGCATCAGTGAAAGAGCGTCAGCAATAATTTGCGGCATTAATGACTCCTATAGCCGAACAATGAATAGGCCATTGATCAGCAACCATGTTAAAATTCGGAAAACTGCAGCGAACGTCGGCAAAATAAATAAATTTACTAACAAGATACTGCATATTTGCATTTTGCAAAGTCAAAACAGATTAAGAGTACCTGAACAACAACAGCCCATCAAGTAGTCAAAATGTGAAATACCCAACAGAAAAAAGCTTGCAATGACACTATCCACACCCAGTATCAAGCCAACTAATGGCGCTAAATATCTCGTCCTAGCACCCATGGAAGGATTAGCAGATTGGCCCATGCGCCAACTGTTAACCGAGCAGGCTGGCTTTGATTGGACAGTATCTGAGTTCATTCGCGTTACTGATCAACTTCTACCTAAACGAGTTTTTTACCGCTCATGCCCTGAACTGCAGCACCCCACCAAGACCCCCATTCGACTTCAACTCCTAGGCAGCCAACCAGATGCCATGGCTGCCAATGCCGAACGAGCACTGGAGCTTGGCTCATATGGTCTTGACCTCAATTTTGGCTGCCCATCAAAGACGGTCAACAATTCGTGTGGTGGGGCCATGCTATTAAAGTCGCCACAGAGCATAGAAGAAATCATCACTGCCGTTCGGCGCTCTGTGCCGAGTAACCAGGTGCTAAGCGCTAAAGTTCGACTCGGGTTTTACAGCATCAATGAAATACATGACATCCTAAGCGCAGTGATAAACGGTGGTGCTAACCAGGTCGTGATTCACGCACGCACCAAGGAACAGGGCTACCGCCCGCCAGCTTTTTGGTGGAAAATTAGAGAACTGACTAAGCCAATTAATGTAATTGTAAACGGTGAGATATGGAACAGCCACGACTACTGGCAAGCCTTAAGTCAAAGCCACTGCCAACACGCCATGCTTGGACGTGGTGTCATCAGCGACCCTGACCTTATTCATAAAATTCGAGCCATGCAGCTCGGACAAAGCTTCAAGCCGAGAAGTTGGCTGCAAATGTGCCAAGATCTGGAGCAATTTGTGTTTTTGTCTCGCGAGCGCATGCCAGAAAAGTACATAGCAGGGCGCCTAAAACAATGGCTAAAACACCTAGGTCGGCATTGGCCAGAGGCAAGGGCTTGCTTGGAACGGATCAGAACCCTGACTCAAGCAGACAGCATCCTAGAACAGGCCAAAGAAATGGATATTCAGCAGGATCACAGTTTATGAACTCCGCACTGTGCTACAGCCTGAAGTTAGAGAGCTCATGACTTGCAGCCAGCAGCGAAAATGACAATACTGCCTGCAACAAGCATACACAATAATATCTAACCTGCAGGTGCTAGATGATTGCCATTATCTATTATGGGCTCATTTTTATCAGTCTTTGCCTCATCACGACCGCCATAGGCATAGGCTTTAATAAGAACATTCCTGACCAACACATTCGCCGCCCACTGTGGCTGCTCTGCTTAGCAACACCATTATTTTTTTTGGAGCATCACCATCCCCTTGGACAGTTCCATTGGGCATGGCCAATACTAACTTTAATAGCGGCTTGGCGAATACATCATCACTGGCAGAGTCTAAAGTTAGCCAATGTGGCCTATAGTCTAATTTTTTCCATCTCTTTTTTGCTTTTTTTCAGCTGGCGACTGATTTTTCCTGACATCAAACCCTACAGCGGTGAAAGCATCACTGATCTGTATTTTTTAGCGCACTTTCTGGACGGCACCCAATTGCCAGCTCAGGACCTTTGGTTCGCTGAGCTGCAGTTCAATTTCTATTATCATTTTTTCTATTATCTTTTGGGTTGGATAGGCAGAATTTATCCCCTTAGCCCTGGTGAAACCTATAATCTGGCCATCGCTCTCATCTATGCCTTGATTTTCAGCGCCAGCTGGGGCTTTGCTAAAGCATTAAAACTCCCCAAGCTTGGCCGCCTGCTTGTAGCCAGCGCCATCACCCTTGGCGGTACAGTTGCCAGCCCAGTGATTCCTTTTATCCTCAAGGATGGCTGGCGTGCCTTTATAACATGGGACAGCTTCATGCTGAGCGTGACTCAGGTCCGACTGATAGGCACTAATAACAGAGCCCTCACCGAGGGTGCAACCACCCTACTTAACAGCAACAGTGCCAGTGCCATACCCGAGCTACCGTTAGAATTCGCCAGTTCTCTATGGTTACAGGGTGATTTACACCCCCCCTTGTTCAGCTTCCTGCTGCTTATTATTACTGCCTACTTGGTGTATCTACTGTTTAGCCAAGCCAAGCCTCGAACCAACAGCTTGGCCTCAGGCCTACTGGGCGCCACATGCGCCTGGGTTATGGTAAGTAATACCTGGGTGTTTCCAGCACAGGCTTTTGTGTTTCTAATGTGCTTGCTTGTTTTCTGCTACCAAGGGCGCTGGCGGGAATTGATATTCAGCCTATTAGGTGCAATTATTGTGACCGGCTTGACCAGCCCAATCCTAGAAGGCCTGATGCAGACACAGGGGGGCACTTCCATACGGACTCTGGATCCTGACATCAAGACCCCACTGCTGGCCTGGATATTTTGGTGGCCACTGCTGCTGTTACTGATTCTTCCAGCCACCATTCTCAAACAACGAAAAATCGATGACAAATGGCCATTGATTATATTTTCAATCAGTACCCTTGCCATGGTCGCGCTGGCATGGAACTTCTACATCAATGATCCCTACCATGGTTATTGGGCACGCTTTAATACCAGCCTCAAGTTTTGGTCATGGGCTAATCTAGCCCTTATATTAACTTTGGCCATGCTAAGCAAACTGAAATTTGCCAAATGGCCTACATACATTGTGCTCATCATGTGTGCCAGCCAAGTATTTGTGGTCATGCACTTTGCCACCACCCAAAACAAGTCATCGGCCTTCAAATTAGCAGGCCACCATTGGTTTACCAATGATGCCAGCAATCTTCATCTGCTAAACTACTTAATTAATAGCCCCAAAGGCCTAGTGATTGAGTCCTTCGACGATGAAAAAGCCTACAGCCGATCTGGGCGTTTTGCCCTTTTTAGCGCTCAACCCTCATTACTAAACTGTCCTGGCCATCAAACTGTTTGGCGCGGCAGCAGCTTCCGTCAAACCCAGCTTGAAAATAAGATCATTCATCTTTATCAAGCCAGACTGAGTCCTGAAGAAACCCTGTCATTTTTAATGGATCATCAGGTTCAATACCTTTTATGGACACCAGATGATGTGCGTCGCACCCCCCATAATTGGCCATACATTCAAAGAGCTATTCAAGAAGAATACCTATGGGTTTCTTTTTATGACGTCGACATTCATCGGGTTGGCCTGTGGGTACGAAGATAAGGCAGGCGATAACAAAGAAAACCAATACTGCGGCTACTTGTTGCCTAGCAGTATTGGTTTAAATGCGAAATCAGTTACAGATAGAACAGATCAGTGTGAATACCATAGATGGTCAAGCAAGCTAGGAAAACCGACTGAATTAATGTGGCTCGCTCAAAGACTGGCTTCTCAGAAGGCAAGAACAGCAGTAAAAAGAAGAAGGTCGGCAAATAGTACCTTTGCTCAATCAACCATGAGGGCATAAAAAAGGCCAATGATGCCAACAAGATCAATAGGATCATAGGCTTCTTGATTGACACATTGATCAGGTCCATCACTGCCATGGCCACAGGAATAAAGAACAACAGCTTGATCCAGAAGCCTGAGTGCATCTTCAGCAATAGCCAATTACGGATAAAGTAGTCACCTGGCCACAAAATGGTGTTGTAAGGATGTGAGTTGTGATAACCGGCCATATAGACCACCAGCACCAAGCTCATAAAAATCAACAGGATATTATTTGAATAGACCAAATACAGACTCTCTTTAAGGCGAGCGAGAATCATCGGCAAGAAAATAATAAATAGACCAATAGGAAGAAAAATACATTGCCCAGATGCAGTAAAAAGGGTGGATGCGCCCCTTGATCGCCTAGAGCAACCCCCTTATTAATGTAAAGGAAAGCAGCAAAGACAAGCACACCAATGACTACCGGCTAGGTCTTTAGTGCATAATCTTTCCAAGCTTCAAGACTCAACAACCTAGTCAGTCGATAAAAGTCGGGATTATGAAAACACCATGCAAAGGTGGGAGCAGCCAACAGCCAAATGATGCTGTTCTGGCGGACGCCCATGCTAAGTACTAAAATCAAGATACCCAACAAATACTTTTGCCGTAAGCAAAAATAAAAGCCAAGCATGACAATGGTCAAAGCCAGAGTATCGGTATAAACCAAAAAGCTATAGGGAAGCAAGATAGGCAGGAAGGCAAATTGCCACACCCTTGCCTCTTCAGAGTTTGGAGACACAATGCGCCAACAACCTAAGAAAATGAAAACAGAGGCAAAGCCAAACATGGCGTTGAGCAATCTCAACGAAGCAATGGAGTCCGTCAGGTAATGCAAACCAGCCATGATCCAGTGAAAACCTTTGACCGTAGTCAAAAATGGATCGTGTTGAAAATTCCCAGATGAAAGCCCGGTAATCTGTCGCATGTGCACGAACTCATCCATCTTCACCACATCATTGCGCAAGAAATACCATGAGACCAGAATCAGAACAAAATACATCAACCAAGACAGGTTTTCCTTGGCAAGCCGAATCCATTCAGGCTTGATTAAGTTATCTTTCATTGTAAAACTCCGTAATTGATCCAGAAACAGCCATATATTGCCCAGATGAATTCAAGTATTGGCAGGCCGGTTTTGCCAGCCCCCATACTTAAATCGCCAAGCACAATTAATGAACAGCACTATTATTAATTATTAAACACATCATTGAGCACATTAACTAACTGCAGCCAATTACCCAAATCTAACTGTTGGCCAGCAATGCTAGCCACAACCTGATAATCAGACCAAGACAATTCACCGACCACCTCGTCTTGGTAAACAAATTCGGCCACAATTTCGTCTTGAACATTGGAATGGATGCTTAAGTAAAGCTCTCCGTCCGATCCAGAGGGCAAGACACGAACGCCATCCTCAGTCAGCCGAATCACTAAGGAAACATCAGACCAGTCTAGCAATAAGCTAAAGTCCAGGCTCAGATCTGCCAAGGGCTGATAGTCCGCAAAGGGGGAGTTAAAGCGGCCATATTGAAAATATTCTGTCAGTTGATCATTGGCAACACTCAGCTCACCCGCTAGCTGCAGCTGCAGATCTTGACCCTGAAAACGGCTGCCAAAGATTTCGTTTAACTGAATAGTCACCATCTCTGCACTCTGATCCAGCTGGTATGCATAGTAGTTTGAACCGCACACCACAGGAAACCGAGTGTCGTCACAGCTGGTTTGCATAAAGTTAAAGCCATAGCCCAGCTCTAGCGTTTTGTGCAGCAAAGCCAGATTCGATTGATAGCTGTACGGCCGACCATTGGGTGCCAGCCAACTGCTTTGGTGCGCCAAGCGATTCACAGCTGATTGTTCTTGGCATAGATCTGCCGGCAACCAAGAGGAGGACCATGGAATGCTCCATGAGAAATCTTTCAATCGCTGCTCAATGGATTGGCAATTCAGCGCGAACTGCTCAACCACTTGGTCTGTACTCATAAGCGACTGCCAATCCAAGTTCGACACTACAATCTGCTCGCCCCCTAGCTGCCAAACCAATTGCTCTGAGCTAAGCCCTGAGATCAAACCAGAATCGTCCTTCGCCAAAGTCATTTGCGCTGTACTCAAATGCCAAGCATGTTGCAGCTGACCAAAGTTCATCTCTGTAAGCTGGATATGTGTATCGACCTCGGAAGTAGGGAGCTCAGCATTAAACCCAATTATTTGCTGCTCTTGGCCAGAAGTAATAATCAAATCGCTAACAAATAGCTGGCCATCAGCGGTAAGCTGCAAACGTCCAGACTGATAGTGTGGCTTATGCAAGGCTGAGGAATCCGTTGACAAAGCAGGATACAGAATTTGCTCACCCACTTGCGTCCCATTGGATGCTGCCCAGACCAGTACATCTGAAAGGATCTCTGTTAGCACAAGTGGCATAGCCACAAAACTGCTTGCTTGCTCATCTGTTAACAACCCGAGTTGATTGCCTAGAGGTATAACAACACCATCGCTCCCCTGAAAGGCAGGGGCCAGCCTAGCTAGATCCTCAGCCATGGCTAAGGCCAATTGCTCCCCTGTGGTGGGTTTGGGCTGTGCATGACTCGGCTCGACCCAGACTTGCAAAATATCGGTAGTAAAGTTGGCCCAAGGGCAATGCTCAAGATATCTCCAGCTTTGGTGGCGACTAACCTCAAATTCAATGGGCTCAGCGGAATGGTTATTAAGAGTCAGCACAGGATCTTGCCAATCATGCACCTCAGACACAGAGGAAGGCACAAAGTTATAAGACTTTGAGTTCAGTTCGTCCAGAGTGGGACCCCAATGCTGGTTAAGGTCTAGCCGTTGCCCAGACTGAAGAGAGATGATTGTCAAGTTCGGCGGCAACGTGCTTGGCATGGCACAGGGTGCCAAACTGGGTGAAACTATAGGAGGTTGAACAGTGGGAGAGCTGATTGGTGGTTGTATCTGAGGTGGCTCTACTTCTTTACAGCCTAGAACTGCAATGGCCAGCAACGCCAATGTCAGGTGTTTAAATTGAGGTTTCATCAGGTGTCCTTAAATTATTGTTGACCTTATACTAGTTGCGAGCTGTTACAGATTCGCATCTCATTGTAATCAGTGACAACAATATTTCGGTTGCAGTAACTCACAATTCTGCAAATCTAACGCCGAAAAGCATAGCCCTAAGAAATACAATTCAGGCCTCCCCCTCTGGCAGGATAGGGCGGCCACATTCACTGCGCCAAATTCACTGCGCCAAATTCTTCAGCCACTTACCACTGCGGTAACGCCAAAACCCCATGATGGCTTTAATAAATTCTTCGATGAAAGTGGCTAAGAACACCAAATACAGTGGCCAACCAAGAACAAAGGCCATGAGTGCGGCCAAAGGCACACCCACACCCCACATGGACACCACTTCTGAATAAAGTACAAAGTTGTTATCACCACCGGCACGAAGAATACCAAGGATCAACACCATGTTAAGCACCTTACTCCACATGATAAGACCAAGCAAAATCAGCAGATTTTCAGCCATGGATAGGGTTTCTGCACTGACGCCAGGGTAAACATGCTTTAACAGTGGATATGACAACGCAATTAAGCCCCCTGCAACCACACCTGAAGCAGGTAGCACCCATAATAAGTATCGAGCAATGGCCCGGGCTCGACCAAATCGGCCAGCTCCCAGCTCGTTGCCGACCAAGATTGAGGTGGCAATGGCCAAACCAACAAAGACAGAAATCATTACCCCCTCGATGGGAGTAAGCATGTTAACCGTCGCCAACTCTGCAGTGCCCATCCGGCCATAGATAACGCCGTAGGCAAAAATACCCAATACCCAAAGAGACTCATTGATAATAAGCGGCACCGAAAGTTTAGCAAAACGAGCCAATTTGGCCCAATCAAAAATTTGCAGCAAGTGCAACCAACGCACCGCAATGACTGGATAAACACGATAAACCACCAAGACACAGAGCAGCAAATGCACTGTACGACCAATGACACTAGCCCAAGCCGCGCCGACAATTTCAAGCTGAGGCATACCCCAGTTGCCAAAAATAAGCAGCCAATTGAAAAAGATATTGGTAGCAATTGCGATGGCACTGATCCAGGTAGGCGCCTGAGTTGCATGAATAGTCCGCATAGCTGATTCAAGAGGAATGATCAGGGCTGACATCAAAACCGTCGGCCCCATAATCATTAAATACTGCCCTGTGTAGTTCAGTACTACTGGATCAGCAGTGGCAATCATCGCCATGGCAGCAGGCCAAATCAGAAAAGCCAAGGCAACTGGAATCATTAACAGCAAGCCCACGGCAATGGCCATGCCATAGGCGGTTTTTAGGCCTTCATGGTTCTTTGCACCATAGTATTGAGCACCTAAGATTGTCGCTCCTGCAGCCACCCCCACCAAGACAATGACGGTGACAAACATGATGCGTGAGGCCAAGCCAGCGGCTGCTACCTGAGCCTCACCAAAGGCGCCCAGCATTAACACGTCAACCAGGGACAACATGTTAAATAACACCATCTGAACACAGATGGGCAAGGCCAGGGCAATGAGTTTTTTGGTAAAACCGGTTTCAAGCGACTCTAAGGCCACTACTGCATTCATTCGTTTACTCATGGGTTACCATTTAAGAGTGTTTAAAAAACAACAGGGTGTCTGTCCCTGTGATCTGCAGACTCAGCTGATGCTGCGCAGCCAAGTAATGGCAAGTCTCTTCGGACAAAAAAACGATGTGGGTGGGGTCATGGATGTAGTGCCATTGTGCAAATGCCGTACGATTTTGCACCCTTTTACTCATGATTAGCAAGCAGCCATCCGGCTTTAATAGCCCAACAAGCTGGTCAAAAATCTTGCCAGGGGCGGATAAATGCTCAAAAACCTCGGTGCAAACAATGAAATCGTAACTCATGGTTAAGGCTTGAGGCTGATGAAAATAGTAGTGGTCGTACAATGCCATCTCATAGCCCTGCTCCATCAGCATGGCAGCCAGAGTTGGGCAAGGGCCACAACCAAAATCCAGCCCCAAACTGCCCTTAGCCACCCGCTGGGTTATCAGTTGCATTGGGCGGCTTAAAAATCGGCGATAGCCCTGATCAAACAAAGTGTTTTGATGTAGGTCGTATTCACTTTTTTCGTCTTCGGCACTGAGATGAAAAGCAGGAGGCACAAACACTAGCTGACAATCCAGACACTGCCAATATTGTCTAGTTTTGCGCTGATGGTAAAACTGGCAGTCTTGCCCAGCGCAGAGTGGGCAAGACATCTGCATAGACTATGCCTTCTGATGCTTTAAGGCAGCATCAATAAAGCCACTAAATAAACCATGACCATCTCGAGGTGTTGATGTGAACTCAGGATGGAACTGACATGCCAAGAACCATGGGTGATCAGCAACCTCAACAATCTCGACTAGATTACCATCCACGGAACGGCCGGTGATTTGCATGCCTGCTTTTTCCAGGTCAGCAATGTATTCGTTATTGACCTCATAACGATGACGATGACGCTCGCTGATGCGCTGACCGCCATAACAAGAAGCAGCCTTTGAGTCCTCAGTTAAAATGCATTCTTGGGCACCTAAGCGCATAGTGCCGCCAAGATCCGTACTTTCGTCACGCTCTACCTTAGCGCCTTCGGAAGTAATCCACTCAGTCACCAAGCCAACTACAGGGTGACGAGCTTGCTTGTCAAACTCTGTTGAATGGGCACCTTCAAGACCTGCTACATGGCGAGCAAATTCGATCACCGCCACTTGCATACCCAAGCAAATTCCCAGATACGGAACCTTGTTTTCCCGGGCATATTTTACTGCCAGGATCTTGCCCTCAACCCCACGATGACCAAAGCCACCAGGAACCAAGATAGCAGATACACCCTCAAGTAGAGTAGTACCCTCAGTTTCCAAACGCTCGGAGTCGATGTAGCGAATTTTGACCTTGGTGCGCGAGCGAATACCGGCATGGTCAATGGATTCGATCAAAGACTTATAAGCCTCCAACAATTCCATGTATTTACCAACCATGGCAATTTCAACTTCTTGCTCAGGATTCAGTTTACGATCAGCAACATCGTTCCACTCAGTTAAGTTCGCCACTGAGCAATCAAGGTTAAACTTCTCAACAATAATGTCATCAAGACCATTGGCCGACAGCATAGCAGGGATACTGTAAATGGTATCAGCATCAGGCAAAGGGATGACAGCTCGCTCTTCAACATTGGTAAACAGAGCAATCTTTTTCAATGCGCTGCGATCAATCTCGACCTCAGTACGGCAGAGCAAAATATCAGGCTGTAAACCAATGGTACGCATTTCCTTCACTGAATGCTGAGTTGGCTTGGTTTTGATCTCACCAGCAGTCTTGATGAAGGGCACCAGAGTCAGGTGCATCGACAGCGCCCGGTTGGAACCCAGCTCAACCCGCAGTTGACGCACCGCCTCTAAAAAGGGCAAGGATTCGATGTCACCCACGGTGCCACCGATTTCCACCAGTGCCACATCGGCGCCGGATGCACCATCCAGCACGCGGCGCTTGATTTCATCGGTGATGTGCGGAATTACCTGCACGGTTCCGCCCAAGTAGTCGCCACGGCGTTCTTTGCGCAACACATGCTGATACACACGGCCAGCGGTGAAGTTGTTGCGCTGCGACATGCGGGTGCGAATGAAGCGCTCGTAATGGCCAAGGTCAAGGTCGGTTTCAGCACCGTCTTCGGTAACAAAGACTTCACCGTGTTGAAAGGGGCTCATGGTGCCAGGATCAACATTGATGTAGGGGTCAAGCTTCATCATGGTTACCTTAATGCCTCGAGCCTCCAAAATGGCGGCCAAGGAGGCAGATGCGATGCCCTTACCTAAAGAAGAGACCACACCGCCGGTAACAAAGATGAAACGAGTCATAAACCACCCACAAGAAAAAATAAACAACCCAGCCAAGCCTAAGCTTAGCTGACTTAACAGAAAACATGATTTTTTGCTTCGAGACTGAGCATCTCAAGACGGGAGCAAAGTTTACCCCCTTTCGCACCTTAGCTCAAGCTAAGG
>SKIB01000112.1 GCA_007116635.1 Saccharospirillaceae bacterium
ACGTCTCAGCCAGATCTAGCTTGTTACTATCGCTTCAACTCTGGAAATGAAGTAGAGGATGAGACGCCTGTGATCACGCTAACGCCGTTTGAAGACCAATTGGCTGTTAATTCCACTTCCTTCGAAGAAATCCAGCTCTGCTGGCAGCCCTTCACTCTGCATGGCCGCAGCTTTGATCCGAGTTTGTTCAGTGCTGGAACCGTGGTTGGTTTTGACTAATGCGCTAGCTGGACTATGCTAACTAAAGGGGCTCTAAGCCCCTTTTGTCATTAGGGAGAACCATACTTGAAAAACACCTTATGTCACTGATCCTTCGTTGTATTTTACTGGCTGGCTTAACGCTCGGCACGGTTCAGGCTCATTGGCTGGTCTGGCTGCATGATTGTCAGGATTATCAGCCCTTACAGCAGCAGCTGCCTATGCTGCAGGTGGTGGAGCCGCTGGCCGATTGCCAGTACCCCTATTTTACCGTGCGGGCACGGCAACCTGAGCAAGCCTGGCTGCTCTATAGTCAGTTGGCCAGCTCACCTTGGGTGGCTGCCATCGAACCTGAAATTCAGGCGCACAGCCAAAGGCTGCCGCTGGATGCTTTATGGCCTAAGCAATGGGCCATGCAGCCGCCAACAGGTGTCGATTTGCCGCTGTTATGGCAGCATAATGCCAGTTGCAGCGAGGTGCTCTTAATGCAAATGGATCATGGGGTGGACTGGTTTCATCACGGCCAGCCTTCGCCGCCGGAGAACTTCACTGGTGATCTGGCTGGGGCACTGTTTGCTAACCCAGAGCAGTTGGATTGGCCTACCATTCGCCAAAGCTTAACGCCCCAAAGCCACGGCTTGAACCTGTTTTGCCCGCATCAGGGTGACTGCATGCATCAGGACCTAGACGGCCATGGCACCCATGTGGCTGGCATCATGCTTGCTCGGCACAACCAGCAGGGCATTGCCGGTGTTTGCCCAGATGCTTCACTGGTGTCCATTAATTTTCTGGGTTCGCGTTGGCGCCCTGGCGGCTATACCTCGGACATCTTGGCCAGCTGGCGCTATGTGCAGCAGTTGCTGGCCCTGTTGCCACCGGAGCAACCTGTGGTGTGGAACAATTCTTGGTATTTGGGTTCCATGTCTCAGCAGTCCTTATCTCTGCTACATGACATTCTAATTGAGCACCAAGATCGGTTGCTAATGGTGGTAGCAGCCGGAAATCATGGCCTTGATCAGGATGCTTTGTCAGCCATACCCGTCAGCCTGAGCCGTGATCATGCCAATGTCATGACCATAGCCAATGCCCAGCAGGATGGCGGTTTGCATCGCAGCAGCAATCATGGCTGGCGCACCGTTGATTTGGCTCTACCTGGTACCGCCATTCTCAGCACTGGGCGCAACCATCCGGATGTGCTCCCGGCCCAAGGTTTGCCTCAGGGCTATGTCAAGATGACGGGCACTTCCATGGCGGCGCCTTTGGCCAGTGGTTTGGCGGCTTGGTTGTGGCATCAGCAACCGGAGTTAAGCGCAGCTCAGGTGCGGGCAAGGTTGTTGGCTGCCGTGCAGCTTGATGCCAACCAGAGTCCCAGACTGCGTTACTCGGGGCCGTTGCAAGCGGGATTGTTGTTGCAAGAGCGGCAAGCGCTGTTGATTCGTGACATAGAGCAATCAGCAACACAGATTCGCTTCTTGGCTTGGGATTGGCATCCTTTGGCGTCAGTGACCCTAAATGGCCAGCCCATGGCTTATCAGATCGAGGACGATTGGCTGGTGCTGGACATTGAGCAGCTGGTTCATCCGGCCTGGTTAGCATTCCATGATCATCAGCAGTTGCTCTGGCAGTGGTGGTTGGTGCCAGAGGGTTTTCAGGAGGTAGATTCTGGCGGCGGATCTGCCACCCCTAGTATTACTCTTGTACCCAGCCCCAGTCTGACACCCAGCCCAGACCTCAGCCCCAGTACCGAGCCAAGCAGTTCACCAACCTTGCCAACCGACCATGAAAAAGGTGATCTGGGCGGTCAAGCAAGCACCCCCAGGCCGTGCTTGCTGCGAGATCAACTGCTCAAAGATCAAAGCACAGAATTGCAACGGATGCGCAGCTGGCGTGATCAGTATCTAATGCACCTTGCTTGGGGGCGAGCCTTGGTGACTTGGTATTATCGTTTCAGCGCTTGGTTGCTCACTTAGGTAATGATCAGCCAAGGTCGCATTTAATCAAACTGTCATAAATAATTTTTAAGCTTGTCATAAGTTTTGATTAGATAAGGCAAGTTTATGAGTTTGGCTGCGCCATTGGCTGTCCGGGGCTTGCAAAAGTCTTTCGCTGAGTTAACTGCTCTTGCGGACATCAATTTAAGCTTAGAGTCCGGTGAAATTCTTGCCCTGCTAGGGGCCTCGGGCTGTGGCAAAACTACCCTGTTGCGCTGTATTGCGGGTCTGTTGCAGCCGGATGCCGGCAGTATTGAGATCGCCGGTGTGCAGGTGGCCAGCAGCACTGTGCACCTGCCATCAGAAAAGCGTGGCATTGGTATGGTGTTTCAGGACTACGCTCTTTGGCCACACATGACGGTGGCGGAAAACGTCGCTTTCCCTCTTCAGATGCGCAAAGTCAGCAAGCGACAGCAGCTCGAGCAGGTAAACTGGGCTTTGGACTTGGTAGGATTGCTGCCATTTGCGGAACGTCGTCCAGAAACCCTCTCTGGCGGTCAACAACAAAGAGTTGCTTTGGCTCGTGCCATTGTTGGTAAGCCTAAACTGTTACTGATGGATGAGCCACTGTCAAATCTCGACAAGGGCTTACGTGAAAGCCTAGCCATGGACATTCGTCGTCTAGTAAAGGATCTGGGGTTGGCTGCCGTTTTTGTAACCCATGATCAGCATGAAGCCTATGCTCTGGCCGATCGTATTGCTTTGCTGCAGTCAGGCCACTTGAGTCAGTTGAGTTCGGCGGCAAAGCTTTATCAGCGTCCTGCTAATGCTGAGATTGCACGCTTTTTGGATGCTGGCAGCCTGATTGCGGGTCAGTTCAGTGACAAGGGCTTTCAGCCTGCCAATGAACAGACCTTTTGGCCGGTTTATGTTCAGGGCAACTATCAGGGAATAGGAACTTTGTTGGTTCCTCGATCTGCGTTGCGTCTTGGTGCAAGCCCGACTGCTTTACCAGCTCAGGTTGCTCAGGTGGTGTTTCAAGGGGAGCATTACAGTTTGCACCTGTTGGTGGATCACCAGTCCTTGGTGCTGAATTGCCAGCAGGCTCAGGTCGTGAATGCTCAGGTTAGTGTTCACTTAGATGCTGAGCGTTGCCGTGCTTGGGGTGCTGAGCAACAGGTGCTTCACTTGCAAAATAAAGTCAAAACATCCAGCTCAGCTGATTTAGTCATCGGCTGAAAATTACTTAAAAATTTATTTATAGATCCATTGGAGTGACAAATGTCTATCAAGTTGGCAATCCCTGTGCTGATCGCATCAGGCTTAAGCAGTATGGCACTGGCAAATCAACTCACGGTTTATAGTGCAGGGCCTAATAATCTTATTACTTTGCTGGCACAGGACTTTCAGCAGCAAACTGGTGTACGAGTTAATGTTTTTCAAGGCACCACAGGTCAGGTCATGGCTCGATTGGAGGCTGAAAGCAGTAATCCCATCGCTGATGTGGTGATTTCAGCTTCTTGGCAATCAGCTATTGATCTCAAAGCACAGGGCGATTTATTGGCATACAGTCCTGAAGGGAGTGAGTATGTCCCTGATTTCCTAAAAGACACTCATTACGTGGCCCAGGGGGTATCTGCCTTGGCTCTGGTATGGAACAGTAATTCAGGGTTGCCCGCACCAGCAGATTGGTCAGATGTAACTGCAGCTGAATATCTAGATCAGGTGACCATGCCAGACCCTGCTCAGTCTGGTGCTGCCTTTGAGCTGTTAACTGGTCTGTTGGCCGCTAAGGGTGAAGATGCCACTTGGCAACTAATGGCCGATCTTAAGCAGAACCAAATGATTGTCCCAGGCCCCAATGCTCGCGCCCTGAATCCAGTATTGCAGGGTGCTAAGTCCGTGGTCTTTGGTGCGGTGGACTACATTGCTCTTGGCCAGCAGCAACAGGGTGAGGCCATTGAGGTCATTTTCCCCACCAGTGGCACGGTGGCCGCTCCGCGTCCGATGATGATCATGGCCAGCTCCAAGCAGCAGGACAATGCTAAGGCCTTTTTGGATTTTGTGCTTTCCCCTGAGGGTCAGGCTCGAGTGGCTGAGGTGTTCTTGATGCCAGCCCGAACCGATGTTGAGGGTCTGCGTCCAGGCTTGAATGAGCTGCTGTTAATCGAGGTGTCAGACGACATTTTAGCGCAGCGTGAGCAAATTCTGGCTCGTTTTGCCCGCGAAATGGCTAACTAAGGAACAATGGCTAACAAAGGAACAAAGAGTATGACCAGCATGGCCAAATTTAAAGCCTACTTTAATACCCAAAACAGCGTACTGATGCTGACCCTTGGCGTCCTGTTGCTGCTAGTGGCCATGCCTCTACTTTTCATTTTGTTACAGGCCATTTTTCCCGGCCTGACTCGTGGGCAATGGACAGCCCCTTTTAGTCGCCTATGGCCGACTCTCTCTGACCCAGATTTGCTAGGCTTGGTGGTCAATAGCTTGAAGTTGGCTTTGGCCGTTGTACTGGGCAGCCTATTATTGGCTTTACCACTGGGTGCTTTGCGCGCCCTAACGCGAGTACCAGGTGCCGTTTTTTGGGATGTGTTGTTTTTGGTGCCCTTCCTCATCCCGCCTTACATTGCCGCTCTGGCCTGGATGATGACCCTGCAACCCCGTGGCTTTATGCAACAGTTGTTGGGTTTTAATGCCAGTGATTTTTTGTTTTCGTTTTGGGGTATCGCCTTTGTCATGGTGCTCAACGTCTTTCCTGTGGTTTATTTTGCGGCATCCCGTACTTTGTCGGCCGTTGGCGGGCGCTTCGCCGCCGTAGGACGAGTTTGCGGTGCAGGATTTTGGGCATCTTTTTGGCGAATCACCCTGCCGCTGTCTATTCCTGGCATTGCAGCCAGCCTGTTGTTGGTCTTTGCCCTGAGCATCGAAGAATTTGGCACCCCTGCAACCCTGGGTGCACAGGCCAATTACCCTGTACTGGTAACAGGTATTCACCAGCGTTATGCTGATTGGCCAATCGACATGACGGGTGCGGCCATTTTGTCCTTGATTCTGGTGCTGCTGGCCATGGGGGCTTTTTACTTGCAACATTGGTTAGTCACTCGCCGCTCTTATGTTTCCGGCGGCGGCAAGCCCAATCGCGCGGAATTAATCCAGCTTGGGGTTTGGCGTTGGCCTGTGATGCTGTTGTTTGCTTTAGTAGGCTTTATTTCAGTGGTGGTGCCCATGTTTGCGGTGATTGCCACGGCCTCGACCCGAACTCTAAGCGGTGGCCTAGCTTGGTCGAACTGGTCAACGCGTCACTTTCAAGCCCTATTCAACGATCGCATGGGTGCCATGCAAGCCCTGAGTAACAGCCTAACTCTTGCTTTGGCGGCTGCACTGATCACTGGTGTGCTGGGCGCACTGGTGGCCTACCTGGTGATTCGGGCGAAAATTCGTGGCAGTAAAGCCTTGGATTTATTGTCTTTATTGCCCAATACCATGCCGGCAGTGGTCATTGCTGTGGGTTTGATTCTGTTCTGGAACCAAAATTTTTGGCCAGTCAGTGTTTACAATACTTCAGCCATGCTACTTTTGGCTTATTGTTGCCTATTGCTGCCTTATCCGGTGCGCTATGCCAGCGCCAGTTTTCGGCAAATGAGCCAGAGTTTGGAGGATGCCGCCAGGGTTTGCGGCGCTGGTTTTGTCAGCATGTTTTGGCGGGTGGTGTTGCCGCAATTGCTACCCAGCCTATTGGTGGCCATGTTACTGGTCTTTGCCATTGCCTCGCGAGAACTGGTGGCTTCATTAATGGTGGCCCCTGCTGGTATGCGAACGGTATCTACCTATGTCTTTGGTCAGTTCGAACAGGGCAGTCCGGGCTTGGGCATGGCCATGAGTGTGGTGGCCATCTTTAGTACCAGTGCACTCATCATGCTGCTTACACTCTTAACTCGTCGTTCGATGCCCAATCAACTTTCATAGGGTTTTACAAGCTGATAAGCGGGCTAGCCAAGTTTGGCACCAAGGTCAAGCATTCGGCCTGTTTTTAATGAGCAAAGCCTTGATGTGCACCATGACCTCAAGAGTAAAAATAATGGATAATGCCTGTCGATGATGACGCAAGACAACTTAAGTACCAATACAAGACCAGTTGCTCTGGGGTTGTGCACATTTTGCGGGTACAATAGTGTCGTTTTGGTTATCGATGCTCTGTCATTGCAGCCATGCTGCCACAAAATCTGATATGTTCCCAACGGAGACCCTTTCATGAGAAAGACTAAGATTGTATGTACGGTAGGCCCAGCCTCTGAATCCAAGGAAATGCTGCTTAAGCTGGCTTCTGCTGGCATGAACGTCATGCGCCTCAACTTTTCCCACGGTGATTACGAAGAGCACGGTGGTCGTGTGACTCGTCTGCGAGAAGTAATGGCAGAGACAGGCAAGCGTCTTGCTATCTTGTTGGACACTAAGGGTCCAGAAATTCGTACCATGAGCCTCGCTGATGGCGATGTCATGCTGGAAGTTGGTCAAAGTTTCACTCTGACAGCTGATCAAAACGTTGTTGGCGACCAAACCAAGGTAGCAGTAACCTACCCATATTTGGCTCGTGACCTGAAAGTGGGTAACACAGTATTGTTGGACGATGGTTTGTTGAACCTGACCGTTACTGATATTCAGGGCGATGACGTTGTTTGCCGCGTGAATAACCGTGGTGAACTGGGTGGTAAAAAAGGTGTTAACCTGCCAGGCGTAAGCGTGGCTTTGCCTCCTCTGTCGGAAAAAGACAAAGCAGACCTGGTTTGGGGCTGTGAAGTGGGCGTTGACTTTGTTGCTGCTTCTTTCATTCGTAAAGCTTCAGACGTTGTAGATATCCGTGCTCACCTTAAAGCTCATGGTGGCGACAACATCAAGATCATTTCAAAAATTGAAAACCAAGAAGGTGTGGACAATTTTGATGAAATTCTGGCCGAATCTGACGGCATCATGGTTGCTCGTGGTGACCTAGGTGTGGAAATTCCGGTTGAAGAAGTGATCTTTGCCCAGAAAATGATGATCAAAAAGTGTAATGCAGCGCGCAAGCCAGTAATCACTGCCACGCAAATGCTGGATTCCATGATCAAAAACCCACGCCCAACTCGCGCTGAAGCCGGTGACGTGACCAACGCCATCCTAGACGGCACTGATGCAGTGATGCTGTCTGGCGAATCAGCCAAAGGCAAATACGCTTTTGAAACCGTGAGCATCATGGCGCAAATCTGTGAGCGTACTGACCGCGTGGTTAAAGAGCGCAGCCTGGATAAGTTCGACTCAGAGCAGCAACTTGCGGTAACTGAGTCTGTTTGTAAATCTGCCGTTCAGATCGCTCGTGATCTGGAAGCCAAAGCCATTGTGGTATCCACCTTTGGTGGTAAGTCAGTGAACTCTGTTCGCAAGTACTTCCCAGCAGCCAACATCCTTGCCATGACCACTAACGAGCAGACAGCTAACCAGTTGTTACTGACCAAGGGTGTTACCCCTGTAGTGATCGGTGAGTTCGATACCCTGAATGCACTCTTTGACGAAGCCAAGGCTCAAGTACTGAAGACTGGCCTAGCCGAGAAAGGCGACAAGATCGTTGTGGTTTCTGGCGCTTTGGTTGCCAAAGGCTCAACTTACAACGTATCGGCGCATACTCTTTAATCGCCCCTAGGTTGATGATTAACCGGCCGTCAGGTCGGTTTTTTTTGCCCAGAGCACTTATCTATGTTATTAGAAAATCTATCTCATGGGGTGCGAAGCTGTCATTAGTTTGCCAGACACAGAAGCTAGAATTGCAAGCAAATTACCTCGGTGAGTGGTGTGGATTGTGATGTCTAGGTTGTTGTTGGCCCTTGGGCTAAACCTTGGTTTGTTGTCTTCTTTGATGGCCTTAAACCTTACGCCTGCTGAGCAGGAATTCCTAGCTGAAAATCCGGTCATTCGTTTGACCTATGATCCTGATTTTGCGCCGTTAGAATTTCGTGACGCACAGGGTCAGTATTCCGGGCTGGCTCGAGATTATATTCGAGAATTAGAAGCACGCTTGCCGGTTCGTTTTGAAGTGGTGCACCCTACCGACTGGGCGCAAGCTGCCTCTTGGATGCAAACTGCAGAGATAGACATGTATGGCATGATCTCTCGCACCCCTGCACGTGAGCCCTATTTGCAGTTCACTAACCCCTACATTCGTATTCCATCCATCCTGATCACTTCCGCCAGTGAGCCCCGTTCACGTTTGCAGCAGTTTATGCAGGATAATGCAGTTGTGGGTGTGGTGCGGGGGCATTCTTTAGGACAAATGGCGGCAGCGGATTATCCTGATCTACTCCTAGCGGAGCAAGATAACCTAATCGACGGTTTGCAGCAGGTGGCCTTTGGCCAGCTGCCAGCCATGATGTCACAGCAGGCCACCGCGGCCTGGGCGATACAGCAACAAGGCATCACCGGACTCAAAGCCGCCAGCGATCTTGGCTACACCAGAGACTATAGCTTTGGCGTGCGTCAGGACTGGCCATTGCTGGTCAATATCCTTAACAAGGCTATCGCCGACATCGATAACCAAACCAGCCAAGAGATCAACAATCGCTGGATTGCCTTGTCTGGTTTGGAGTCGCGCTATGTTCGCTGGTTGCAACTCAGCCTATGGGCGCTGTTGGGCATGTTGGTGTTGGCATTGCTGTTGTTTGCTTGGTCAAGGGTGCTTCAGAGTCAGGTTCGGGCTAAAACGCTCGCTTTACGGCAGGTTAATGAGGGGCTGGAGCAACAGGTGCAGCAGCGTACACAAAACCTGCAACAGGCCTATGCCCAGTTAAAGGCGTCTCAAGAGCGTTTGATTCAAACTGAAAAAATGGTGTCTCTAGGTACCATGGTGGCAGGGTTGATGCATGAACTAAATACCCCGCTTGGTTACATGGTCGGCAACCTCAATCAATTACAGGCCGAAATGAAGCAGCAGAGTGACCTGCAGCAAGATTGGCTTGAAATGGTTGAGGATAGCTTGCACGGAGCTGAGCGTATTGACCAGCTGATTCGCAGCCTAAAAGATTACAGTCGAGATCATGGCGAGCTACGTACTGAGGTGGACTTACAACAACTGTTGTTAAAGGCCTTGCCCTTGCTCGACAACAGCTTGAAAACTATTCGCTTGATCGATAAAACCGCCCCACAGGTATGGGCTAAAGCAGATGGTTCGGAGATCCAGCAAGTGATGATGAATCTGCTGCAAAATGCCATTCATGCCTGCCAAGGGGTTGAGCAGCCCAGAGTGATCATTGTTACAGGCCAAGACGAACACTGGAGCTGGTTTGAGGTTTGGGATAATGGCACTGGCATCAGTCAAGAGGTTAGACGGCGGATTTTTGATCCCTTTTTTATCGGGTGTTTACCACGACTGACCCACAGGAGGCCTTGCAACTGTGCGCCACCCAGAGCATACAACTGGTCATTAGTGATCAGCGGATGCCGCTCATGACCGGCAGTGAGTTGCTGGCCAAAATCAAAGATCAACATCCGCAAATTGAGACTCTTTTGCTGACAGGTTATTCCGACTTGGATGCAGCCATGGCGGCCATTAACGACGGTGGTATCCGTCAGTACATTCAAAAGCCATGGAACAATGAGCAGTTACTCGACATTATTAACAACCTGCTGTCGAGTTTACAGAGTGTGGAACAATCAGTGACTAGGGTTCAAGCTTCAGAGTTGAACCTACTGTTGGTCGATGCCGCCCCGAGTAATCTTGCGGATTGGTTAGGTCAACAAGGATTTGTTTACCGACTCTGTGCCGATGTTCCTCAGGCCATGACCCGCATAGGCTCCAGCTATGTTCCCGATCTGTTACTGTTGGCCACCGACCTGCCAGAGGAGGAGTTGTTGCCTAGCTTGCAGCTATTACAACAGTTGGCGCCGCAAATGCGCACCATTTTGCTGCGCAACGATTGTCACGATCACTTGCTCATCCGCTTGCTCAATCAGGGGCAAATCTATCGTTTTTATCGCAAGCCAGCTCCGCCAGCTTTGATTTTAAAAGCCTTGCAGTCTGCAGCCCAACGACCAAAAAACTTAGTTCCTGCATTGTCTACAACTGTATGGCATGAAGCCGAACAGCCGGTATTGCAGCGACTCAAGCGCTTTCTAGTTGCTTTGAAGTTACCTGGAATCAGCTAATAAATCCTCTTGTTGTGGCGGTTTTTGTTGCTCGGGATGGCGAACACGCTGATCTGTACTAATCTAAAGGGGTCAACCTCTGGAGGAGTTAACATGACCCAAGCAGATGATCAAAGCCTGATTACCATTGTTCGACATTACGATCGCTATGTGGCCAAAGCAGTCAGCTGGTACGCAGGTCTGTTATGGCTATTGTCGCTCGCCTATGGCTTAAGTCATGGCACCTGGCTTCTAACCTTGGTGCTGGCTACGCCCATGTTGCTAGTGGTGGTCTTGTTAAACCAAGCCGAACAATTATCGGATCTGGCTCGCTCGATGGTGGCGGTGCTACTGATGTTGTTGGTGAGCTTGCAGGTGCATCAATTGCACGGCATGATTGAAGCCCACTTTGGCTACTTTGTGACTCTGGCAGTGCTCTTTGTCTATCAGCGGCCACTACCCTTGCTGGTTGGCGCAGCGGCGGCTGCGGTGGTGCATATTGTCATGCATCTGATGCAGCACTCAGGCATGCCCGTGTATCTCTTTCCTCATGGCCAGCACTCATGGGGCATTGTCTTTTTCCATGCCATGTATGTGGTGATTCAAACTGCTGTCTTACTCTGGCTGATGCGCTTTACCTGCGCCATGTTGCACAGTGCGCAGGCGGCGTTGTCCTTGAGCGATGCCTTGCAGACTCCAGAGGGCAAGATCACTTTGACCCTGCCCAATCTTGATTCCGAAAATCCTTTGGCGCAGCGGCTGTATCAACGCTGTCAGACCATGCTGGCCGCCGTTAGGCAACTGCATCAGCTAGAGCAGCACTTACAACAGAATGCGCAGGACTTGAACGATTCCGCCAGCCAGGTTCGTAGTCGGATGCAGAATGCCGTTGCCGCTATGGGTCTGGTGCAACAAGAAATGCATCAATTGCGTGAACAGGTGGCTCAGGTGAGCCATGCTTTGCTGGATTCTGCTGAGCTGGCCAAGACTTGCCAGCATGAGCAACAACAGGGGCAGATTTCTGTTAGCCAAGCGCGCGAAAGCTCGGAGAAGCAGGTGTTAATACTTAATGAAAGTTCAGAAGCAGTGTCACAGTTAGCCGAACAAACGCAGCAAATTGTACAAACCCTGAGTGAAATCGAAGGCATTGCCGAGCAAACCAATCTATTGGCCTTAAACGCTGCCATTGAAGCGGCTCGTGCCGGTGATCAAGGCCGAGGATTTGCCGTAGTGGCCGATGAAGTGCGTGCACTTTCCAAACGCACCCAGGACGCCACCAGCAGAGTGCAACAGGTCATTGATCGGTTAGGCTCAGGCACGCAGCAAGCGGTCAACTCCTTGCAGCAAAGTGTGGAGCAGGTGAATACCGGTCAGGTAAAAAACCAGCAGGCCGAGCAAAAATTCATCGCTCTAGGCGAGGCTCTTGCGCAGTTAACCCATGTCAGTGAACAGTTGCTAAAGGTAGGTGAGCAGCAAAATGCCCTGACACATGCCATGACTGACCATCTGCAGACCGTGGATCAATCCCTGGGTGGTTTGGACGAACAAAGCCATGAACATCAGGAGCGAAGTCGGCAAATCACTGACATGATGCAGCAGCTCAAACAGAGCATGGCTACCTTCGCAAAAACCAGTTAACGGGCACTATACCCTTTTATTCCAGTCCATAACCCTTGATCGCGTGGCTAGCAGCAGTCAGAAAAAAGGGTTAGGCTGGAATGAAATTACAGGGGGTAATATGCTCAGTCATCGTCTTAATAACCTTGCTAGGGTCGCGTTTTGGCCCAGTATGCAAACTCTGTTGCTCTGCTGGTTCGTGGCCCTGCTGGTACAATTGCAAAATGGATCTGGTCTGTGGTTGAACTTTGGCATTGCCCTGGGATACGGCTTACCCATTCTTTTCACCAGTCTACTGCTTGACTACTTTTGGCCGCAAATGAGTCCACAGCTATCGGTTGCCCTGTCCTTATTGGCAGGCTTGGTGCTTGGCAGTCTCAGTCTGTACTGGATAATTTATTCACCCTTTGGCGTTATTGGTGGCAACATCAGCACACTACCGAGCAATTTATTTTTGTCTGCAGCCATCTCGGTGATCTGCCTGTATTATTTTTACAGTCGCAACCGTATGCAGGTGTTGCGCGCTCAACTCAGTGAGCAAGCTCGCGATCAGGCCGAGCAAGAGCGGGCCATGGTTCAAAGCCAGTTGCAAACTCTGCAAAGTCAAATCGAGCCGCACTTTTTGTTTAATACCCTGGCCAACATTCAGGTATTGGTTGATCATAGACCTAAGGAGGCCAAAGAGATGTTGGCGGCTCTCACCCAGTTACTTAGGGCAAATTTGCATCAGGTACGCAAAAGCTTTACCACTCTGGCGGAAGAACTCAGCTTGATCCGCAGCTATCTGGCCATTCAGCAAATACGCATGGCTGACCGCCTAAGTTACCAGATTGAGCTTGAACCAGGTCTAGAGCAGCAAGCCTTACCCCCTTTTTTGCTCCAGCCTCTGATTGAAAATGCCCTTAAACATGGCCTTGAGCCTAAACCGGAGGGTGGCGAATTGCAGCTAAGATTTTATCGCCAACAGCAGCAGGTGGTGTTGGAGGTTAAGGACAATGGTCTTGGGGCTGAATCCAACCTCAGCACCAAGGGGCAGGGCATCGCTTTGGCGAATATTGAACAACGTTTGCAATCCCTCTACCGAGGTGCAGCACAGCTGGTGCTCCAGCCTCAAGCTCATGGTTTTACCGCGATTATTTATTTGCCTGAGTCCATAAAGGAGGCCGAGTGACCCTTGCAGTACATGCCCTGATTGCTGATGATGAGCCGGTATTACGCCTGCATTTACGAGAGCTGTTAGCAGAATACTGGCCAGAGCTTGAGGTGGTGGCCATGGCGTCTAACGGCGTTGAAGCCGTGCAACTGGTGCAGCAGCATCAGCCAGAGGTGCTGTTTTTTGATATCCGTATGCCTGGCAGAACGGGTCTTGAGGCAGCTGCCGAGTTGCAGCAGTTAGGGGTACTACAGCAATCCGAGTTGGTTTTTTTGACTGCCTATGATCAGTACGCGGTGGAAGCCTTTGAGCGTCAAGCGCTGGATTACTTGCTCAAGCCCGTGGATGAGAAAAGGTTGCAGCAAAGCATTGATCGTATTCAGCAGCGTTTGTTGCAGCGTTCACAAAGTAATACACCCGAGCAGGTGGATTGGCAGCGTCTGCAGCAGTTGCTACAACAACCGGGCTCGGCTGGCTATTTGCAATGGATCAATGCCGCCAAGGGCGACAGTGTCCATGTGCTGTCGGTGGACCAGGTCATGTTTTTTCGAGCGGAAGACAAGTACACCACTCTGGTGACTGAGCAAGGCGAGTTTCTGCTGCGCCGCTCGCTCAAACAATTAGAACAAGAGCTAGACCCAAACAAGTTTTGGCGTGTGCATCGCCACACTATGGTGCGTGCCGCCTTGGTGCGCAAGGTGCGTCGAGACTTTCTTGG
Source organism: Saccharospirillaceae bacterium (assembly GCA_007116635.1). Taxonomy (GTDB): domain Bacteria; phylum Pseudomonadota; class Gammaproteobacteria; order Pseudomonadales; family Natronospirillaceae; genus SKIB01. The sequence continues at coordinate 13,769 of SKIB01000112.1, forward strand.
CCACAGTTGGCTCACCCTGGCGGGTTGGCAGCAAGAAATACCCATTAGCCGTAGGCTGGCGGATCGATTTAAACAGATGTAGTCT
>SKIB01000017.1 GCA_007116635.1 Saccharospirillaceae bacterium
ATCCAGTAGCGCTGCTGCACAGTCATCAGCCATAGAGCCTGCCCCCTTACAGCCAGAAGCCATGCAACCCGCAGCCCACCATCAGGCCAAAGATGCACTGGTCTCAACTTGGCGCCAGCAAAGCTCAAAGCTCATGCAGGCTTGGCAGCAAAGGCAATTGAGTCGTTTGATCCTAGCCCTGCTGTTAGCCCTAGGCAGCGAACTCTTGCATTATTTTGTTCAGGGTCTAACTACCCGCCTCAACCTAGAACTAGCCAGCCTGCTGATGGCGCTCTCGGCTCTGGCCTTACTGGGCCCTAGCACCCTCATCAAGGGGTTACGCAGCTGGCGCTTTGGGCGAATGGCTAAGTAGCCTTCTGGCCAGTAAGCCTAGCATGGCATGGCATGGCTAGGCTAGGCTAGGCTCAGCAATGGCCAACTCATCCCAGCGACTGTGCGCTGGTGCAAGTCTGGCTTGGCTGCAACAACAGGGCATTAGCTGCCATATCCTTAGTGGCGACCACCCTCAAGCGGTCAAATCAGTGGCCGACCGGTTGCAGCTCAGCAGCTGGCAAGGGCATTGCCAACCTGAGGACAAACACAGGCGCATTAGTGAATTGCAGCAACAGGATCACAGGGTCATCATGATGGGCGATGGCATTAACGACGCCCCTGCTCTGGCTCAGGCAGACGTCAGTGTCGCCATGGGCCAGCTAGGGAGCGATTTGGCACGCAGCAGCGCCGACATCAACCTGATGCAGGACTCGCTCTGGCAATTCTGTGAGCTGCTGGCACTCAGCAAGCGTACCCTGACCTTGGTTCGGCTCAACATCGCCTTAGCGCTTGGCATCAAGCTGCTCTTTGTGCTCCTAACTCTTATGGGCTTGGGTCAACTGTGGATGGCGGTGTTAGCCGATGTAGGGGCCAGTTTACTGGTGATCAGCCTTGGTTTATCCCTGGTGCGCTGGTCTGGCTTGCCACGGCCAGCTGGCCTGCCTACACTAGCCGACCCAAGACCATGAACACCGGCCTAACCCTAGATGAATCCTGAGGACAGATGCTAACTAAACTAGCCTATCAAAGCGACCTTAGCCCTTGGTTGGCGCACTTTGCCGCCCACTTTGGCCAGCCCTTGCTGCTCCTCGACAGCAACCAACCCAATGCCCTTGGTCCGGCGCGGCGCTTTGATCTGCTGTTTTTTGCTGCCCTTAAGGCTTGGCGCATCAGCAGTGATGGCCAGCTGTGGCAGCAAGACGCGGGTCAAACCTGGCAGCCTGTGGCTCAAGGCATTGAAGATTGGTTAGCCAAGCTGGCACCCGAACCCTGGCCCGACCCTGTTGAGCTGGCACCGGAATTACCAAGACCTGGTCTTGCGGGTGCCCTAAGTTACGATCTAGGGCTAAGACTGCAAGGCCTGACCTCAGAACATAGCCAGCAAGCACCCTTGTTGGATCTGGCCAGCTTTGGTGCGCTGTTGGTCATGGATCATCAGCAGCAACAGGGCTACCTATGGCACCAAGACCCTGCTCTGCTGCAGCGGGTGCAAGAGCTGTTGGGCCAGCCGCCCAGCTCAATTCAAAGCGTACAATTGGCGCTGACGCCCGAAATCAATCAACAGCAGTACGATCAAGCCTACCAAGGGGTGCAGCAGTATTTGCGCGCCGGTGACTGTTACCAGATCAACCTGACCTACCGTTATCAGGGGCGGTGGCATGGCTGCCCTTATAGCGCCTTTCGCCTTGGGCGGCAACAGGTAGCAGGCCCCTTTGCGGCCCTGTGGCAACAGCAGGATCTAAGCCTGATCAGCATGTCGCCGGAACGCTTCATCGCCATCGATCAAGGCCGCATTGAGAGCCGGCCAATCAAGGGCACTGTGCCCCGTGGCCAAACCCCAGAGCAAGACCGTGCCCTGCAACAACAACTGGCCAACAGCAGCAAGGATCAGGCGGAAAATGTCATGATCGTGGACCTACTGCGCAATGACCTAGGCAAACTGGCTCTGGCTGGCACGGTTGAGGTGCCGGAGCTCTTTGTCGTGGAAAGCTACGCCAATGTGCACCATCTGGTCAGCGCCATCCGCGCCCAGCTGCGACCCGAAATCACTCCCTTGCAAGCCCTGATCAGCTGCTCACCAGGCGGTTCCATCACCGGTGCGCCTAAAAGACGCGCCATGCAGATCATTGATCAATTGGAACTCAGCAGCCGTGGTCATTATTGTGGTAGCCTGTTTTATTGGGACAGCCTCAATCGGCTCGACAGCAGCATTCTGATCCGCACATTGGAAGTCTGGCAGCAAGAGTGCCGCCTTGGCACGGGCGGTGGAGTGACCCTAGGCTCCACGGCCGAGGGCGAATATCAAGAAAGCCAACTCAAGGTGGCCAGATTCATTCAGGCCCTTCAGGGCTGATCCGCTCTGACTTATATCCTGGCATTATCGGGCATTGCCCGAGCAATGAACTGAGCAGCCGGACGAATCGGCGGCGCTAGGCACGCATCCGCCTTTGACTCTCGTAAAAGGCCGCCAGCACAATGCAGCCCGCCCCCATCAGGCTTAGCAACGACATCGACTGCCCCAGCAGCAGCCAGCCCCAGGTGATGGCATAGGCGGGCTGAATGCAGCTGATCATACCCGCCGTGGTGGCAGGAATGCGCGCCAAGGCGGTGAGGATCAGCGCATGCGGTAAGGCCGTCACCACTGCTGCCAACAGCAGCATTAAACCCCAATCCACGAGCGCGATACTGGCCGGGCTCTGGCTGATGAAGGGCAACAATAGCAGCATTGCAACCCACATTTGCCAAGCCACGGAGGTAAAGCTGTTAATGCCCGTTAGGTGCTTGCCGACCAAAATATTGCGCACCGACCACACCAATGCGGAAAGCAAGCCGCTCAGCAGCCCCCAAAAGACCTGCGATTGCGCCGCACCCTGCCAACCCAGATGCCAAGGCAGCAGCATCAGCACCCCAGCAAAGCAGAGCAGCACCAGCAGCCAATCTTTGCCGGCAAGGCGACCCTGCTGTTTGATCCAGGGTTCGAGCATCGCCGTCATCACTGGAAAGGTAAAGAGCGCCAAAGTACCCAGCCCCCAGCCTGCCCACTGCATGGCTTGGAAGTAAGTCACCCAATGAATGCCGGTCAGCAGGCCACAAAGCCCTAACCAGCCCCACTGCCCCTTGACCGCCAGCCAGTGCTTAGGCCGATGCAAGAGCACAAAGATCAAGCCAGCAGCAAAGAGGCAGCGCCAAAAAATTATGTCAAGCGCAGGCAAATTAATGGTACTGGCAAAATAGCCAGTGAAGGACAGAATCAGGGCGGCAGCATGTATGGCGTACACACCCTGTCGACTGGAATGACTCATGCAGTACTCAAATTGGATGCAGGTATGCAATTGATAATAAAAACGCCGCATTAATCAGATTAATACGGCGCCAAGCTAGGCGTAACTCTGCCTAGACAATCAAATCACAATGCTCAGACAAATCACAGTGCTCAGAGCGTCAAAGGGCGATTGCTGGCCTTGATAAACTCTTGCTTTAGCTCATCAAAGCTATGCACCGCAGGGAACTGCGGAAACTCTGCAATCACATTGTCAGGCGCATGGAACAGAATACCAGCTTCGGCCTCAGCCAGCATGGTGGTGTCGTTGTAAGAATCACCAGCAGCAATGCAACGGTAGTTCAGGCTGTGAAAGGCTTTGATCGACTGACGCTTTGGGTCTTTTTGACGCAGAATGTAGTCGGTCACTCGGCCATTGTCGTCCACGGCCAGTTTGTGGCACAGCAGGGTTGGGTAGCCCAGTTGCTTCATCAGGGGCGCAGCAAACTCATAGAAGGTGTCCGACAGGATCACCACTTGAAAGCGCTCACGCAGCCAGTTAACAAACTCCACTGCGCCCGGCAAGGGCTCAAGAGTGGCAATGACTTCTTGGATTTCTTTCAAACCCAGACCGTGCTGGTCCAGAATGGCCAAACGCTGCTTCATCAGCACGTCGTAATCAGGAATGTCACGGGTGGTGGCCTTGAGTTCTTCAATTCCGGTCTTTTCGGCAAATTTGATCCAAATCTCAGGTACCAATACCCCTTCCAGATCTAAGCATGCTAATTCCACGACCATTCTCCTCAGCGAGTTGTTATCATTGGCGGCAACTCTAGCCTGCTTTTGCTTGAGCTGCAATTATCCGTCTCTAAAATTAGACAAATTTAGTATTTCACAATCCCATTGCAGGCTGATACCTTGGCCGCAATTGAGGAGAAGAACATGCATAGCACAGCAATTGAACAACAAAACCAAGAATGGCAAAGCAGCCACCCCAAGGCCATTCTTAAACAGGCGCTCAGCGACCATCAGGCCATTGCCATCTCATTCAGCGGTGCTGAAGATGTGGTGCTGATTGACCTGGCTTTGAAGGTGGTGACAGACAAAAGCCAACTGCAGGTCTTTAGCCTTGACACTGGCCGTCTGCACCCTGAAACCCTGGCCTTCATAGACCAGGTGCGCCAGCACTATCAGATCGACATTCATGTGCTCTACCCCCAGCATCAGGCCGTGGAGCAATTGGTGCGCGAAAAGGGTTTATTCAGCTTTTATCAGGACGGGCATAAGGAATGCTGCTCGGTGCGCAAGATCGAGCCCTTGAGGCGCAAACTGAGCGAACTGGACGCTTGGATCACCGGCCAACGCAAGGACCAAAGCCCCTCGACCCGCTCGCAGGTGGCCATCATCGAACAGGACTCAGCCTTTACTGGCCGCAACGGCCCCTTGGTCAAGTACAACCCGCTGGCCAACTGGAGCAGCGCTGATGTATGGCAATACATTCGTATGTTCGATGTGCCCTTTAACCCGCTGCATCAGCAAGGCTTCATCAGCATCGGTTGCCAACCCTGCACTCGTGCGGTGCTGCCCAACCAGCACGAACGCGAAGGCCGCTGGTGGTGGGAAGAAGGCACACAAAAAGAATGCGGTCTGCATTCGGGCAATGTTATCGCCCAAGGCTAGGTCCTTAGCAAGCACAGGTAATCCTGCGTGCAGTCGTAGGATATAGCCCAAGTCATCCTGCGCATAGTCGCAGGATCTCCTTGGGTTGTTCGGGACTAACGTTTCCCGCCCAGACACTGGCTGGTTTTGTGGTTGGCGTCATCCTGCGCGCAGGGTGACAGCGAGTGACCCTGTGGTTGACTAAGTGCAATCAATGTAATGGTAGCTGCACATGCTTAAACAGGGCATCGAGATCTGACTTAACCGGCGCCGCCATGGCTTCGTCCACGAGCGCGCGATGCAAATGCGGCGCGAACATCTCAATGAAACGATACAGATAACCACGGATAAAAGTACCACGACGAATGCCAATGCGAGTCACCGAACTCGGGAACAAGTGGCTGGCATCTAGGCGCACCAGATCGCTGTCGCGGCCCTCTTCATAGGCCATGCTGGCAATGATGCCCACACCCAAGCCCAAGCGCACATAGGTTTTAATCACATCGGCATCGGCAGCAGTAAAGACCACTTCAGGCTTTAAGCCCTTAGCAGCGAAAGCCTGATCGAGCTGCGAACGACCGGTAAAACCAAACACATAGGTCACCAAGGGGTACTCAGCCACCTGCTCAAGACTGAGCTGCTTGACCTTGGCCAAGGGATGATCCTTAGGCACCACCACCGAACGGTTCCAGCGATAACAAGGCAGCATCACCAGATCACTGAATTGCTCAATGGCTTCGGTGGCAATGCAGAGATCCACCTCACCATCAGCGGCCAACTGAGCAATTTGCATTGGTGAACCCTGATGCATGTTAAGAGTGACCTTGGGGTATTCCTTGATGAACTGCTCAAGCAAGGGTGGCAAGGCATAACGCGCCTGAGTGTGAGTGGTGGCAATACTGAGGCTGCCTTTACGGTTGTCGGAGTATTCATGAGCTACCCGCTTGATGGCGTCTACCTGAGCCAAAACCTCACCGGCCATGCGCACGATTTGCTGGCCAACAGGCGTTACACGGGTTAAATGCTTGCCTGAGCGAGAAAAAATCTCCACACCCAGCTCATCCTCCAGCAGACGAATTTGCTTACTGATTCCTGGCTGCGAGGTATAGAGCACCTGAGCAGTGGTGGAAACATTGAGGTCATTTTTGGCCACTTCGCAGATGTACTTGAGCTGTTGTAATTTCATGGACTGCCTAATTTTTAGTTATTAGAAACAACTCTATTATTACTCTTTCTCCAACAACTTGCCTAGCCTTAGATCAAGAAAACAGGACCTTATTACAAAAATCCAGCATCACGCGCCCTAAGTGCCGCCTCAATGCGATTATTGGCCTGCATTTTTTGGATCGCTGAACTCAGACAATTACGCACCCAGCCCGGTGAGCGGTGAATACTGAGGGCAATCTGTTGCGTGCTCTTGCCCTGCTCGGCCAGAATCAACACCTGCCGTTCGCGCTCAGAAAGCGGATTATTAGGCTGCATCAGACTCTGCAGGGGGCGAGCAAAACATTGCTGACCGCTCAGCACCAGTCGCAACTGCTGCGCAAGCTGCTCAGCTGGCATGTCTTTGAGCAGATAACCGCCAAGGTTCAATGCCTTGGCTCGAGCCAGATAACCAGGCCGAGCAAAGGTAGAGAGCAACACCATGGGCACCACCACGCCCTGTTGTTGCAACCATTGAGCAAAATCCAGTGCTGTGCCATCGCCTAACTCAATGTCAGCAAGAATCAAATCCACCTGCTGCGGCCATGCGGCCTTGGCCTTGGCTAGACTGGAGCACTGACAGACCACCTCTATGTCAGGCTCCAAGGCCAACAGGCTGGCCAAGGCACCCATGATTAGGCTTTGGTCTTCAAGCATCATTAGGCGCATGGTCGCCCTCCCTCGACAATAACTGATCCATGGATTTAGGCAGCCAAATTTGCAGCACAAAGTCCCTGTCCTGCTGTTCGGCCTGCAACAGACCAGCAAAGGATTGCAGGCGCAGCCTTAGATTCTCCAGACCGCGACCCGAAGGCTGCTCTGGCTTGGCGCGTTGGCAACCATCGTTTTGTAAACGAAAATAGCAGTAGGAGCCCTGTTCACTGAGCGACAAACTGGCATGTTGCGGCTGAGCATGTTTGAGCATGTTAGTGATGCCCTCGCGCAAAGCCAGAGCCAAGAGCGAACGCAGCCCTTTGTCTGGCTCAATATCGATCTCAGCCCGCCAATCAATGCCCTGCGAACTGAGTAATTGTTCCGCACTGTGCAATTCAAATTGCCACTGGCCTTGGTAATAGCCAGCAATGAGGCGACGCATGTCTTGCAAACTGCTCACCGATAATTGTTGTATCTGCGCCAACTCAGCGCGCCAAGGCTCGGCCATGTCCGCTTGGCGCAAAAGCAATTGTGATTTTAAATTAATGGCCACCAACTGCTGACTGAGCACATCGTGCAGATCACGGGCAATGCGTTCACGCTCCGCCACCCTGGCCAGTTCTTCGTCCTCGGTTTTACGCGCCAGGCTGTCGATCTGCTGGCGCAGATAACGCAAGAAAAAATCGTCGCCTTCCATGTTAAAAATGGCAATCACCGCCACAATGATCAGTACCAGCAGCGGAATGTCCAGCAGGTAGCCATGCCAAAGAGTGAGGGCCAAGAGCAACAGGCGCCAACAGTAGTTGAAAAATGTATTTTGCTGGCGCAGATAGTAAATGCCACACAGCAGCAACAGTACCAGGCCGGTCATGTGCAGCAACATGGCCAGGTTGGTTAAGAGCGTGAACATCAGCAACCACAGGCCATCAGGAACTTTGCTAGGCCAAAGCGAAAGCACAAACAGCCCTGAACTCACCAGCAACAGCGGCAACCACTGCCACCAAAGCAGTAACAGAGTGCCATCGAACAACAGACCCAACAAAAAAATGGCTGCCACCGAACCGATAATGTAGGGCACCATCCAATCGAGAATCAACACATGTTGTTTGGGTAGGTAGGCACGATAATGCCACCAGGCAAAGGGCTTGGCGTTGGGCATGGCTCAACTCATAATTAAAAAAATCAGCATGCCAAAAATTCGTTCATGGCACTAGTGAGCATTGTCACTCTTGGTATAGAAAAATGATCACTACTGGAAAAAATTGAAGCCCGAACCGATATTGCGCGCCCGATAGTGCATGATGCTGCCATCACCGGCATGCACATAGCAGATCACATAGGGATCACGGTGGCGCAGGTTCGGGTTGGTCATCTGTAGATCAAAGAACAGATGATACTGGTTAAGACTTTCAACATAGCGACTGGAGCGCTGGTCAAAGGTGATCTGTTGCACACTGTCTGCCAGGCGGCGGCGAGCATGCTGCTCACAGATCTGCACTCCTTGCTGCAAGCTTAACAAACGCTCGGTAGGCCTAGGCTCCGACAAGGAACGCAGCTGCAACCCACGAATGACTGGGCTAGTAAATAATACAGCCAGAAGTAACAGTGTTAGAGCAAAGGCCATAAACCCAAGCAGCCAACCGAGCCGTCGCTTAAGCTTGGTTAAACGCTGTTGCTGCTCCAAGGGGGTGAGTGTTTTTTTGGCCAATCTCAAATCTCCAGAGACAACTAGGATAATCTTGCTAGCAAGCTTGGTGCAGGCAATGTCCAATTCTGTGACATCAGTTTAGTTTAGTTTTCTCTGCTCTACCCTGACTAAAACCAATAACAGCCCAGAGTAAGGCAAAAAATGTAAATTAAGCCACACAAAGCCCCATACTCAGTTGCCGTATCTTGAAATTTACGGTAAGTTGCCATGCAAATTACAAGCTGTACTTTATTTTTGGAAGCAAAGATGTCAAAGCCTTTAGAAAATGTAAACATCCTCTCAAACGAGGTTTTGGTCACTCCTGCGCAGATCAAGCAGGACATCCCTCTGACCGAAAAAGCCAGCCAAACCATCGAAAAGGGCCGTCAGGCGGTCAAGGGCATTCTTGATCGCAAAGACAACCGCATTTTTGTGGTCATTGGCCCCTGCTCCATCCATGATGTTGACGCTGCCAAAGACTATGCTCAGCGTTTGTTAAAACTAGCCGACGAAGTCAAAGACAGCATGCAAATCATCATGCGCGTGTACTTTGAAAAACCACGCACCACCGTGGGCTGGAAGGGCTTGATCAACGATCCTTACCTCAATGATTCGTTCAAAATTCAAGATGGCCTGCACATTGGTCGCCAGTTGCTGCTCGACATCGCCGAGATGGGCATGCCAACCGCCACCGAGGCCTTGGACCCAATTTCACCTCAGTACTTGCAAGACCTAATCAGCTGGTCAGCCATTGGTGCGCGCACCACTGAGTCACAAACCCACCGCGAAATGGCCTCGGGCCTATCCTCACCTGTGGGCTTCAAAAACGGCACCGACGGCAGCCTGGGCGTGGCAATCAACGCTCTGCAGTCCACCAGCCATGGGCATCGCTTCTTGGGCATTGATCAAAATGGTCAAGTGAGCGTAGTCACCACCGCAGGTAACCCCTATGGCCATGTGGTGTTGCGCGGCGGTAACGGTAAGCCTAATTACGATTCGGTTTCGGTCTCCATCTGCGAAAAAGAACTGCAAAAAGCCGGCCTGGTGCCTAACATCATGGTCGATTGCTCGCACGCCAACTCCAACAAAGACGCCAGCCTGCAGCCCCTGGTGGCTGAAAATGTGGCCAACCAAATTTTGGAGGGCAACCAGTCCATCGTTGGCCTAATGATCGAAAGCAACATTGGCTTTGGTAACCAAAACATCCCTGCGGATCTGAGTCAGTTGCAGTATGGTGTGTCGGTGACCGATGCCTGCATCGATTGGGCCACCACTGAGCAACTGTTGCGCTCCATGCACGAAAAGCTGATCAAGGTTTTGCCTAACCGTTTTGCCTAACCGTTTTGGCTAGGGGTTTTAGCTGTCGGTTCATAACTGCCAGTCATTGTTAGACAAGTACATCTACAAATAAATGGGGCGCAAGCCCTATTTTTTTGCCAAGCTGTAAAATAGTGTATATAATTTCAGTGATTATATAACCACTTAGGGGCCACTATGAAGCTCACCACGCGGCAACAGCAAATTCTCGACTGGATTCGCCAGCATCAAGAACAACATGGCTACCCCCCTACTCGGGCTGAAATCGCCCAGCACTTTGGTTTTAAGTCGGCCAATGCCGCCGAAGCGCATTTACGAGCCCTGGAAAAGAAGGGCGCCATTGACATCATCGCCAATGCCTCACGCGGCATTCGCCTCAACTGGCAGGTTGCCGAAGAAACACCAGTAAGCTATCAGGCTCATCCCCAAGCCAGCAATGACGAACTCAACGGTCAGGCGAACGACTTACCCGTCCTTGGCCGAGTGGCTGCTGGTGGGCCCATCTTCAGTGAGCAGCACATTGATCAACGCTTGCAGATCCCACCCAGCCTCTTTTCCCCTGCTGCGCATTATCTTCTGCGCGTCCAGGGTTTAAGCATGAAGGACGCAGGCATACTGGAAGACGACATGATCGCCGTGCACCGCACCAGCAAAGCCCGTTCAGGGGACATCGTTATTGCACGGCTAGACGATGAGGTCACGGTGAAGCGCTTACAGCAACAGGGCAAGCAGATTCTGCTGCTACCGGAAAACGCCGAGCTTAGCCCAATTGAGATTAAACCCGGGCAAGACTTTGTCATTGAGGGTGTGTGCGTCGGGGTGATTCGCCGCCACTAGCCCGCACGAATGCAACGGGCTGGCGTGAGGTTTCGCTTGCAGTCAATGGTGCATTAGATCCTGCGACTACGCGCAGGATGACTAAGTAAGGTGCGCAGGATGACAGAGCAAGAGATATTAGCCCCTACTTAGCCAACAAATGCCAGCACTGGTGGATTTTTGGATTGCGCTTGAAGTCAAAATCCTTGCTCTTATCCGCCATAAAATGCACCTGATAGCGTTCTTCCAACTCCGGCGCCAGCTTAAAGCGCCGATAGTTGTTGCTGAACACCAAGCGCCCGCCCGGCAATAAATGGCGCATGGCCTTATCGACTAGCTGAGCATGATCGCGCTGCACATCGAACACCTCCTCCATACGCTTGGAATTGGAAAAGGTAGGCGGATCCAGAAATATCAGATCAAAACGCTCGCTGAGTGGCAACTCCATCAACCATTGCAGCACATCGGCCTGAATGAACTCATGGGCTTCGAGTGGCAGTTGATTAAGGTGGAAGTTGCGTTTTGCCCATTGCAGGTAGGTAGCCGAGAGATCCACACTGGTGGTGCGCGCACCGGCAAAGGCGGCGTGCAAACTGGCGGTGGCGGTGTAGGCAAAGAGGTTCAAAAAGGTTTTTGGTCGCTGTTTGGCCATCCACAGCCGAGTGCTGCGATGATCCAAAAACAAGCCGGTATCCAGGTAATCACTGAGGTTGCAGATGATCTGCACCGGACCTTCTTGCACCAGCACTTCCACGCGCTTGTCGTCTTGGCGCTGATACTGCTCTTTGCCCTTTTGCCGCTGGCGTCTTTTGATGTGAATGTCATCGGCGCGCAATTGCAATACTTCGGCAATGCGATTCACCGCCGCGCTGAAGCGCTGCTCGGCCTTGATGGGGTCAATGCTCTTTGGGGCCGCGTATTCCTGCACATGCACCTGACCTGCGTAATAGTCCACCGCCAGAGCATAGTCGGGTAAGTCGGCATCATACACCCGCCAGGCCGTGGTCGGCACGCGCTTAGCGTCTTTCTGCCCTTTTTGCCAGTTCTTACGCAGGCGATTGGCAAAGTCTTCAGCGCCAACAGGTGCATGACTAGGGGTTCGCAAGGCTTTGCTTAGATCGTAATGCTGCAACAAGACCTCAAGCGCGCCGTTACGCAGGCGGTGTTGTTTGCCCGGTGCACAGGGAATTTGCTTGAGCAATTGCAAATCGGAGCTGAGCACCACCAAGCGGCCATCTGCAGCTTGACGATGTGCCGCCTCACCCAACTGCTGATACACAGGCACCAGCTCTGGCTGCTGACCCAAACGCTCACCATAGGGCGGATTGGTCACTACCAAGCAAGGCGCAAGCATGGGCTGCTGCCAGTCGGCCACTTCGCCCTGCTCTAGCATGGGCTCTTTGATACCAATGGCTTGCAGATGCCTTTTGCTGGCGATCACCGCACCCAGATTCTGGTCACGGCCATACAGTTTTGGCAACTGCTGCATGCCTTGCTCGCGTCTGGCTCTGGCTTGCTGTTGCAAATCGGCCCACAGGTCCACATCGTGCTGCAACCAGGCATTGATGCCCCAGTAATGACGAAACAATCCTGGGGCGCTGTCGGTGGCCATCAGGGCCGCTTCGGTCAGCAGGGTACCGGAACCACAGAAAGGGTCCATCAGTGACCAGCCTTCGGCCGCCAAGCTTGGCCATTGGGCACGCAGCAGTAAGGCAGCGGCAAGGGTTTCTTTCAAGGGCGCGGGGCCACCGGAAATTCGATAGCCACGGCGGTGCAAACCTTCTCCGGCCATGTCGAGACCAAAGTAAAGATGCTCACCCCGCACTCGGGCATCGATCAGAATGTCGGGCGCGTCCTTGACTACCGATGGGCGCTCACCGGAACGATCACGAAAATGATCAGCAATGGCATCCTTTACCCGCAAGGTGGCAAAGCGGGCATCGTCCAAGCCAGCCAACTGGCCACTGAAGCGCACCTTAAAGCTGCAATTGGGGCGCATGTGCTCGTGCCAAGGCACCTGCCGGCAAAGGTCATACAGCTGGTCCAGATGTGTAATGCGGCTTTGTTGCAGTTGCAAAATGAGGGTGCTGGCGACACGGCTCCAAAGCAACAAATGATAGAGCTGCGCTAAATTGCCCTCCACCTGGACCACGGAACCCTTTTGTTGCAGCACGCTTAGGCCTGCCTGATCGATTTCTTGGCGCACAAGGTCGTCAATGAATTCCGCACCCACAACCCAAGCCAAATAGTTATTCATATACCAAATCACTCTAAAAATAGTATTACTAGCGCTAAAAACTCTTAGACGCCTAGTCCGAGCCACCACCAATGACATAAAAAAGTCATAAATATAAGCAAGTTAGCGCAGCCTGCCGCTTATTATCACACTTTGTGATTAAAAAATAACCTTTTATGCCAAATAAATAGTCGACCAATCACCTAATTGCTGCCAAAACTGTAAAGGCATTGATCAGCAACAATCAATGAGGATCATTGCAATAAACACTCACAACGAGGTGATTGATCTATGAAGAGACAAAAACGCGATCCAATTGAACGTGCCTTCGAGCGCGGCTACCAAATTGGTTTAGCCGGCAAGTCAAAAAGTCTTTGCCCAACCGAAACTGGCCCCAGCCATCAAGAATGGCTTAATGGCTGGCGTCAGGGTCGTGACGATTATTGGGGCGGCATGAAACCCATGTCGGCCAGCTCATTGGCCAGCGTTAACCGCGTTATTATCCACCATCAACACTAATTCACCCGGCCTGACCCTAGAGACTAGGGTCAGTTTCAAATCTCGGCTGTAGCAAGCTCTTTCCTTCCGCTCACCAGCGCCTCACCCAAGCCCTTGTTAAAGAAAAACTCTAGGCTGGGTATAGCCAGGATCAGCTGCTCGCCGCACTCTTGGCAACAAAGCCATTCGTGGCCTGCACCGCTTGCTTGATTAACTCCGGCCCTTGATAAATAAAGCCGCTGTAGATTTGCACAAGATTGGCACCCAGGCGTAGCTTTTCCAGAGCGTCCTCTGCCTTGGTGACCCCGCCCACGGCAATGACCGGCAAACGGCCATTGGCAGCCTTGACGATCACTTCCAGCTTATCATTGGCCAGAGCCAAGAGTGGCGCACCACTTAGGCCACCGGCCTGCTCGGCCAAGGGATTCCCGGCCACTGGCTCGCGGCTCACGGTGGTGTTGGTGGCAATGATACCGTCCATGCCATGAGCAATCAGCTGCTCCACCACCTGCTCTAGGTCTTGGTCGCTCATGTCAGGCGCCAGCTTAACGGCAATGGGCACCACTTTGTCATGCTGGGCTTGCAACTGGCGACGACGATCATCGATGCCCTGCAACAACACTTTAAGCGGCTCGCCAAACTGCAAATCACGCAGGCCTGGGGTGTTGGGTGACGACAGGTTAATGGTGATGTAATCCGCCACTTCCCATGCTTTGTCCATGCAATACTGATAATCGGCCAGGGCTTGGTCATCAGGGGTGTCTTTGTTCTTGCCAATGTTGATGCCGATGACACCAGCAAACTCGGCGGCGCGCACGCGCTCGACCAAATAGTCCACGCCCTTGTTGTTGAAGCCCATTCGGTTGATGATGGCCTGATCTTCAATCAAGCGGAACAGCCGAGGCTTGGGGTTACCTGCTTGTGGCCTAGGGGTCACGGTACCCAACTCCAGATGACCAAAACCCATACGGCCAAGGGCATCAATGGCATCGCCATTTTTGTCCAACCCTGCGGCCAGGCCAATGCTGTTGGCAAAGGTCAAACCCATGAGCTCCACTGGCTGTTGATCCAGAGGCTTGTACACCAAAGGCAGGATTTTCAAGCGCTCGGCCATGGCTAACCCATCGATGCTTAGGTCATGGGCCGTTTCGGCAGAGAGTTTAAACAGCAGGGATCGTGCAAGTGAGTACATAGGCAAACCTCCAAAATTTGTCCTAGTATATTAGCATCCACCCGGAGGGTATAGGGCTGGAGCAACTGTTAGCCACTTCCAATATAACAGGAGCACTGGTCAGCTAAGGTCGATACTGACATGAATCAAGGACCGGATTGACCTCAGGCCAAACGCTGCACCTCGACATAGCGCATTTGCTCATTAAAAAATAAGCGGAAATGGCCAATTAGGCCTTGGTGCAACACATAGGGCTGCATGACATTGGCAGGGAATCGTACCCTCTTACCGTTATCGGCAGTGGCAATGATGGCGTCAACCTCACCGCGATAGAGCACCAGCCATTCGTCTGGCGCAATGTTCAGCCTAACATCAAAATAATAGAGCTCAGCTTCAGGACTCATACAGGGCCACCAACTCGGATAATTGGCGCAATGCTACACTGAAGAGGGCTAATTCCAAAGAAGTGCTCTGTTCTATTTCTTGCAGTAGGGATTGCCAACTCACCAAGGGCGCTGACTCGTTGTTGTCCAATAGACTGCTATGGGTCTGTTGCGTTTCATCCTGAGCTTTGTTTTGGGTAGCGTAACCCTGTTCCAACAAAGCTAAAGTAAATTGGCTATGCAAACGCTGTAAATCGTCACGCATGCTTTCACGCGCAAGCATCTGCCACTGACTGTCCACCTGCAATTGATTCATTAACTGACGGAGTAAAGACAACGACAGCTCTTTATCAATCTGATGATAGAGCTGCACCACCTTAGACAGAGGCGCGCCACTTTGCTCACTAAGGCTAATCATATCCAAGCCATTTACAAAATAGTCGACACTGGCCAGGGTCAAGCACAGGGGCTCAGGCACAGCCTGTGCTTGCCATTGGTCAAAGCGGCTTTGCCACTGTGGGTATCGGGGCATATAGGATGGCAGTAACACTAACAGTTGCTCTAAGCCCTGACGATAAAGTGAGATCCATTTATCATCGCTAAGGTGCAGTCGATGGCGACGCAGATACCAACGACAACTATGACGCAACCAGCGCAATAGCTGCAGCCCCATCTCTGTCTGCACTTGAAAATCAACCTTATGGTCCAGTTCAGCAATGGCGTACCAGTGTTGACGAAGCTGCACTATTTGCTCACAGGCTACATAGGCCAATACTGACTCTTCTAGGTTACATCCCGTAGACAATAACAGCCTTTCTACCAGGGTTAACCCGCCCAGATTCACAAGCTCATTAGCTAACTCCGTAGCCACCAATTCGTCAATTAGAGGGTGGCTAGCAATGGCTGCCTGATAGCCTTGACCGATGCGCGCCGGAAAGGCATGTTTGGCATAGCGCAATAACTGTGGTTCACGCGACAATTTAAGGGCAATGAATTGCTCCTTCAGCTCACCCTTAACCAGAGACAACAACAGGGCAACTTCAGGAGCCGTGAAACCGCTGTATTGCTGCTGACGTTGATTCAGCTCATGATCATCGGGGAGACTATCAAGCTGGCGCGATAAACGGCCACGATTTTCCAGTTTGAGTAATAGACGATGATACTCATCAAATTTAGTGGCCGACTCAACACGGCTAAGACTAATGATCCTGGCCTGTAAGTAATTACTCTCTAGTACTAAATCTGCAATATCCTCAGTCATGGACAGCAGTAATTGGTTACGCTGCTTGGCAGTAAGGTCACCTTGACGCTGTACTTGGTCAAGCAGGATTTTGACATTGACTTCATGGTCAGAACAATCAACCCCTGCGGCATTGTCAATAAAGTCTGTAAAACATCTCCCACCCTGCAAGCAGTACTCAACCCTTGCCAACTGAGTAAGACCTAGATTACCACCCTCACCTATCACCCGCGCACCAAGCTGTTGAGCATTGATGCGCAGACCGTCATTGGCTTTATCACCCACGTCTTGGTGTTGCTCGCTACTGGCTTTAACATAGGTGCCAATACCACCGTTCCAAAGTAGGTCGACTTTAGCTCGTAAAATAGCACTGAGAATCTCATTTGCGGTATAGGCCTGATCAGGCTGCAAGGTGAGCAAGGCAGCAGCAGATTTTGAAAGCTTGATCGACTTACTGCTGCGTGAGTATATACCGCCACCCGTGGAAATCAGGGTTTGATTGTAGTCTTCCCAGCTGGAACGAGGCAGCAAAAACAGTCTCTGGCGCTCATGAAAACTAAGCTCAGGATCTGGGTCTGGGTCAATGAAGATATGTTGATGGTTAAAGGCAGCCACTAACTTGATTTGCTTTGATAACAGCAGGCCATTACCAAATACATCACCAGCCATATCGCCGATGCCGACCACACGAATGGGTTGCTGCTGCACATCAAGGCCAAGGGATTGGAAGTGATGCTGTACACTTCGCCATGCACCACGTGCAGTGATGCCCATCTTCTTGTGGTCATACCCTTGGCTGCCACCTGAGGCAAAGGCATCCCCTAGCCAAAAATTAAAGTCCGCGGCCACGGCATTGGCCAGATCGGAGAAGGTGGCTGTGCCCTTATCGGCCGCAACGACAAGATAGGGGTCAGCCTGATCTTGAATCCGACAGTGGGGCGGCGAAAGCAACTGTTGATCTTGCAAATTATCCGTTAAACAGAGTAACCCGGAGATAAACAAGCGATAACAATCCTGCGCCTCTTGCAGTTGCTGCTGTCGGTCGTGCAACTGTGGGCAATGCTTGGCAACAAATCCTCCCTTAGCGCCAACAGGAACAATGACAGAGTTTTTTACTTGCTGCGCCTTTACCAATCCCAAGACCTCGGTGCGGTAGTCTTCAAAACGGTCACTCCAGCGCAAGCCGCCTCTGGCAACCATACCAAAGCGGAAGTGCACCCCCTCGACCCTTGGCGAATAAACAAAGATCTCAAACTTTGGATGTGGCTTAGGTGCAGCTGGAATCTGGGCAGGCTGAATTTTTAAGCTCAACAGCGGCAGCTCAGGCCCTGAGCCAAGGTATTGGTAATAGTTAGTGCGTACTGTGACCATAATGATGGCTTGGTATTGCCGAAGCAGGCGATCATCAGTTAAAGAACTAACTTGCTGATACGAATCCTCTAACTCGGTTAAAATGGCATTGACTGACTCGTCAGTGGAAGACTCAAGTTTTGCAGGGTCGAAACGCTCAGCAAACAATTGCAATAACAGTAAGGATGTTTGCCCATGCTGACGTAGCGCTTCAGAAATGTATTGCTCGGACAAACCGAAACGCAACTGCTTAAGATACTTAGCAAGGGTGCGTAGCAAATGAACCTGACGCCAGTTAAGAGCCAAAGGCAGGAGCAAACGATTAAACCCATCGTTGTCGGCCAGATTATACCAGGTGGCATTCAGGGCCTGCACAAACTCCGGCCCTGCCTTTTTAAGCGCTAAACCGGACAAATCCAGAGCACTAATATTAAGATCATAAATCCAAGCGGTTGGACAATGCTCCGCACGCACTTCATAAGGGTATTCGTCCAGCACTCGCAAACCAAAGTTTTCCAGTACCGGAATTAAATCGGATAATGCCAGCTGCTGACTGCTGAAGAGCTTCATCTTCAAATCATGACTGCTGTCATCGACGTCATAAAATCGTACCAACAAAGAACCCTGTTTGAGTTCTTTTAGAGCAATGATATCGGCCACTGCCACCTGTGCTGAAAAGTATTCACGATAAGCAAAGGGAAAAGCATGCTGGTATTGTAAAAACCACTCTTGACCTTGTTGGTCACCCTGACTTTCCAATAAGGCCTGCTGGAAGTCTTCTAGCCAGGGTTTAGCCAACAACCGCAAACGATATTCAATGGCTGGTAAATCAAGGCTCTTGGCTTGATTGGGCTGTAAACGCAGTACAAAATATGCTCTAGCTAAAATTGACTCGCTAAAGCGAGTCTCAAAATCGTGATCTTCATAGGGTAAATACTGCGCAAGCAAGGCTAAAAATTGCTTTCTTAAGCGAGTGTCATACAGGTCACGAGGTACCAGTATGATCAAACTGGCAAACAAGGCCTGAGGATCTTGGCGTAAATACAGTCGAATTTGACGACGCTCCTGCAGTTGCACCATCGACAAAGCCATGTCTAATAAACGAAGCGGCTCAGAAAGTAATAGTTCATCCAGGGGCAAAGAAACTAAGGTTTGCCACAACTCTTTGTAGTAATGGCTTGTGCTAGGCAGTTTGCTCAGTTGCATAACCTGGTCAAGTGCAGGGGCTAAAAGCGGCATGCTTTGCGCAGCCCCCTGATACACACTGGAGGTGTAAAGGCCTCGCAGGACCAGAGCCTGTTTACCATCATCGGAACGCAACAAAATGAGGTCAGGCCATGATGGGCGATGAACCCGCGAACGCACCACATCCTTAGCAAAGACCTGCTCTTTTGCCAATAAACTCAGCCGTAATTGCTGCTGAGTTGTTGTTAAACTCTGTTGCTCACCTAGAGAGCGCAAGACTTGCCACTCTGATCCTTGCTGCTGATAAAAGTCTAACGAAAGCAGGGTCATATGGTTATCAAGCAGCCAAGAAATCAGCTTTGCTCCTTGTTGGCTCTGCAAGCCAAAGTCAATCAAGGCTTGCTTCATGGGCTCAAAATCCTGTACTACCTGCTGTACGGAGGCCAGTAAGGATTCAAGCTCTTTAAGCAGATATTGGAGCTGTGCTTCAGACTGACGGTCAATTTCAACAAATACCAGCAGTTGATCCTCTGTTTTGCCATTAAAATGGGCATGAAAAAACAGGTGACTATTAAGCTCCTGCCTGGTCAACCAAAGGCGCAGACTATCAATTAAAAAGGGCTGATTATCTGTTTTGATGATTAGAATACTGTGCCTTGAATGCCAGTCATGGGTACTGGCCTCAGGGTTAAACAGCAAGACACTTTGATTTTGGGCTTGGCAATACTGTTGCCAGAGCACTCTTAACATGGCTTGTAGATAAGCATCACTCAAGGCATTGCAATCATCCTGGTCTAGGTAGGCCAACATTTGTAAACCAAACTGACGAAACCGATCAAACTGCTGGTTTTCTAACCACTGTGCAGCCTGATTATCAATTAAAGCGCCAATACGTTCATCTTTATCAATCATAGGTGCTACTCTGCTGAGGTTGCTTTTATTAAAGAGTAGTCGCTAACAAGCCTTTGTGCGTACATTAAAGGCTACCATCAGAGCCGCCATTATGAAATCACTAGTCTTAATCCTGCTATTGTTTACCACCCTAGTTAAAGCCAATGAGTATCGGCACTTACCCATTCCAGTGGTTAATGCCCTAAGAGCAGCAGAGCAAGGCCTAGCTGACCAATATGGCCGTGAATTCGAGGTACGCTATCATCGGCAAGAACCTGATCAAGTGCCCATCTCTTGGCTATTGCAACATCAACCCAACCAAGAAAAGCGCTGGCAACTAATCATGGGCAATGATGGCAAACCCAGTGATGCAGAACTAAGAGAGGCCGACCGTCGCTGGAACCGTCGTCGTGGCAGTAATGAAGATGGACAAATCGAACTGGATCTTAGTAATACCGAGATTGTAGAGCGAGCTGAACTATGGCAAATCAAGCTCGGGCTTAGACTGATACGCAATGGTCGGGTTGAGGAGCGTTTGTCTGACGCCATTGAGGCCTATGCTTGGTTTGATCCAAGCCAACAGATGATTACCAGGCTACAGGCTCAAAGCATTGAACCTTTTCGCATTTATGTACTGTCGGTGCAACATTTTGAGTTGGAAATGAGCTTTAAACGCCATGACAATAACATTGTCACTGCACATCTGGATCAGGAAGTTCAGGCCAGGGCCCTACTATGGAGTTGGAACCAACGCACCAGTTATGAGTATCTGTATTAATAAAAAAGGGCATGAGTGCCCTTTTCAGATTGAGCCAATGATGACTATGTCTTATGCCTTGTAATAGGCGTTCTCAGTGACACTGTGATCAGTCACATCACGGATACCACGAATTTGTGGCACCTTCTCCATTAAAACCTTCTCAACGCCTTCTTTCAAAGTGAGGTCAACGGCACTACAGCCTTGGCAACCACCACCAAACTTCAGTACCGCAACCTGGTCTTCCGTCCACTCAACCAGGCTTACTTCACCACCATGCGAAGCCAGTCCTGGATTGATTTCTGTGTAGAGAATGTAACGAATCTGATCTTCAACTGGACTGTCGTCCGTCACCTTTGGCAATTTGGCATTGGGAGCCTTGATGGTCAACTGACCACCAACCTGTGACTTCTGATAGTCCACCTCTGCTTCATCCAAAAAGGGCAAGCTGTTACGCTCTAGGTACACTCGAAGAGCCGGAAAGGTCAGCAATTCGTCATCTACTTTTTCCTCACCTGGGCGACAGTAGGCTAAGCATGTTTCGGCATACTTTGTACCCGGTTGAGTAACGAACATGCGCACAGCCATGTTCTCTGTGGGTTGTTTGCTGAGCAATTCGCCAAGATATTCTTGAGCGGTTTCACTAATGTTAATGCTTATGTCCATGACGACCACTGTGTTACTGGTTGGATTATGCTGCGCATTATAGAGTAAAACGCAGCGCAACTAAATACCTGAGTACCATACTAGGTTTTTATACTAGGCATTCATCACTTTGGATCAGCATAGGCAACCTAGCAAAGACAGCCAGTCAGTAGTTACAGAGTCACAATATCAGATGCAAACCAAGCCTGGCTTTACTGGCGCTTAGTACGCATGGTCACCATTTCTTCGGCAGCGCTTGGATGAATACCGATGGTGGCGTCAAAGTCGGCTTTAGTCGCCCCCATGTTCATGGCCACGGCAAAGCCCTGCATCATTTCCGCCGCATGCTCACCCAACACCATGGCCCCCACTACCCTTTGGCTGACAGCATCGACCACCAGCTTCATGTAGCAGCGCTCGTCCGAGCCACCCAAGGAGTGCAGCATGGGTTTGAATTCCGACTGATAAATATCCAGCTCTGGGTATTGCTCCAGCGCTTGCTCTTCCGTTAGGCCGCAAACCGCCAGCTCAGGCTGACTAAAGACCGCCGAAGGAATGAAGTCATAGGACAATTTTTGTTCTTGACCGGCAAAGAGTTGGCGCGCAACCAACATGCCTTCGGCCAGTGCCACCGGAGTCAAGGTCACCCGCTCCAGCACATCGCCCACGGCATAGACATTGGTAGCCGTGGTTTGGTAACGCTCATCGACCTTGATGGCACCGCGGTCGTCAAGCTCAACCCCTGCTTGTTCAAGGCCTAGATCCTGGGTATAGGGCATCCTGCCCGTGGCACAAAGCACTAAATCGAACTCCTGATCGGCCAGTTCAGAATTGTTGAAACTGGCAACCAGGCCAGAGTCGGATTTGACAATGCTTTGCAGCTGAGTCTGGGTATTTACCCTGATGCCACGGGCCTGCATGCTTTGCTGCAAACGCTGGCGTACATCCAGATCAAATCCCCGCAACAGGTAGTCGCCCCGATGAATCAGGGTCGTCTCACAACCCAAGCCATTGAGAATGCCAGCGAACTCCACCGCGATGTAACCACCGCCTACCACCAGCGCCCGTTTCGGGAACTGCGGCAGATAAAACATTTGATCACTATTGGTCAAATGCTCACGACCTAGCAAATCATCGGGCAGCCAAGGCTTGCCTCCTACCGCAATCAGGATGTGTTTGGCACGTATACGCTGGCCGGTACTGAGTTCGACCTCTTGATTGGACAACAACTGGGCGCGAGCATTAAAGCAATCCACGCCGGAGTTGCGCAGCAGATTTTGGTAAATGCCGTTTAGGCGCTCCACCTCTTGGGTTTTGCGATCTCGCAAGCTGGCCCAGTCAAACTCTGGCTTAGCAAACTGTAAACCAAAGCCCGCTGCCAACTGCGCCTGATGTGGGAACTGCGAGGCATAAACAAACAATTTTTTAGGCACACAGCCAACATTAACGCAGGTACCGCCATAATGTTTTTCTTCAGCAATTCCGACCTTGGCACCCAAGGCTGCAGCGGTTCTGGCGGCGCGCACGCCACCGGAGCCAGCACCAATAACAAAAAAATCGTAATCAAAAGAACTCATGCTTTGGCCTCTAAAATGGAAGGGCGCTTTAAGATCACTGGACTCAGCTCAGCAAAGTGCAACTTAGCATAGGGCTCAAAGCCCTGCTGCTGATAAAACTCAAGATACCTGCCCGGGCCGGTATCGACAAAGAGCCCGGCGTTGTCATGATCTTGATCGGCATACTGCTCCAAGCCCTGCAGCAAGGCCAAACCATAGCCCTGAGCGCGATGTTCGGGCAGCACACCTAGGCTGGTGATCACACGGCACTGCTGCTTGGGCAAATGCGATGCCACGATCTTGAAGTATTGAATGAAGTTTTGCGTCGCCATGGGGCCTGCAGTGAGCATCATCTTGATGCGCCACAGCCAATGATGCTGCATCTCAAGGCGTAAGAACAACGAACTCATGGATGCCACACCCACCAGCTCCTGCTGCGCATTACGGCATAGCAGCACCGGACTTTGACTATCAAGATGCAGTTGCAACAGATGGCGAAAGGACGCCCTTAAACGACTACGATAACCGGGTCGACCGGCATGGAGCAGCAATTGGTAGGTTTGGTTGTCGGCATAGGCCTTGGTCAAGCAAGAGACAGCCAAACCCAGTAATTGCGAATTTAGAGTTTGCAGATGACAATCAGGGTTCATGGCGTGCTCCATTAATCGGTTCGTACTAAGTTTAGTACAATGTCTGCTCTGCCTTGACTGTTAGGGTTGGTCGCTTGAACCTGAGCGACGCGAATACCATACTGTAAAGACAGCTCCCCCAACCAAAGCACCACCTGATTGAACTCAGCATTGTTCAGGGTCACTCGTACGCCGGGATCGTTACTGCCGCCTGTTGTTTCCAAACGAGTAATTCCCAGGCCAAACTCTCTAGAGCTATTACTAATCAGACTGCTAAGATTTTGTGGACTATCCCCCTTATCTGCATTGATTTGCTGCAAGGCTTGTAGGGCTGGCGCTTGACTCAAAAGCCATTGATACTGTTGTTCAGCTTGGTTAGCTTGACTCTGCTGCAACGCACGCTGATTGTTTAAAGGTGTAATAATAACAAACCAAATCAATGCTAGCGTCAGGCTAACCAATAGTAACAGCAGCATACGTTGATCCCTGCTACTTTGCGCCTGATAAAAATGCTCAACGGGCTTAATAAGTGCAGTCATTTTATTGAGCATTATCGGTCTCCTCTAATGATATAGCTGCCTATAGAGCTCTGCTGGTCTTGAACCAAAGAAAACTCAACCTCGATGCCACGCATTTGCAATCCTTGTTGCGCTTGCTCGAGAGCAGCAATGTTCTGGCTACGCAAACTAATGCTGAGTTCGTCGCGTTGATCACTGTAGCGAATGGACTCGATCTGCCCCTCAGTTAATGGCAACTGCTCACTGGCTAGTGCCAGCAAGGGTAAAAAGCCACTGTTACCGCCCTGCCCAGCTTGGCGAAGCATGTTCTCTAGGTCTTGGCGGAAACGAGCACGGACAAAGCGAGTGTCAGGGAACAGCTGCTCAAATAGCACCTGTGTTGCCTGCTCATAGGCTCGAGCCTGCTGTTGTAATTGCATGCTGGTAGCCAGACTCCAGAGGCTAAAAACGGCCAATAACAAAGCACAGGCCCCACTTAATGCCTTAATGGGCAATTGTGACCAAATGGACTGGTGCTGCTGTTGGCCATAGGCGCCGGTCAACAGGTTTCCAACACTGGACTTAGCATGCTGTCGCAGTAAACTCAGTAGCCCTTGGACCTCTTGTTGCTCATAAACAATGGCCATTTGATCAAGCTCAGCTAAAAGCTCCGCAGACAAGGAGTGGTCAGCCTGCAAGCGCCAGCTTTGCTCGCTGGCAGACAACTGAGCCATGAGCATCATCTGGGTATCTAGGTCACCACAGCTGCGCAACTCTGGGTGTAATAAGTAGGCCTGCTGCCCCTGGACATAGAGTTGTGGGCTTGCAATGCGTGCAAGGGCACAGAGATCCAGCTCAATTTGCTGCCAGCGTAAATTAAGAGGCGCAAAACTCTCAAGAAGATTTTCAAACTGCTTTTTATCAACTACCTGCACCCAGAGTTCACCCTGCTCTAGACGGCTGGCTGGCACATAGTGCACCTGCTCTAAGTCAGAAGCCAAATACTCCTCCAAAGCAAAGGGCAGAATGCGATTGAGTTGCCTTGATTGAGCCTGAGGGATACGTACTGGTAATAAGGAGGCGCTCTGACCTGGCCACCACAGATAGGCATTACAGTCGCTAAACTGAGGTTGCTCAATTAGCTCGTTTAAACTGCAGCGACCCTGGCTAAGCTCCAAGCCTTGTTGCAGCTGCCAATCCACCTGCTGTAAGTCTGGGCTAAGGTGCATATAAAGAGTTGCGGCCATCAAAAGGCTCCTTGTTGTAATTCTCGTTCAGGCAAGGGCTCATCAGGCTGCTGCGAACGACGAATCACAATGGGATTGTCAGGCTGCAACAGCTCAATAATACTGGTAAGCACATGCTCACGCTCGTCTTCGACTATCATAACCACCAAGCGTACGTATTGTCGTTGATCGGTTAACAAATACTGCGGAATCTCTCGTGCAATGTTGCGTACATCTTCATGGAGAATCAAGTCAGCCAATTGACGACTACCTGGCTCACCAATCTGATTCAGGAGTTCATAAGGTATTCTAGGCATCATGGCTGCCCACAGATCGGGCTCAACAGCATTAATATTTAACTGACTGGTGCTTGGCAGAAACGAAATATGCGGCGTAATCTCTGGCATTAATAATCGACCAACACCCTCAACTAAGCGCAATTCCGAGGCATCATTAAAAGCTGAGCCAGCATGACTGAAAGGTGGATCGTAACGCTCATAAATGAAGCCAGCACTACTATTAGGGTCCAACCAGTCTGGGATGTCCCTTAATAAATTGGCTTCGCCTGTTTCAACCTGATTGGTGATGGCTTCAAGACCTGCTTTAGCGGCATCAAAGTTTGGATGCTCAGGGATTAACCAATTAAGGTTTAGGCGACCACTGAGATCACTAAAGAGCAAATAAATCTCTCCTTGTGACTCAAGGGACTGATAAGCTTCAAGCTCAAACGGACCAAACCACTGATCAAAGCCATCAAAGTCAGCATTGGTCAAAGCAGCTAAGCCCAGCTGTTCACCACTCAATAACCATGCTTGGCGCTGCGACCAGTCTTCAAGTGCCAACGTACGGCCAAATAGGGTTGCCTGACGATACAAAAGCGAACTGGCAATAATGGCCACTAATGCAAAAATCAACAGCACCTGAATGAGTACTAAGCCAGACTGACGAAGCTTCATCGCACCATCTCCCCTGGCAATGTATGGCCACGGCCGATTAGGGCCTGAGATACTGAGTCAGGTGACCAAAGCTCAGCATTATAGGTTAACAATCCAATGGTACGATCAAGCCGGCCCAGCAATTGATGGTCAAATTCCAAGCGAACGGCTGCTGCCTTGGCATCCTGACCACTGACTGGCCAACGGTCAACCCACTGCCCCCCACGGTCATCAATGCTCAACACACTAAAGTTAACATCTTCCAAGCCTATGATTAAAGGCTGAGTGACGACATTGGGCTGACGCACAACAGCATCCAACCCATCTAACAGATGGCGTAACAAGCAGCCAGTTGCAAGATCCTCAGGGTAATCAGGCACTACAGTGCGACAATCTGGGTGAAACTGATATTGGACCCGTCTTAGGTTAGAACGTTTGCCTGCAAAGTTCGGCGGCAAGTAACTACCAGATCGAGTAAACTCCAATCGTTGCTCTTCTAGGATGAGAGGTGGCAATAACTCATAAATGGTACGGTTAAAATCATTGGCTAATAAGGTAACGTACTCAGGTTCAAACAAACCTGCCATATCTACCGCTGTTGATCGACGCACAGGACGCCCAGGAAGGTGAAACTGCAAATCCTCTTGCAATAAGCGAAAGCCTAGATCAAAACCATTGATTGCTTGCTCCCGTGTTTCAAGTTGTCCCTGGCTGGCGACAATGTTTTGTAAAAAAACCGTGGCGGCACCAGCAACAAAAGCCATAATGGTTAATGCCAATAACAACTCAATCAAAGTAAAGCCCTTGGACTTGCAAGCCTTGGTCGAAAGCTTGAGGTCGTTATTGAAAACTAAGCGCACCTAGGGCCTCCGCATCAAAAATGAGAGCACAAAATTGGGTTCGTCTTCAGTGCCTTCTAAGCGTTCAAGATCAGTAATCAGCAAGTCATAACGATTAATGTTTTGCGCTAAATCGTTATCAGGTACAGCGCTTTCAATAATCTGTAGATCCCATTCAAGACCAGCAAAAGAAAGGCGCTCTTGGCTGCTGCCTTGGCGCTCACCCAATAGCAACTGCTGACGAGTTTCTTCAGCAAGCCAGCGAGCAATTTGAGCGCGCTCTAGTGCATCAGCATTAATGACTACTTGACGAACGCTACTACTAATAGCAACCGACACCAGCGCGAAGACCGTTAAAGCAACCAGCACTTCAATGAGGGTAAAACCTAAATTTTGTTGCTTAGTTTGACGCATGTTCAGACTCATAGCACCAGCACTCAATGAACTAAAAACTAGTTTCTCATGAGTTATGGGTTTAATCATGGTTGACTCCATGAGAAGCGAGGACGATTAACACCATCGGCTTTTAATTGCGCTTGCTGATCTTCAAGCTGAAAAGCTATTTGAAACTCCGGCAAATAAAGACCATCAGCAAAGATCAAGCTTAATGGTTGTTGATCTTGCGCACCCTGTACAACAAAGCCTTCTGCAATTGAAAAACGCCTCTCTGGGTCGGTGAAAACTGGCTGTTGCTGGCCGGCATCATCTTCCTGCCATTCAGTGACCTGAGCAAAGTAGTATTGATCCTGATAAAAAAAGAAACCAATTTCGGTATTCAGGGCCTGCGCTCGAACCTGAGTGGCGGCAAAACGGTCAGCCAGCAAGCGCATTTCTTGTTCGACCTCTAAACGTTGATTACCACCGCCCACGCTCAGCACAATGGCACCGCCAGCAAGGGCAATGATGGTCAGCACCAGGATCAACTCGACCAGGGTAAAACCCTGATGCTGCATGCGCAGGTTTGGCATCAGCGATCTGTTGAGCGAATTTCCCTAGCCTCGCCCTCACCTCCGGCCTGGCCGTCGGTGCCGTAGGAAATGATTACATAGGTATTACCCGTAATGTCATAATCATAGGGGTTACCCCATGGATCGGTAGGCAAGCGTTGAATGAACTTAGGCACTAAAGCCTCGAGCCCCTCATCTCTTGTAGGATAACGCCGATTCTCTAAGCGATAACGCTCCAGAGCGGTTTCAATGGTGCGAAAGTCAGCCTGTACCACCTTTACGGCAGCATCGTAATCCTGACCGCGAAAGTTCTGGACCACAACACCGGTAATGATGGCTAGGATGACCAAAACCACCAACAGTTCAATCAGCGTGAAGCCGCGTTGATGTTTATTATGTTGTTGCTGCATAGGTTACCTATTGGTTAACGAAATTAAAAAGTGCTGTTTTGTGTCATCGGCAGCACCACCGACAATACAATAAACAATACCACTGAGCCGAGAATAAGCAAAATTAAGGGTTCGAATAATGTCACAATGGTAGTAACCAAGTCCTTTACGGTTCGTTCTTGCGCCGCAGCTGAACGCTCCAGCATTTGATCCAGCTCTCCGCTCTTTTCACCGGAGGCGATCATGTGCACCATCATGGGCGGAAAAAATCGTGATTCTTTTAACGATAGGCTGAGACTACCGCCCTCCTTCACCTGTTTCATTGCTCGTTCAAGGGCATAGCTCATGGGCAGAACGGACACCACCTGAGCGGCGATCTGCATGGCATCCACCAAGGGTACGCCACTGCGGGTCAAAATGGCCAAGGTGCTGGTGTAACGCCCAACATTAAAGCCACGCAAAATTTTACCCACCAGAGGCAACCTGAGCAACAAAGCATGGGTTTTGGCGCGTCTGGGCTCGGCTTGATTCCATTGGCGCAAGGCCAAAACAAGAAAAGCGATGCACAGTAAGATCAGCCACCACCAGGCCTGCAAGCCCTCAGACAAGCCCAACAAAAACAGGGTTGGTGCGGGTAGCTCTTGGCCACTGGCCATCATGCTGTCGATCAGACCAGGCATGACCTGCACCAGAAGCAGCACCACCACACCAATGGCCACCAGCAACAAAATTGCAGGATAGGTTGCGGCCTGAGTAATTCGAGAGCGTGTTTCTTGCTGGCTTTCGACATAGTCTGCCAAGCGTTCGAGCACAGCATCCAAATTGCCGGACTTTTCACCAGCCGAGACAGTGGCTCGATAAAGAGGAGGAAATGCACGTTTAAATGAACCCAAGGATTCAGCCAAACCATAGCCTTCCAACACCTTAGAACGCACGGCCATAATAATGCTACGGATGCGCTTCTTTTCACTCTGATCGGCCAACGCACGCAAACACTCTTCTAGTGGTAAGCCTGAGGCTACCAGGGTGGCAAGTTGGCGAGTAATAAGCGACAAATCCGCCACAGACATACTGGGCGACAAAAAACTAAAGCCCGAAGCCGAAGACTGACTTTGCTCACTGGCTTGATCCACCTCAATAGGTAGCAGGCCTTGGTCACGTAATTGCTGCCGGGCCTGTTTAGCACTGTCGGACTCGAGCACTCCCTTAAGCTTTTTACCCTTGGCATTCACTGCCTGATAGTTAAAGGCCGCCATACTACCCCCTTGCTACTCGCAAAACTTCTTCAAGGGTTGTATCACCAGCAAGAACCACCTCATAGCCATATTGAACAATGGACTCACTTTGCTTGCGCGCAGTCTTTTCCAATTCAATTTCACTGGCACGATCATGGATCTGCTGACGTAAAGACTCATCAATGCTAATCAATTCATATAAGCCTGTTCGACCCTTGTATCCAGTCTGGTTGCAAGAACTGCAGCCAACCGCATGGTAAAGCATGGCTTTGTCTTTCTTCTTTAAACCCATGATATCGCGCTCGGCCTCTGAAGCAGGCTTGGCCTCTTTACAATCAGGGCATAGCCTTCGCACCAAACGCTGTGCTAGTACACCAATCAAACTGGAAGACAGCAAAAATGGTTCCACGCCCATATCATTCAAACGAGTAATGGCACCCACCGCACTATTGGTGTGCAAGGTCGAGAGCACTAAGTGGCCAGTTAAAGAGGCTTGGACTGCTATTTCTACCGTCTCGTAATCACGAATCTCACCAATCATTACTACGTCTGGATCTTGGCGCAAAATGGCGCGCAAACCTCGAGCAAAGGTCATGTCAGCCTTGGTATTAACCTGAGTCTGACCAACACCAGGCAAGCTGTATTCAATGGGGTCTTCTACCGTTAAGATATTGCGACTGCGGTCATTTAGGGCCTGCAAAGCAGCGTATAGAGTAGTGGTTTTACCCGAGCCAGTGGGGCCTGTAACCAGAATAATGCCATGTGGGCGGTTAATCAGTTTGCGCAGACGCAGCAAGGTTTCTTCACGCATACCAAGGTGACTGAGGTCTAACCTACCAGCTTGTTTATCCAGCAAACGCATTACCACCCGTTCTCCATGATTGGATGGCAGTGTAGACACCCGCACATCCACCTCACGGCCAGCCAAGCGCAGGGCTATGCGACCGTCCTGTGGCACTCGCTTTTCTGCAATGTCGAGTTTGGCCATGACCTTGATGCGCGAGGTAAGCAAGGGAGCTAGAGCGCGCCTTGGGCGCAGCACCTCACGCAGCACACCATCAACACGAAAGCGAACAATTAGATGCTTCTCGTAGGTTTCAATATGAATATCAGAAGCATTCTCTTTCACTGCTTCGGACATAATGGCGTTAATCAAACGAATGATGGGCGCATCGTCCTGCTGCTCAAGCAGGTCTTCTGTCTGCGGCAGAGCCTCAGCCAATGAGCCCAGGTCTAGATCAGTGCCGATTGCTTCAGCCGCTTGCATACTTTGCGAACCACTGGCTGCGTATAAATCATTAAGGCTCTGATTAAAAGAGTCTTCACTAACTCGCTGCAACTTAACCGGGCGGCCAAGCAAGCGCTGTGCTTCGACAATGGCTAGCGCAGAGGTCTGCTCTTGGCATAGCAATAGCACCTTTCCCTGATCATCCAAGCCCTGAGCCAGAACTTGATTTCGCCTCGCAAAGGCAAAAGGCAAAGGTGCAATCATTTCAGTTGGTTGTTGGCTCATGGACAAACCTTATTGTTGTTCATTGTTGCTTTCAAAGCGGGTTAGTGACTCTAGAAATACTTGATGCAACTCTGCGCGTGAAACCGGCTTAGGAACCACTAACAAACCTGCTAGATCTTCTTTTAGGCTTTGTTGATGAGGATACGAGCAATAGATCATCAACTGCGCCTGAGTTGTCAAACAGTAATCTTTAAGCTGCTGAATATACAAACTCGCTTGATCATCGTTCAAGCTTACAGGTAGATTGGCAAAAATAATGTTGGCTGGTTCATGCTCTAGATCGCTAAGCTGTTGAAAACATTGTGCCTTTATCTTCCAAGATTGCAACTCAGCCAACAAAGCCTTACCTCCCTTGACAGGCATACCTAACAAATTAACGCTTAATCCTGCCAACCGTCGCTCTGGATTAAATTGACGCTGTTGTTGGCTGGCCACCTCCAAGGGAACCATGATCAACAGTTCAAAACTGTCGTCTTGACGAAAGCGATGCGTAATCTGCCCCTTCATCAATTTCAACAACTTTAGGCTGATTGCAAGGGGTAGATTACGTAGCAACAAATCTTCACTAGGTAAAGACTCATTAATCATTTTGTAGCCTTCTTCAAGATCGTTCACTAGATCCTGACCACTTCCTAAATGAGTACGCATTTGCCAGCGGAGCCAGTGAAAATTATCTTTCTCTAAACATGAAAGCTTAAAGCTAAGCTCACCTGGACGACTGGAGGCAATACAAAGAGTCAGTAAATTGGTTAGAACAGTAATGACATGAGGGCCATCTGCCACTACCCGCTCAGGGACATCAAAATTCTCCAAATAGCTCAGCTCTACATCCTTTTCATGAGCAATGGGACCGCAGGTGTCCATAACCTGATCCGCCAGGCGACCAAGACTTTGAGTACTACGATCAATGAAAAACTGCTTATTGCGCAGAGCCGAATAGGCCTGCACATCTGCAAGCATTCGGCCAATACTGTCACAGGTTCGCATCGCCAGTTTGATGCTTTGACGCTGATCATCGTTAGCCTGCAGTTGTTTTAGCGGCTCAAGGAAGTGATTCAATCGCTTTACTGGCTCATCAAGCATGGAAGCCATATTAGCGATCAGCAGGTGATTGATGTTTTGTTTAAAACCTTCACGAGCAGCTTTGGAATTCTTATCACCCACCTGGTGTTGCAACTGAAAGATTTGATTACTTTGCGCCCAAAACACATCACTGATCTTGTTTTGTTCAATTTGTAGGTAAAGCATCAACAGAGTTAAGCCAAGACTCACCACTACAAAAGACTGATAATCCACCAACAACAAACACAGGGCGGCCGGAAGCAATAACAACAACAGGTAAATTCGGCCAAACTGCTTAAATGGGGCATAAAGCATGGCTGATCCTGCGGCCATAGCGGTTTGAAAAATAAGCAACAGAGTCAATGCCAGATTAAATTCAGCCTTATAAAGTACCCAGAAACCCAAAAGATTCCAAAGTATTATGTTCGCAAGGGTGATGATAAAGAAGCGATCCCGCCAATAGGTAGCGCCTCGACCATGTAGACTGTCAAACCGCCAAACCCAATACAGGCGCAAAGGCACCATCAACAAAACAGCCACCATATTGAGTAGCAGCAAGTGATTGTCTAGCTGGTCACGCAAGAGGAATGCCAGCATAAAGAGCATCACTAAAAAACTGAAAATACCAGTTCGGGAGCGCATGGCCATATCTCGGTCAAGTTGCTCTACCCAATTGCGATGCCTGGTAATGTGATGATCAACAGTAAAAAACAAGGCCACTAAAAAACCTCCGAACTCTAGCTGCGCCTAAACTAACAGGATAGTCCAGAAAAAGCAGCCTGAGCACCTAAATATTTAGCGGCCAATTTGTGGATTCTGGCTTATTTTGCCAGAGCCTTCATTAATTCAGGCACAGCAGTAAATAGATCAGCCTCTAATGCAAAGTCAGCCATCTGCATTATTGGTGCTTCTGGGTCCTTGTTAATCGCAACAATTAATTTGCTCTCTTTCATACCTGCCAGATGTTGAATAGCACCACTAATACCCACCGCGACATAAAGCTCAGGGGCCACAATCTTACCTGTTTGCCCAACCTGATGATCATTGCTGATGAAACCGGCATCCACCGCTGCACGCGAGGCACCCACAGCCGCACCCAGAGCATCGGCTAATTGTTCGACCAGCACAAACTGCTCCTTGCTACCCAAACCTCGACCACCACTGACCACGAGTTTCGCACTGCCCAACTCAGGACGATCACTTTTGACCTGTTCACGGCTGACCAAACAACTTTGACTGGTCAATTTAGGCAGGGCAATGGGTTCAATGGCACAACTGGCTTGCTGGCCACAGGCAGCAAAGGCACTGGTGCGCACCGTGGCCACCACCCTACCCTCAACCTGCATTCTGGCTTGCAGGTTGCCGGCATAGATGGGACGCACAAAGACCGAAGGGCCCTCAACAGCAATGATGTCAGACAACATCTCAAGGTCCAGCAGGGCGGCTGTGCGCGGCAAAAAGTCTTTGCCCGTGGTGCTGGCTGCGGCCAGGATCACCTGATAATCCTTGGCCAAATGGGTTGCTAACTGACTAATGGGCTCGGCAAGACCATATCCCAGTATAGGATCTTCAGCGACCAGTACTCGGTTAACACCCTCAAGCACACAGGCCTGCTGCGCCGCCTCATCGAGCGACTCACCAGCCAACAAAACATCCAGTTCGCCGCCCAACTGATTGGCACAGCCCACCAGAGCAGGTAAATTGGCAGCTAATTGACCCTGCTGCAGGTCGGCGATCACTAATATTCGCATCAGATTACCCTCGCTTGCTTTAATTTTTCGATCAACTCAGCCACATCAGCAACTTTTTGTCCTCCTTTGCGCTCTTGAGGTAATGCCACAGACAAGATTTGATGCTTGCTGAGCGCGAGACTGATGTGTTCACTCAGAGCAGACTTTTCCAATGGTTTTTGTTTGGCCTTCATAATGTCTGGCAACTTGGCAAATCGGGGCGTGTTTAGTCTTAGGTCACTGGAGATCACCATGGGCAGTTTGGCGGCAATGACCTCCAAACCCTGATCGGTCTCACGAGTCACCCGTACATTGTCTGCCTCCACTTCGACCTTAGAGGCAAAGGTGGCCTGCGGCCAACCCAACAAGGCCGCCAGCATTTGCGAGCTTTGATTGCTATCAGAATCAATGGCTTGCTTACCCATGAGCACCAAATTGGGCTTTTCTTCTTTGACCACGGCCACAAGGGCTTTGGCCACCTGCAATGAACTAAGGGCCTGATCATGCCGCAACAAAATGGCACGATCCGCACCCAAGGCCAGAGCTTGGCGTAATTGTTCTTCGCATTTATCAGGGCCAATGCTGACCACCACCACCTCAGATGCCTTGCCTTGCTCCTTCAAACGAATGGCCTCTTCCAAGGCAATTTCACAAAAAGGGTTGATGGCCATTTTCAGATTACTGAGATCAACATCCGAACCGTCGGCGCGCACCCTAGGTTTGAGGCTGTAATCCAATGAGCGTTTGATACTGACTAAAATTTTCATGCCGAGTTCCTCCCAATGTCACAATGAGTATAGGCAAGAATTCGCTCTTTGGTTGTGGCCAAAAGGCAAAGATTACCCAAAAATAAGGAAACAATAACCCTGTTTTGTTGAAAAATTGTCAGCACTGTGCCTGACTATAGGGTAAATGGTTAGCACTAAGGGTGACCAATGGACGAACAAAGCATGAGTTTTGATCTCTTGGTGGTGGGTGCAGGCCCAGCGGGCTTGGCCACTGCCATTCGCATGGCTCAGCTGGCGCAACAAGCACAGCAAGAGGTTAGCATCGCGGTGTTGGAAAAGTCCGCCGCCATAGGCGGGCACATTCTTTCTGGCGCGGTGATGGACCCCAAGGCCTTACATGAGTTGTTTCCCGACCTAGAGCAACGCCAGCCCGATTGGGGCCTTGAAGTGAGCAGCGACGACTTGTTATGGCTCAGGCCGCAGGGTTCCATCAGCATCCCTAGCCTGCTGCGCCCCGCCAGCCTGGATAGCCATGGCTGTCGCGTGCTTAGCCTTGGTAATCTTTGCCGCTGGTTAGCGGCACAGGCCGAAGCCATGGGCATCAATGTGTTTCCCGGCTTCAGTGCCAGCGAGCTGATTTACCAACAAGAACGGGTCATCGGAGTGCGCACCGGCGCTCTAGGCCTTGACCGCGAAGGACAAGCCAAGAGCAACTATCAAGAACCCATGGTCATTTATGCCAAATCCGTGGTATTGGCCGAGGGCGCGCGCGGCCACCTAGGCAAAGAAGTCATTACCCGCTTTGGCCTGGATCAGGGCAAAGATCCGCAGCACTATGCCCTAGGCTTTAAAGAGCTATGGGACATCCCAAGCGAACTTCATCAGCCCGGCAAGGTGGTGCACACCCTTGGCTGGCCATTAAGCGAGCAGCAGAGCACGGGTGGTGGCTTTATTTATCATCAGCAGGATCAACAGTTGGCGATCGGCTTGATCGTGGATCTCAACTATCAGCATCCGGACTTCAATCCCTTTTTGGAGTTCCAGCGCTTTAAGTCCCATCCCGAGGTGGCCAAATTAATCGCCAAAGGCAAGCTGGTGAGCTATGGTGCACGGGCCATTGCCAAGGGCGGCTGGCAATCTCTGGTCAAAATGGATTTTCCCGGTGGTCTGCTGGTGGGCTGCGATGCTGGTACCCTTAACCCAGCACGCATCAAAGGCAGCCACAGCGCCATCAAAAGTGGCAGCCTAGCCGCCGAGGCTATTTGGCAACAATGGCAAAGCCAGGCCTCCAGCACTGACCTTGAGCTTAGGGTGCAACAAAGCTGGCTGGGAGATGAACTGTACCGTGCGCGCAATGTGGCTCCGGCCATGCATCGCCTGCCCTTTGTGCTGGCTGGTGCCCTTATTACCTTGGAGCAAAAGATTTTAGCCGGCAAGGCGCCCTGGACCCTGTCGGATCCAATTCCTGACCACCTCAGAATGAAGAAACGTGACCAGCTACCCAAGCTGGGTAGCCCAGTGTTTGCCACCGACCGTTTGCAGTCCATCTATCATGCCAACCTGCAGCACGACGAAAACCAGCCCCAGCATTTACTGGTCGCTGACCCCAGCCTTGCCGTTGGTCGTCATTGGCAGGATTATGGTGAGCCCGCCACCCGCTACTGCCCTGCTGGGGTCTATGAAGTGGTGGAGCATCAGGGCGAACTGAGGTTTCAGGTAAATGGCCAAAACTGTCTGCATTGTAAAACCTGCGACATCAAGGACCCAAGCGGCAACATCAACTGGCGCCCACCTGAGGGCGGCAGTGGGCCAAACTATCCCAATATGTGATGAGCTGCTTCTTATAGTCACCCTGCACACAGTCGCAGGATCTACTCACTTAATTCACAGGCTGCGCCAGCCCTGCTGCGGCTGCTGCCTTGTGGCCTCTGGCGAGCATTCGCTGCGCGCTGCTTCATTTATGGACCCTGCGACTTCGCGCAGGGTGACAAGGGGCATAGTAACAAATCACTAAACCAGCCCAAGGAGCGGTCTGGGAGCTGGGATCGAGGGGTGTCGGCGGCCATGGATGGACGCCGTCAAGCGGCTAGGACGGCGAATAGCGTCCCCGAGAGCGCAGTTGCCAGGCCAGTGACTGGGCGGGGAACGGTAGTCCCGAACAACCCATAGAGATCCTGCGACTTCGCGCAGGATGACTGGGCTTTGGCGCAAGATGAAAGAACCTAAAACCTCACAAAAAAGGTGTTAGGCTCAGGCTATCATTGCTGACCCATGATTCTTGGTTCAATCTGCAAATGGACACCAAAGAGATCCAGCACCCGCTCCTGAACCTCCAGGGCAAAGTTAAGCACAGCCCGCAGCGGCTGTCGGCTAGGGTTTATCAACACCAAAGCGTGCTTATCATAGATGGCCACACCCGTACTGGCCGCCTTGCCCTTGTAGCCAGCAGCCTCAATCAACCAGCCAGCACTGAGCTTGACCGTACTGGACTGAGCAGGACTGCTGGCCGGGAATTGCGGCATGTTGGGATAGGCCTGACGCAAGGATTCGGCCTTGCTTAGGCTCACGCTTGGGTTATGAAAAAAACTGCCGGCATTTGGAATCTGCCTGGGATTGGGTAATTTTTCCCCGCGGATAGAAGTAATAAGCGCAGCAACCTCTTGCGGGCTTAGCTTTTGGTCTTTGTAGCCTTGCAGCGGGCCATAGTCCAAACGAGCCTGCCCCTGCTTAGCAAGGCGCAACACCAAGGACTCAATGATCCACTGGTCCTGATGTTCAGCCTGCTTGAAGACACTTTGGCGATAGCTGAACTGACAGTCCGACATGCTGAATTCACGCACCTGACCGCTCAGCCTATGCCTAGCACTTAAGCCATGCATCAACTGCGACAGTTCCACCCCATAGGCACCAATGTTCTGTACCGGCGCGGCTCCGACAGTGCCGGGAATGGCGGCGAGATTCTCCAGCCCCCACCAGCCCTGATCGCAGCAGTGCTCCACAAGGCTCGGCCAATCAGTGCCGGCCGACACCTGAATCCAAAGGTGCTCGGCATCCTCGCGAATGACATCAAGTCGCTGCTCCGTTAGGCGCAGCACTAAGCCCTGAATCTTGGGTGCCAGCAAAAGATTACTGCCGCCGCCCAAAAGGTGCACAGGCAACTGCTCTGCTCTGGCCTGAGTCAGAAGTTCAAGCAGCTGTTGCTGATTCGCAGCTTCAGCATAAAATTCGGCCTTGGCAGGAATGGCAAGGGTATTTAGGGCATCAAGAGAAACATTGGCTTGCATTTAAGACTCACTGTTAAGGGTTGCCAAGAGCCCGGCACAGGCCTGCTCCACCAAGTCCAACACCTGCTCAAATCCCTGATCCCCACCATAGTAAGGATCTGGCACATTAAGGCTTTGCGCCTCGGGCAAAAATGAGAGCAAGGGTAAAAGCTTGACTGGCGCATCCTTTGGGCATCTGGCCTGCGCATCGGCGAGATTGCTGTCATCCATGGCTAGAATGTAGTCGAATTGGTAAAAATCCTGCTC
>SKIB01000143.1 GCA_007116635.1 Saccharospirillaceae bacterium
GGTGCTTGCCCTTGAGCAGACGCTGTTGCTGCAACTGAAAACGACCAAAGAAAACCGGCTCTGGGCAATGCTGCCCCCAGGGGCCAAGGCGCTGTAACTGCAAGGCAAATTCGGCACTAATAAAGGCCTGAGGCAGCTCACCGTCATGCCAGAGTTGCTGACGCAACTGATCCGGAGTCAACAACTCAGCCACCAATTCAGGCAGGGCCTGCTTGAGTCTAGGCAGTTGCGACTCATGCAAGCTCATACCCGCTGCCATGGCATGGCCACCAAACTTAATGAATAAACCTGGATAGCGTTTGCTGAGCAGGTCCAAAGCATCGCGCAGGTGTAAACCCGGAATGGAGCGCGCGCTGCCCTTGAGGATACCATCACCGCCAGGTGCCAGAGCAATGACCGGCCGATACCAGCGTTCCTTCAAGCGAGATGCCAGCAGACCAATTACCCCCTGATGCCAAGCCGGGTCATAGACCACGATGGCCGCATCGGGTTGATCGCCAAACTGCAGAGCGCGCAAAATGTCGTCGGCGCGCTCTTGCATTTCCGTTTCAATTTGCCGCCGCTCTTGATTGATGGCATCCAATTCTTCAGCCATTTGCAGCGCTAGGTTCGGATCACCACAGAGCAAACATTCAATACCCAGGGTGATGTCGTCCAAGCGACCTGCGGCGTTGATTCTCGGCCCCAAGGCAAAACCCAGATCACTGGCACGTAAATGGGCCAATGGCCGCTTGGCCACCTGCAACAGGGCCGCCAAACCAGGGCGCAAGCGCCCTGCCCGCATCCGCTTTAAGCCCTGAGCCACCAGAATGCGATTATTGGCATCCAAGGGCACCACATCGGCCACGGTCGCCAGGGCCACCAAATCCAGATAATCGGCCATCACCGGCACTGGCAGGGCTCGACTGGCAAACCAGCCTGTTTGCTGCAGATGGGCACGCAGCGCACTGAGCAAATAAAACAGCACCGTACAACCACTGCTGTTTTTGGCGGCAAAGCCACAGCCCGGCTGATTGGGGTTCACAATGGCATCGGCAGTAGGCAGGCTTTCGCCTGGCAAGTGATGGTCCGTGACCAGCACCTTCATGTCCAAAGCCTGAGCATGAGCCACGCCTTCCTGCGCAGCAATGCCGTTGTCCACCGTGATCAATAGCTGTGGTTGCGAGGGAGCAATGGCGTCCACCAGCGCAGGCGTCAAACCATATCCATAGTCAAAGCGGTTGGGCACCGCATAGCTAACGCGCGCAGCCCCCATGGCCCTGAGGGCCTCAAGCCCCAAGACCACACTGGTAGCACCGTCGACATCGAAATCACCGACCAAGCACAGATGCCAGCCCTGCTCCAACCCCTGCTGCAGCAAAGCCAAGGCCTCAGGCAGGCCAGCCAACTGATGAAAACTAAGCAATTGGCTCAGCTCATTGCTGACCTCCGAACTGGAAGCAAAGCCGCGATCGGCCAAAATTTGCCCTAGCACTGGCCCAAAGGCTGACGCCAATTCCTCACTGACTGGCAGACTCGGCCGCCGCTCAATAATCATGCTCAATACTCACTAAAACAGCTTGGGGATTGTGGTAGTCGATAAGAGACCGTCAGCCGCAGGGAGCGGCTGCCGAGGCTACAGGGATGTACTTGTGCCCTGTCGAGTAGCGAATACCACAAGCCCCTTTGCGCTTTATTATAAAAGATAGGGGCCGCAGCCCCATGAATTCCAGCACCTTAATGGGACAGCGCCCAAGTTAGCTCGGGAATACTCGCTCAGCCATGTACTGATGAATGGCAGGCAGGTCATTAGCCAGCACCTGATAAGACTCAGGACGCTGCAGCAAATCGGCCAAATGTACCGGCAAGGCAGGGGTTTGCAAACCGGCAGCTTCCACGGCTTCAGCAAACTTGACCGGATGCGCAGTACCCAGAGTGACCATGGGCTGATCCTGATGCTTACGAGTGGCACGAGCAGCAGCTACACCAATGGCGGTGTGCGGGTCCAACAGGTAACCAGTGCGCAGGTATTCCTCTTTGATCATCTGCGCCGTACTCTCATCGTCCAGCGCAAAGGAGCTGAACAACTCTTTGGTTTTGGCCAGGGCGGTAGGGTTAAGCTCGACCTTACCGGCGCGCATTTGCTGCATCAACTCGGCCACCTGCTGACCATCACGCTGGTACATATCAAAAAGCAAACGCTCAAAGTTACTCGACACCACAATGTCCATCGAAGGCGACAGACTCTTCTGTAGCGGCAGGGTCTGGTAATGGCCAGTGGCAATAGTGCGATGCAGGATGTCGTTCTTGTTGGTTGCGATCACCAATTGACTGATAGGCAAGCCCATTTGCTTGGCTAGGTAGCCAGCGAAGATGTCACCAAAGTTACCGGTCGGCACCGAGAACGCCAGGCTACGATCAGGGCCACCCAGATTCAGGCTGGCATAGAAGTAATAGACGATCTGCGCCATGATGCGCGCCCAGTTGATGCTATTCACCGCCACCAAACGGCGCTCGCCACGCAAGAAAGATTGATCAGCGAAGCTGCGTTTAACCATCTCTTGGCAGTCGTCGAAGTTGCCTTCGACGGCAATATTAAAAATGTTGTCACCCAAAATGGTGGTCATCTGGCGGCGCTGCACCTCGCTGACGCGCTGGTGTGGATGCAGAATGAAGATGTCAATGTTTTTGCAACGACGGCAGCCTTCAATGGCGGCAGAGCCGGTGTCACCTGAAGTGGCACCCATGATCACTACGCGCTCTTGACGACGCTCAAGCACTGCGTCCAATAACCGACCCAACAACTGCAGAGCAAAGTCTTTAAAGGCCAGGGTCGGGCCTTGGAACAACTCAAGCACGTATTCGTTGTGATCCAACTGCTGCAAGGGCGCTACCGCTGGGTGAGCAAAGGCGGCATAGGTATCTTTGAGGATGGCCGCCAGCTCTTGGTCGTTAAAGGTATCACTGACAAAGGGCTTGATGATGTGGAAGGCCAACTGGTCATAAGGCAGATCACGCCAGCTGCGGATCTGCTCAAGACTAAAATGCGGCAGACTTTCAGGTACATACAGGCCGCCATCACTGGCCAGGCCTGCCAAAAGCACGTCTTCAAAATTTAAGGCCGGAGCTTGGCCTCTGGTACTGATGTATTTCATATTTACCTTCTTAAGAACCTAGGCCTTCAACACGGATACGAGTAATGGCGTCTAAAATTTCTGGCAACTGCTGCAGTTGCTCAAGGGCTGCATCCATCTGCTTTTCTTTGACTTCTTGAATCAGCAACACCAGAGTTACCTGCTTCTGATCCGGGTTAGGCTCTTTCTGGATGATGGCTTCGATGTTGATGTTATTTTCCCGCATCACATTGGCCACGCTGGCCATTACGCCCACACGATCATCGACCAGAATGCGCAAATAATAACCAGACACCACCTCGCTCATGGGCAGCACGGTGGTCTGTTCATTAAGCTGCTCAACCCCCAGAGGTGGCAAACGATAGCCAGTACCCGCTTGGCGTGCCACATCCACCAGATCCGCAATCACGGCTGACGCCGTGGGTTCACGCCCTGCGCCCGGACCATTGTACAGCGTAGGGCCTACGGCATCACCCTGCACCATCACGGCATTAAGTACCCCATCGACATCGGCCAGCAGCTTGCTCTTTGGCACCAGAGTCGGATGCACGCGCATTTCCACACCCTCTGCCGTGCGGCGAGCAATGCCCAAATGTTTGATCTCATAGCCCAGCTCTTGCGCATAGCGAACATCTTCGGCCGTGATCTTGGTAATGCCTTCGGTGTAGACCTTCTTGA
>SKIB01000101.1 GCA_007116635.1 Saccharospirillaceae bacterium
ATTTTCAGTCTGGATTTTCAGTCTGGATTTTCAGTCTGGATTTTCAGTCTGGGTTCATTGTGGCTGGGTTAGTCTTGTTTGTGAAGCAGAGTCACTTCTGAATCATCATTGCTTGCAGTCAATGTTAAAAATTAGCAAGCTTAAGGATTTATTGAGTAAAGGGCCTGGGCCATGAAGCAACTATTGATTCCCGTTCTATTATTTGTACTGCTAGGCTGTGCCAGTCGAATATACGGTCTGCCAGAAGAAGTGTGGCATGCCATGTCAGCTGAAGAGCGTCAGCAACATATGCTACAGCGCCAGGAGTTAAGTCTATCTAGAGAGGTTCGAGCCAAAACTGAGGCTGAATTGGAATTAGCTAGGTTACAGCAAAATCACAAGCAGGAGAGCGAATCACGAACTGAGTCCGAACCAAAGGCCGAGGAAACATCAGAATCTGATGGTTCGCAGGAAGCAAAGTTGAATGATTATCTGTGGGTTCTTGTGGCTGGTGGCACCATGATCATTGCCAATGAGCGGCAATCATTTATGCCATTTGAAGTATTACTGAAACCTGAAGAAATCCTTCGCACTAGGGTTCAGGCTCTTCAGGGTTTGGACTATGCAGAATTGGAATTGGTGTTTAATCAGGGGCGTTTGAGCATTGAACCACGACAGGCTGCCTATTTCTTGAGCGAGCAAGAACAATGGCTTGATGGGCGCAGCTATTGGCTTAGTACCGGTGTTGGTTTGCAGTGGCAGCAGGTGGGAGTGCAGATTCAATGGTTGCAGCTATCTGCTGAAGAGTACAGCTCTTGGCAGGATCAGCAGCAAGCAAGTTGGCAGCAACAAAGGCTTGAACGTGAATCCCAGGCACGGATAGCAGCGCAAGCAGAGGCTAGGCGCCTCGCACTAGAAGCAGAACGTTTGGCTAAAGAGCTTGAAGAGTCTAAAAAGCAAGAACAAAAGCAAAAAGATAATGATGACTCCAGCCAATCAGTGGCTCAGGAGGCCAGGGTGGAGGTGAAATTAAACTCTGGCTTTGCCAGGTTTGGCCAACATAACCGTCCCTTTCGTCCTCTGAGTATCAGCCTCAAGCCAGGCCAATCTGAGCAGGTAGTTTTGGTTGCCTTAACAGGTGAAGCCATTAGAGTCACCCTTAATTGGACTGGTCAGCAGCTCTTCATTGTCGATGCTGGTCAAACCACGCAATTCACACCAAATTTTGCTTCAGGTCAGAGCTTTATGCAGCGTTTTGATGCGCCCTGGGTAGCAGGTTTGCATCAAGTTGAGCTAGTTATGCAGTTACAGCCCTAGGAGTTATAACCATGTCACGATTTATTTTTCTCGGAATGTCACTGCTATTGCTTGCAGCCTGCGCGGCAAGAGTACATGGTTTGCCTGCTGAGCAATGGCATGCCATGAGTCCTCAAGAACAACAACTGCATGTTGCTCATCGTCAGCAACTCGCACAGGCAAGAGAAGAACGGCGTAAAGCAGAGCAAAGGGCTGCAGCTGAGCGTCAGAGGCAACAACAGGCTCAGCAGCAAGAGCAACAAGCTTTGGCCTTGGCGGCTCAGATTCAGGCATTGGAGCCAGGCACGCACTATCTGATCTTGAGCTTTTTATCTGGTCGCTATCATACTGTAATGGCTCATGACATGAACGCAGTTCAGTTCTTGCTGGTCAAAGATCAATGGCAGCAAACGCGATTTTCAGCCAAAAGCAGCAATATTTTTGATGTCGAAGTTGGGTTTTACTTTGATGGTCAAAGACTTTGGTTGGATGCTGATAATCCAGACAACCCAAGTGAGGGCGCAGAGCCTTTATTTGTTAGTCCAGACTGGTATCAGGGAGCTTTGTTGCAGGTTGACACTGAGACTAAACATCGTTTCACGGATCTTAAATTACAAGTGATCTATGATGTTCGAGACTAAGGATCTTGAGTCAGGGGTATTATAAAAAAGCCCCCAAAATGGGGGCAAAACTACTACGGAGAAAGACTTTAAGTCTTACTCTGGTAATACGACAGCATCAATCACATGGATCACACCGTTGCTGGCTTCGATGTCGGTAGCAACGACCAAGGCTTGGTCAACCAGTAAACCATCATCAGTAAGGTTGAGTGTCAAATCTTGCCCTTGGGCTGTGGTAGCGCTGGTTAGGGTCACTGCTGTTTCCGCCATTACTTTGCCTGGAACCACGTGATACAGCAAGATGTTTGCTAAGGCCTCAGGATCTGCCAGTAGCGCATTCAAGGTATCTGTTGGAATCTGAGCAAAGGCTTCATCTGTTGGAGCAAATACCGTAAAAGGGCCCTCTGCTTGCAGTGCCTCAACTAATCCAGCTGCCTGTACAGCAGCCACCAAAGTAGTAAAATTACCAGCTTCAATGGCTGTCTCAACTAGATCTGGTTGGCTCTCATACGAACCATGATTATGAGCCATAGCTGATCCGGCCAAGGCACTGACAGCAATGACGGCCGAAGCTAAACCAGTTTTCAGTGTTGATAATCTCATCCGTAAATCCTCATTTAATGATCTTTTGGGTTCATTTGCGAATCATTAAGGGGTACGGCGGTCAAAACTCAAATAGATTGATAATCCATGATTGCAATATGGTCAACCGTTAAAGTGATCCAAAATTGCTTGGCTGCTGGACTTGCCGCTGAGCCATGCTCCCTCAACACGACCACCTGCTAACCAATCTCCTGCCAGCCAAAGATTGCTTGCTTGATGCTCCATGAAGAGTTGCTGGCGTTGATCAGCTGGCCTGGCGTACCGCCAAAGATGACAATCTATCTCTTGGAAGTCTTGCCAGTCGATGGGTAACTCTAGCTGCTTCAACCAGAGCCAAAGTTGCTGCCAGCGTTGTGGGTTGTTGAGGTTGATTAACTGTTTGCTGGCCTGACTGGAAAGATGAATGACCCAGAGTTCGTGCGGCTCACGTCCTGGTTTGCTGTTGTTACGTGCCATCCAAGCGATGGGTTGGTCATTAACAAATAGGCCATCAAAGTCCAGAGTCAAGGGATGTTTACTGGCAATCACAAAGCAGAGACAGGGTTGCATTGGGGCTGGCCAATCTGGGGGGCTATGCTCATCGGCATTATTAGCCAGCAATGCTTGGGCCTGATCCAAGGGGCAGGCCAACAACAGGCGGCGAGTTAATAATGTGCTGCCTTGGTTTAGTTCAATCTGCCAACACTCTTGGTCTGCCAGCCACAGACAGGATGTGACTAGGCTGCTGAGTTGGACGTCCAAGCCCTTGGCCATTAGCTTCGTTATTTGTTGCATTTTTGGTAGGCCCACCCAGCGCTTTTCAGGACTAGAATGG
Source organism: Saccharospirillaceae bacterium (assembly GCA_007116635.1). GTDB lineage: Bacteria > Pseudomonadota > Gammaproteobacteria > Pseudomonadales > Natronospirillaceae > SKIB01. Next base: position 3,313 of record SKIB01000101.1, read on the forward strand.
CTGATCTTAGCTTGATGCCAACTTGCGATTTGGCCTTGCCAAAGAGTTAGTACACCCTGTTGCTGCCATTGTTTTACCTGAGTTAGGAATGAGTCATGACGTGCGGTGAAATACTGAGCACCAATGTCAGCTGTTATGGTGTTTGGGCCCTCTATGGCGGACTTGAGCGTTCTGCTGTGTAGCCTGCCCCCTAGGCCACGGCTCTTTTCCAACACCAGAGGCTTAAGCTGCTCTAACTCTTGACCTGCTGCAAGGCCAGCGACTCCGGCACCAATAATAACCAACTCTCTCATGTGGTAATCCTCAAACAAAAAAAGCCAGGCATGGCCCGGCTTTAGGTGTTAATAATCAAACAGGCTACAGGGAATCTAGCATATACTGGACTGAAGCTTCGATCTCTTCTTGGCTGCAATTAGTGCAGGTGCCCATGGCTGGCATGGCTCCTAGGCCATTAACTACATGATCAACCAGGGTTTCAAAGCCTTGGTCAAGACGATCAGCCCAGTCATCGGCAATGGCTAAACGAGGAGCACCAAGAACACCAGCACCATGACAAGCAAAGCATGAGCTTTCATAGACTGCTTGGCCACTGCGTGGTCCGCTGGTAACAGCTGGTGCAGCACTGCCGCATTCATCACCGGCTAAGCAAACTGAGCCAGCAGGACGTATCCTATCAATTAATGCATTATCGCGGTCGGCTGCAAAAATCATAGTGGAAACAACTATTCCAGCCAGTGCAAGTAAGGAACCCAGTTTCATAACTACCCCTGATCAAAAATACTGTATTAATTACGCTTTAATTATGTCCAAGGATTATATGTTATTCACCCTAAGCCTGCAGCACTTTTTACAGTGTCGCAGGCTTAATAATTTCAGGCTTATTGCGGTACAGAGCCCTGGGCTTTAGGCGGCTTGATGCGACTTAGAAGCCTTGGGTTTGTCAGTGCTATCATTGGATTTTGCTAGCTGTTGCTCAACCAAGGCTTGGTGTAAGTGACTCACTGTAGCCTTATAATCTTCCTCAGCAACCACAAAGCGGATGTCTACCTGCCTGGGGCACTGATGAATGGCTAGGATGTTGATGCCCGCTTTTGAAAGGCTTTGCACACAACGTAATAGCATGCCGGGCACAGCCAAGTCCGAACCAATGGCTGCTACCATGGCCAGCTTTTGCCAGCTAATGTCAGCCTGTGGCAGTTGTTGCTGTAGCTCTTGCTCAACGCGGCGCATGTTTTTAAGGTTGCTATCAAGGTATTGCACAATGCAGTTGGCATTCATGTCTTTGCCTACTGGTTTGGCCTTAAAACGATGCACAGTCTGCAATATCTTCTCTTCGTAACCCTTGCTGCCTACCATTTCTTGATCAAAAACACTTAAGGCATAAACGGACTCTTGGCCTGCGATAATTTCGACCCTTGGTGTTTGAGAGCGATAATCACTGGTTATCAAGGTGCCCTGGTGTTCAGGCTCAAAGGTGTTTTTGATGCGCAACGGAATGTCGTTCTGCCTTAAACCTTGAGCAGCACGGGGATGAATAGCCTCCATGCCTAGATTAGACAATTGATCCGCTACATCGTAGTTAGTGGAACCAATGGGCTCAACTTTTTCCTCTCCTACCAGTTTAGGGTCGGCACTTGAGAGGTGGTATTCTTTGTGAATGATGGCCTCTTTGGCTTTGCTTACAACAGCAAGAGCACTGAAGGTGATCTCGGAATAGCCGCGGTCATAGCTCTTCATCAGACCTTCTTGGCAATGGCAGTAGCCAGTGACAATGGGCAGTTCTTGACTAAGATCTATGCCCTGAATACTACGGGCAATCTTTTCGCTCAGGCTAAAGCAGTCACTTTCACGCCATCCAGACAGATCAACGAAACGTGCGCGAACACCTTCCAGCTTTAGCAGTTCCACTGTATTCCAAGCGCTCTGAGCTTCGCCAATGGCGCTTAGCATTTCGCGGACGGTTAGTAGGTGGTTGGCCAGCTGGAAGTGACCGTAGGAGCAAAGACGCTGAAGGTCCATAAGTACTGAGCGCACACCCTCAACTCGTTCATAGACAAATTGATTAGCTTGGTTCAGAAGCAAGGGATCTTCAAATAACTTTGCATTTATCTCGCAAAGGTATTGGCTCACATCATTCAATTTATCGCCCCAAGCCCAGTCAGTGTCATTGTTGGCAAAGAGGGCGTAGACACCAGGGGTTGATGTTTTTTTATGCTCTAACAGTAGATTGGTAACCCCGGCGTAGGCGCTGACGACAAAAATGCGTTGATACAGCTGCTTTGGGTCGCGTAAAAAAATATTATTGCGACAGCTGGGCCAGTCAGCCATTGAAGTGCCGCCAATTTTTTCTACAGTATGGTGTTGGGGATCAGACATAACTTTGTCCTTTAATATATGCTGGACTCTGCCAAAAGCAGAGTCCAGATGAATTAGTCTACCAAGGGGTAGGCGCCATCTGGGCCATGAACCTCACGGCCGGTAATTGGTGGGTTGAATACACAGGCCAATTCTAATTCTTCACTGGCTCGAAGCAGGTGTTTATCGTGCTTATCAAGGATATAAAGTGTGCCAGGCTCAATGGGATACACCTTGCCATCCTCAACAGTCTCAACTTCGCCCTTACCTCGGATACAGTAAACTGACTCAAGATGGTTCTTATAGTGAATGGGTGTTTCAGTACCTGCAAAAATGGTGGTGATATGAAAGCTGTAACCACAATTGTCATCTTTAAGCTGCATACGCACTGATTGCCAGGTTTCGGTTTTGACTGTGCGCTCAGAATTCAGGCATTCCGCAAGGGTACGAACTATCATGCTGCAGCTCCTGATTTTTGTTGAGGAAGGTACTTAGCCAATACTTCAAGGGTGCATTTCTCTAAAATATCAAGGCCCTTATGTAGATCTTGCTCACTGATGGTCAAGGGGATTAGGCATTTCACAACCTGATCTTCACTGCCTGAAGTCTCAATAATTAATTGCTGTTCGAAACAGGCCTGTGTGATTTCGGCGGCCAGCTCACCGTTTTTAATTTGTAAGCCGCGCATGAAGCCCCGGCCCTTGGCAAAAATTAAGCTTGGATCATCAAACTTGGCGGCAATGGCTTCTAAGCGTTGTTTTAAGATCTCGCTCTTGTGCTGTACCTCTTTGGCAAAGCTGTCATCCGCCCAATAGGTTTCAAGAGTTTTGGCGGCGGTAATAAAGGCATGGTTGTTGCCGCGGAAAGTTCCGTTATGTTCACCTGGTGTCCATTCATCCAGCTCTGGTTTAATTAGGGTGATAGCAAAGGGGAGGCCATAGCCTGACAGTGACTTGGAGCAGGTAACAATGTCTGGCACGATACCAGCTTCTTCAAAACTAAAGAATTGACCTGAACGACCATTGCCACACTGAATGTTATCAGCAATGAGAAGAATGTCATGTTTCTTACAAAGTGCTGCTAAACCCTGCATCCATTCCGTGCTGGCTGCGTTCAAGCCACCCTCACCCTGAATAGGTTCAAAAATGACGGCGGCTGGTAGGTCGAACCCAGATGAAGGATCGCTAAGCAGCTTATCCATCATCGCCAGAGTGTCAGCATCTCTGCCGAAATAGCCTGAATAAGGTAGGCGTTGCACCCCTTGGCTTGGCAAACCGGCAGCCAAACGCTTGCTGCTGTTGCCAGTTACTGCCAGTGAGCCAAGGCTGCAGCCATGAAAGCCATTGGTGAAGCTAAGGATGTCGGTACGGCCCTTGATTTTGCGCGCCAACTTTAAGGCAGCCTCAACCGCATTGGTGCCTGTAGGGCCGGTGAACATACATACATAGTCAAGGCCGCGAGGCTCAAGGATGTACTTGTTTAGCGCTTTTAAAAATTGTTCTTTAGCCTTGGTGTACATGTCCAGGCCGTGAGTAATGCCATCATTGCTGATGTAATCCAACAAGGCTTGCTTGATGATAGGGTTGTTGTGGCCATAGTTTAGCGTGCCAGCACCAGCCAAAAAGTCTAGGTATGCCTTGCCATCTGCGCTGTAAAGATAAACCCCTTGCGCCTTGTCAAAAATGACTGGGAATGAGCGGCAGTAAGAGCGAACTTCGGATTCGTGTTGTTCAAAGGTATTCATAAAGATTCCTCCTTCACTGAGGATGCTGATTTAAAGGGTCCAACTAGATACAGTTCTTCACTTTGGTGTTGGTTGGCGAAGTGCTGATCCTGTAAGAAATAGTCTTGCTTGTTAATAGGGCAGGCAAGTTTGGCAGCCAGGGATTGAAACAGCTTTTGGCTTGGCTGGTTATCTGGAGTGATGGTGGTATGTATCCACTCAACATCCTTGCAGGCGGGTTGCTGCAATAGGCGCTCTAACAAACGAACTGCTAGCCCTTGGCCTCGAGCGCTGCTATCAATGGCAATCTGCCATACGAATAGGCAATTAGGCTGCTTAGGGTGTATGTAACCAGAGACAAAGCCAACTAACTCACCTTTTTCATTGCTTGCTTTTAAACAGGTGTCATTAAAATGATCTGCTTGTAGCAGGTTGCAATATAATGAGTTGGTGTCTAATGGCGGGCAGTTAGCAATGAGTTGGTGGATTGTAAATCCGTCTGTGCTAATAGGGGATGCGAAATCAAAGGTCGTAACGCAGTGGTGATGCATAATGTTGAAGTGTAAGAATGTATTGACCACTATACATTTTGTTTTGTTCTGAATCAAGTTTTTGCTTCTTTTTTGCTTGGTTTAGGTCTGATTCAGCTGCTTTTATGTGATCTTGCTTGGTTTTTTTGCTTGGTTGCAAGCCTTTTTGAGGTCAGTAAATCATTGATTTCAAATCGTTTATTTGGGTTTTTAGATTACCGTCTGGCTGTAATTTACATTTTGTGGTGTGTGCCCCTTTACCCTGGGTTGAACAAGGCTTTAGACTCGAAGAACTCATTTGACTTTGGAATTAGTATGAAATTAGTAGATAAGTTTGCTTTGTTGGTATCTTCTTTGGCCCTGGCTACGGTTTTATGGGCGCAGGAGTTGGATCAGCAGCGTTTGGATCTGTGGTTAGACTCCTATGATGTAATGATGCCCTTTGATAGTCAGGTTGATGAAGCTTTGATTGTTGAGAATAACATTCAGACTCTAGATCAGTACCTAGAGTTAATGGCCTCTCTTGGACTATATGAGGATATGGAGCAGGCTGTAACAGAGGCTGGTTGGGAGTCCTTGGCAACTTTTTTCCAGTATTCCGAGCAGATCAGCGAGGGCATTATGGCGGTGGTCGAAGAGGAAATGTTAGCTGATATGCCTGAAGAGTTTCGAGAGATGGTTGGTGACTCTCAGTTTTCTCACGTTTCTGATGATCGTCGTGAGTTGATTCGCACCAACATGGATACCATCTTTGACATTCTTGAAAACCAGCGGCATTACCAAGAACCAGAGTGATTACGTTGATAACAGGGCGTTTCTCGGTTGATTGGCGGTCTTAGCCTAATTTTAATCGGGAAACTCCAGTTTTAACTGCAATGCCTGGGCTTGTTTCATGGCTGCCTCTCTAAGGCTCGAGCGTTTGTGGCTGCCCTGATCAAGTGTTAGGTAAAAATAAAGCTGATGGCCAAGTTCGGTTTTGAGTTGTTGTTGTTCAATTAGCTGGTTAATTAGCACGAAGCCAGACAGCGCGCTATTGTCTGCAAGGCGGGCTTTCTTTTGTGGAAGCTCAAATTGCTGCCCTTGGTGCAATTCATGACAGCACTGTTTGTAGAGTCGTTGAAATTCGGGCCAAAGTCTTGATTCTGCTTCTTGCTGCAAGCGATTAAAGCCTAGGCGCCTGCCCGATTCAAAAACAATGGCATGCAACCAATCAACCTCTGAGCTATGGCGCCTATTATTGATTAGCTGAGCAAAGGCTTCAGCGGCGCTGGGTACACCTAGTTGTTGGTGGCTTGGCAGGCAGCGCTCTAAAAACTCTGCGATGCTTGGGGGCCAGGCTAATTCTTGCTTGCAACGATCTATGGCGCGTTCAATGTCTGCCATGCTCAGCTGGTTTTCCAGGATGCTTAGCGCCCATTCTCTTTTGGATCTAGCACTCTGCTCGGGGCTTTGCTGTTGAATTTCAAAGCGATTGCCATAAATAGCCACAAAGCGAGCAAATATCATATTCACCAGGACTTTGATGTTGTGATCTAAGCGGTCACCAGTCTGTGTCTTGGATGTCGTTGAGCTGCTGTCGAAGCCTGGCTTTGCTGGCTCCCGGATGTTCAATGTTTGAAGAGGCTTGTGAAAGCTCATTGGATTGCCCCTGTTGTCTAGTCCAGTTATTTTTTACCCAGCCCATGAAGGAGCTATTAAAAGGCCCTTTTGATTGGCGCTCGCTGTGCCAAAGAATGAAGCCAGGACGCTGCTGTTCGATGAAAGCAGGGCTGATGCCTAATTGCTGCAGCACTTGCAGGCATTCTTCATTAGGTTGCCAGTTTAGGTCAATACCTGTGCTTTCTGGTTGTTGCTCTTGTTGCTGCGCCCAAGGCTGCAGCTCCCAAGCGGCTTTGCCTGTCTGGTTGCGCAATCTTGCTGCATTTAGCGCATCTTTGGCTGAGCTTGCAGCACTGGATAGCCTTTGTTTGGCTGAGCTTTGTCCCTTGGCGCTGTCTATTTTTAGTACAGGTAAGCCTTGGTGGTGTTGTAAGCGAATGCTCAATAGCTGTTTATGCCACTGATATTGAATGCGGCCAAGAGTGCTTAAGGCCTCGAGGCAATCTTCAAGGTCATCCAAGCTAAAGGGCAGGGCGCAAAGCAGTTGCTCTGGTTTGAGTAACAATTGATCTTTGCCCGTTAGTAGCTGCCAATGCTGTAGATGATGCCAAAGAATGGCTTGTTCTATACCTATTTCTCGGGCCAAATGAAGGGAAAAGCTTAGCTGAATGTCTGCATGCATATTCGATCTCCTAGCCTGTTATTGTACGGTTTAAATCCCTGCTATGCAGTTTTTTTTTGTTTGTCTGGCTGCTGCTTGGTTGGGGGCTTGGTATACTGACAAGCTGAAATCCGCTATTGAGACATTAATGTTCGCTGTTAATCTGGATCGCTTGTGTAAACGTTTTGCGGGGGTGGTCGCTGTCGATGATCTAAGCCTAACCATTAACGAGGGAGAGTGTTTTGCTTTGCTTGGGCCTAATGGTGCGGGTAAAACAACTACCATGGAGATCTTGGTTGGTTTGCAGCAACCTGATTCGGGCAAAGCTCGGGTGCTGGGTCAGAGGCCTAGTAAGTCCTTGGCAGAGCGTATGGGTGTGCAGCTGCAGACGACTATGTTGCCTGATCACTTGCGCGTAGCCGAAGCCTTGGATTTGTTCGCAGGGTTTTATCGGCGCTTAATGCCTCGCGATCAGTTGCTTTCACTTTGTAGTCTAGAGCCATTGCTGGATAAAAACTGCCGCTCTCTTTCTGGCGGCCAGAGACAGCGTTTGGCCTTGGCATTGGCCTTGATTAATGACCCTGAATTGTTGCTGCTGGATGAGCCAACAGCAGGGCTTGACCCTCAAGCTCGGCATCATTTTTGGCAGCTGATACGTGAGATTAAAAAGCTGGGTGGTAAAACCATTATTTTTACCAGTCATTATATGGATGAGGTTGAGGCCTTGGCTGATCGGTTAGCCATAGTTGACCAGGGCAAGTTGGTGGTCTGTGGCGCACCCTATGACTTGCTGGCTCAGCATTTTGCCGGTTGGCAAATGAGCTTGCCTGATCATCTGCAGTTGCCAGAGGCACTGGTAGGTCAGGTAAAGAGTCGCTCTGGACGTTGGTCTTGGTTGACGGATGATGTGTCCTATTGGTTAAAAGTCTTGCAAGAGATGGATATGCAACAAGCCGATTTAAGGGTATCACGCCCAGGTTTGGACGAACTGTTTTTATTATTAACTGGCCATGAGTTACGCGATTAATGCATGCAATTTGGGTGATATTTTACGCAAGAAGTCGAGAGTTTTGGCGAGATCGTGGCTCTTTGATTTGGAATCTGTTGCTGCCCTTGGTTTTGGTGTTGGGTTTGACTGCCATCTTTGGTGGTCAGGGGCAGCCTAGTTTTCGTGTGCTTTGGCTTGGGCAGCAGGATGCATACTTGAACCCTCCGCACCTCTTATCCCTGTCGACGGTGGCCAGTCAGAGGGCAGCGGATATAGACCAGGCCTTGCATTTATTGTCTATGCATCAGGTGGATATGGTGCTGGATTTGGATCAGCGTCATTTTTGGACCAATGAGCACAGTCAAAAGGGGCCTGTGTTGCTTGAGCTGTTGGCTGCACGTGATCCGCAGTATGTGCGCCAGCCCATGGCAACCTTGCCCATTCCTTACCTCGACTGGTTATTACCTGGTGTTTTGGCAATGAACCTAATGTATGCCAGTTTGTTTGGTGTGGGTTATGCACTTGTTCGTTACCGGCGTAGTGGTGTTCTCAAGCGCCTAGCGTTGACACCACTGACACAGGGGCAGTTTTTAATGGGGCAAATTTTAGCCAGGCTTTGGGTTGTTCTTCTAGTTAACTCATTGATCTTTGTTGGCTTGCATCTCAGCCTAGGAGTAGGCCAGCAAGGTTCTTGGCTATTACTTTTACTAACCATGGTGTTAGGCTCCATGACCATGATAGCCCTGGGGCTGTTGGTGGCTGCCCGGATTACAAGTGAGGAATTGGCCTCAGGCTTATTAAACTTTATGACTTGGCCAATGTTAATGCTTTCCGGCCTGTTCTTCTCTTTACAAATGGCTCCGCTTTGGTTGCAGTCCATAGCGCAATGGTTGCCACTCACGCAAATTGTACAAGCCATGCGTATGATAATGGTTGAGGGTGCTGCTTTTGCTGTCGTTTGGCCTCATTTGCAGTTGTTGCTCTGGCAGTGTCTGCTGATCATGCTACTAGCGGTTGTGCTTTTCCGCTGGCAAGGGCAGGGTAGGTGATCCTTGCTGACAAAATGGAAATTTTTTCTTGAAATATGTGAGCTGTTTAACAAAAATAGACAAATTTTGCTGCCTAAAAGTTATAATTAACTAATATTAAGATTGGCTAATAATCCATCAGTGAGAGTGCTTGTGGCTTGCTTGGCTGATTACAACAACAAAGAAATGAGGTCTTAATATGTCTAAGAAATTACTGCGTAATTTCGGCTTAACGGCGCTTACAGCAGCTACACTGGCTGCTTGTGGGACAGCTGAACCACCAGGTGGCGTGCCTGAGCCCGGTCCTACGTCGGATATTACTGTTACCCCTTCCATTAGCCCAGACCCTTCTCCAACCGGAAGCGTCACTCCCGAGCCAACGCCGTCCGTTAGCATCACTCCTGATCCCAGCCCAACTGGCAGTATTACCCCTGAGCCTACGACCAGCCCTGGTGTGACTAATCGTCCAGTGCTTCCTACTTCAGGGGTTGGGGTCATTGATACCACTGTGCCCTCAACTACTGTAACTTTGGTGCCTTCTCAAATGCCAGGGCAGTGCTCTGCTCAGGCCTGGAATGCCAGCCAAACTTACTCCAATGCCGGAACCACTGTTGCTCATAATGGCAAAGAGTGGCGTAATCAATGGTGGTCAAATCCTGGTGAGGAGCCTGGAGTAGATGGTGTTTGGACTCTGGTACGTGAGTGTCCATCTTCAGGTGTAACTCAGGTGCCTACTACCATTGTAACTCAGGTGCCCACCACCACTAATATTCCACCCATTGGCGCTGATCACAGCATGTGCCGTCCTGCTGGGTTGTGGTCTGCTCCTGGTGTGAACTCGCCCTACTGTACTGTTTACGATGGCAATGGTCGTGAGCGATTACCCAATGGCCTCAATCGACGTATCATTGGCTACTTCACCTCTTGGCGTAACGGTGCCAACGGCATGCCAACCTACTTGGCAGCCGACGTACCTTGGGAAAGCATCTCTCATATTAATTATGCTTTTGGCCATGTAGGTGCAGATTGGGAAGTTTCCATCGGCAATCCTAATGATCCAAACAATGCTGCTACAAGCATGACTTGGGATCATTTGGGTCCAAACTACTATATGGATGAGAAGTGGAGCTTTAAAGGCCACTTCAACCTGCTGAACAGCTACGCCAAACAGCATGGCGTGAAACTCTTAGTTGCCTTAGGTGGCTGGGCCGAAACTGGTGGTTACTGGGGAGAAGGCCGCAACGGTATCCCAGTAGATGAAATCGGCCGAAACTTCAATGGTGGTTTCTACGCCCTGACCAATGATGTTGACACCGGTGCGGTACGTCATGATCGTATTGCCACCTTCGCCAAGTCGGCTGTCGATTTCTTGCGCACCTATGACTTTGACGGTATCGATATCGATTACGAGTACCCAACCTCTATGTCCGATGCGGGCATGCCAGAAGACTGGTCCATCTCTAACCGTCATCGCGGTGAGCTTTGGGAGGGTTACATGGCATTGATGGAAGCGCTGCGTGTTGAGTTGGATAAGGCTGGTGAAGAAGATGGTGTGCATTACTTATTAACCATTGCTTCTCCTTCCTCTGGTTATCTGTTGCGCGGCTTTGAGGGCTTCCAAGCGCTTAAATACCTCGACTTCGTTAACATCATGAGCTATGACTTGCACGGTGCTTGGAATCATTTTGTGGGCCACAACGCGCCACTGTTTGACACTGGCTTAGATAACGAAATCAAAGACGCCGGTCTGTATGACATTTCACAGACCGCATCCAATCTGGATGACTACTCAGACGGTTGGTTTTTCGGTCAAATGGGTTATTTGAACATCGATTGGGCTTACCGCTACTTCTTGACAGCCATTCAGGGTGGTCGTGTGAACATTGGTCTGCCGTACTACACCCGTGGTTGGCAAGATGTTCAGGGCGGCATCAATGGTCTATGGGGCTTGGCAGCTCGTCCAGATCAGCAAAACTGCTATCTGGGTACTGGTGGCAACCTTGGCCCAGATGCTCTAAGCGAAGAGGCAGGTGCTCCTTGTGGTTTGGGTGCTGAAGGTATTGATAACCTATGGTTTGATGTGGATGGCAATGGCAATGAAATGTTCGCCGGTGCTGGTCCGATCTGGCATGCGAATAACCTGCGCGACGGCCTGCCAACCCCCTATGTTGCCAGCTTCGGTCATGATGTTGACAACAATCCTAAAGCAGTGGTTCGTGGTTCATACACTGAGTACTACGACGAAGTAGCCCAGGCTTCATGGTTGTGGAATCCAACCACTAACGTGTTCCTGTCGACTGAAAATGAGCGGTCCTATCGTGCTAAGGTGCAATACGCCATTGACCAGGGTGCTGGTGGTATCATGTTCTGGGAGTTGGCCGGCGACTACAGCCGTCCAGGTGAGAACGGCCGTGATTACTACTGGTTTGGCAGCACTTTGACCGACATTGCCGCTGACATGCTGCGAGCAGCTCCTCCGTACAGTGTGGTCATGGGTGACGATTCAGTCCCAACCTTGAACGACCGTATCGATATGGACATTGATTTGGTAGGCTTTTCGCCAGTGGGTGAAGAAAACTATCCGATCCAAATTGGCTTGAAGCTGACGAATAACAGCAGTCTGGATTTAACCGGTGCCAGTATTCGCTTCAGCGTGTCCTCTGCAGTGCCAATCACCAATCTGCACACAGGTCAAAACAGTGAAAACATCAACCTGCTGCATCCATATGAAGGTCTGAATGATTTCAGTCGTCGTCCAGGTGTGGTCAACTCCTTGCCAGCAGCTGGTTGGGAAGACGGTCGTGGTCACTGGTCAGTGGTGCGCTTCGCCAATGGTTCAGGCGCAACTGAGGGTAATGTCGGTGGCTTGCCAACCGACTTCCACCGCCTGCAGTTTGATCTGATTGAGCAAAGCAACTGGGGTGGCGGCGGTTCCGCTATTCCATTCCGTGCTGGTCAGACCATTACCCTGCCGTTGCGCATCTATATGCCAATGCCAGTACCTGCTGCCAGCAGCTTTGAAGTTGAGCTGGCGGATGGTCGCGTATTTGGAGTTAATCCTTAGATCTGTCTTTTGGTATCAAATCGAGGCCCTCAATTGAGGGCCTTTTTTGTTTGAGTGTCCCTAGGCGCTCTGTGATCAGCAATCTAGTGCAAGAGAGAAATCCGTTTTGGTAAGGGGTGATGCTTTGGCTCAGTGTTAATCTATTTATCGAACAATGTTTGCTTGCTGTTCATCTTTGTGCGTTTGGCCACATTTTTTTATTCTAAAGTAATTACACTAAAGTTAAGTCCAAAAGGCTTGATCGCAATAATAACAAACCGAGGTAACTCATGAATAAAATCAAACTCCAGCAGCTAGCAGTGGCTGTGGCAACTACATCAGTATTGGTAGCCTGTGGTGATGTTGAGAATGCACCTGTCATTCCAACGCCAACCGATGATGTGATTGTCACTCCAAGCGTGACTGCTTCACCTAGCCCTACTCAAGAGCCTAGTGTTACTGCTACTCCTTCTGAAATTGCTCCAACTGGCTCGCCAACGATTTCTCCTACGCCTACAGTTACAAGTGATCCTACAGCTAAACCAATTACTGCTTGGTGTCCGGCCAGAGCTGGTCAGCCCGATGATTGGTGTGCAGGCAAGGCTGTAACAGCAGATGGTACCGAGTTACCTCCAGGTGGCTACCCCTATAGCCCAATACGTGCTTTCCAGGAGTACGACATGTTGGCTAATGGTTACAAGGTGGGTACCTATTATCCAGAGTGGGGTGTTTATGCTCGTGGCTTTGAGGCTGAGCATATTCCTTACAACGCTTTAACTCATGTCTACTACGCATTCGCATCCGTTTGTGGTGATAATTCAACCGCCTTTAATGAAGATGCGGCTAACGGTAATTTGGAAATTGGTGGTGTTGCTTTCTGTACTCAAGACTTCGAGATGAATATCTACGATGATTGGGCAGCGACTGAAAGGCCCTTTGCTGGTGATGCATGGGATACACCTCTAAAGGGGTTGTTTGGTCAGTTTGCTCGTGCCAAGGCAGCACACCCACATTTGAAAGTGCAGATGTCTATTGGTGGTTGGACTTTGTCACGTCCATTCTTTGAGATGGCTGACGACCCTGCTAAACGCGCCATTTTCGTTGCCTCGGTTAAGCGTTTCTTGCGCACCTACTCCACGACCTTTGATGGGGTTGACATTGATTGGGAATTCCCCGGCGCAGGTGGTAATGATCCAGACATGGGTGATGCTAATCCAGATGGCGACAACTTTAACCCTGATCGTTTGCGCGATGCCGATAACTTTGCTGATCTGGTTATTGAGCTTCGCCAAGCAATGGATGAGTTAGAAGCAGAGTTAGGCAAGCGTTTTGAGTTGGGTGCAGCAGTTTCGCCTGATCCAGTTCGCGCCGCAGAGTTCATTAACTGGGACCGAGCTGCACCAGCCATGGACTTCATTAACCTGATGTCTTACGACTATTCAGGTGCTTGGACTTTGGAAAATCTTGGTTACAACACCTCTTTGCGTCATCCAAATCCTGTTGATCCGAACTGGAATACCGAAGGCTTGGTAAATGCTATGCTGGCCCAGGGTATTCAGGCTAACAAGCTGATTGTGGGTGTGGCTAAGTATGGCCGTGGTTGGACTGGGGTTTCAAACCTAACCGATCCAAATGATCCGTTTACTGGTACAGCACAGGCGGGTACGCCAGCTGATGAGACTGGTATCCCTTATGCTGGCCCTGGTGTTGCTGTAGGTAATATTTCTAACTGGGAAGTTGGTAACGCAGATTATGCCTTCATCGAGCAGACCATGATGGGTGGTGCTGATGGTACAGGTATCAATGGCTTTGAGTTTGTTTACCATGCCGATATCGGCGGTGCCTATGTTTGGAATCCAAGCACAGGTACTTTGCTAGCCTTTGATAGTAAAGAAACAGTGCATCAGAAGGGCGACCTGGTTCGAAGCCTTGGTCTGGGTGGTTTGTTCTCTTGGGAGATCACTGGTGATTCAGGTACTATTCTTAATGCCATGAACGAGTCTTTGAATAAGCCAAGAAAATGATTTTCTAATTGCATGACTCAACAGAAACCGCAGCTTGCTGCGGTTTTTTTTTGTGCAAAAAATGTCCGATAAGTAATGTTTAACCGCCGTTTGAATTGGTCCTTTGTGAACCAATTCAAAGTTGTTTTACGGCTATTTTTTAGACTTATAGAGTCAAAAGACAAAAGCCTACAAGGTTTGACAATAACAACTAAGAGGTATACTCATGCAGATATCTAAACTTAAGACTATGGCTGTTGCGGTCAGTGCAGCCGGTATTTTAGTTGCATGTGGTCAGGTCGAAGATCCTGGCACAATGCCAACGCCCGTACCAACGGATGATGTTGTGGTATCCCCTACCAGCTCTCCAAGTCCTGATCCGTCACCAACGGCTGGTCCTTCTCCGTCTCCTGAGCCATCCCCTACAGCAGGGCCTTCGCCATCACCAACGCCCTCACCCACAGTTAGCCCATCACCAACGGTGTCGCCTTCACCCTCCGTTATTCCTACCAATCCACCAATTTGGTGTCCAACAGGTGATAACTTCGATCCTAATGTTGCCTACCAGGGTGGTGATCGTGTGATTCTGGGCGGCAACGTTTATGAGGCTACTGGTTGGGCAGAGACAGCTCCAATTCCAGGTGCTGAAACCAACTGGGAAAACCCATGGCGCCTAGTGGGTGCTGTATCGGCCAACTGGTGCGAAGGTAAAGCCATTGATGCCAAGGGTAACGAACTGCCCATGGGTAACTGGGGTAATTTCCCCATGGTGCGTCGCTTCCAAGCCTATGATGTGATGGCCAATAACCTGATGGTGGGTACTTATTATCCTGAATGGGGTATCTATGGCCGTGGGTTTGAAGCGCACCATATTCCATTCGATGGGTTAACCCATATTTACTATGCTTTTGCTCCAGTTTGTGGTGACAACTCTACTTCGTTTAACGAAGCGGCGGCTAATGGCAACTTTGGTGCCACAAACCGCGGAGCCTTCTGTGAGCAAGACTTTGAAATTAACATCTATGATGACTGGGCCGCTACAGAAAAATCCTTTGAAGGTGACAGCTTTGCTACGCCTTTAAAAGGTCTGTTTGGTCAGTTTACCCGAGCCAAGGTTGCTCACCCACATATTCGCGTACAGATGTCTGTAGGTGGTTGGACTTTGTCCCGTCCGTTCTTTGAAATGGCAGATGATCCAGCCAAGCGCGAGATCTTTGTTAACTCTGTAGGTCGTTTCCTTTCTGAGTTTGTAACCACTTTTGACGGCATTGATATCGACTGGGAATTCCCAGGTGCAGGTGGTAATGACCCAGACAAGGGTTGTGCGGCCGAAGAGCTTGATTGCTTTAATCCTGATCGTCAGCGAGATGCAGATAACTTTGCTGACTTGATGATTGAGCTGCGCGCTGAGTTAGACAGACTGGGTGATATCTATGGCAAGCACTTTGAACTGGGTGCTGCTGTTTCGCCTGACCCTGTTCGTGCTGCTGATCCACGTTACATCAACTGGGATCGTGCTGCACCAGCCATGGACTTCATTAACGTGATGACCTATGACTACGCTGGTGGTTGGAACCGTGAAAGCCTGGGTTACAACACCTCAATGCGTTACCCAAGCTCTGGTAATCCAGAATGGAATACAGAGGGTACCATCAATGCCTTGCTTGCTCAGGGCGTGCCAGCGCATAAACTGGTGGTTGGTGTAGCTAAGTATGGTCGTGGCTGGGAAGGTGTAGTGGACTGGGAGGGTGATGACAAGTTCACCGGCCGCGCTACCCGCAACTTCCCTGATGATCTGCAAGAGTGTCAAGACACTGGCTGCCGTACAGTTGACTACAGTGGTCCAAATCCGGTAGGTACTGTTGGTTCTTGGGAGCTGAACATTGCTGATTATGCCTACATCGAGCAAGAAATGATGGGTGGTCCTGACGGTACTGGTATCAATGGTTGGACCTTCCATTATGATCCACACTATGGCGGTGCTTATGTTTGGCACGAAGGCCGTGGTGCGTTGCTTGGCTTTGACAGTAAAGAAACTGTTATGGACAAGGGCCGCTTCGTGAAAGAACTGGGTCTAGGTGGTCTGTTCTCATGGGAGATCACCGGTGACTCTGGTACCATTAACAATGCTATGAATGAAGCATTGGGTAAACCACGCCGTTAATAGTTAGCTTTATTTTGCAATAAAAAAGCCGCATTTGCGGCTTTTTTATTGCGTGAATAAATTTTGTAATGTGTTATGTTTTTACAATTGCTAAATGTATTTAACCGATGCCTAGATGCCATTGATGATGCAGTTGAGCATTATTTTAGCCACAAGTTGCTCACGCCACCTGTGGTCGTCAATTGCAGTAGTGCTGAAAATTACTCACAGGAACAGCAGGTCAGTGTGGCAGAGCTAATGTTGTCTAGAACAATTGTCGGCTTGGCAGTGATCTACTTTATCAATCATAGTCATCTGATCTTTCAATTTTCATCAATGGGATGCTGCGGCTATGATAGCCGCCGTAAAGATTACTAACCCTTAAATTAACTCTTACTTAGGAGCATTCCATGTTTGAAAATCGCGAAGGTCAAAGCGTACCCCAGGTTACTTTCCCCATTCGTCGTAACGGTGACTGGGCACAGTTGACCACTGACGAACTGTTCAAAGATCAAACCGTGATTCTGTTTGCTCTACCAGGTGCCTTTACCCCTACCTGCTCAAGCACTCACCTGCCACGCTACAACGAGCTGGCGCACACCTTCAAAGCCAATGGCGTGGATCGCATCATTTGCTTGTCGGTGAACGATCCATTCGTTATGGACTCTTGGAAGGCCGATCAGCACGCTGAGCACATTGAGTTTTTGCCAGACGGCAATGGCGAGTTCAGCGAAGGCATGGGCATGTTGGTCGATAAGGCCGACCTTGGCTTTGGCAAGCGCAGCTGGCGTTACAGCATGCTGGTGAAAAACGGCGTGGTGGAAAAGATGTTCATTGAACCCAATGAGCCAGGCGACCCATTCAAGGTGTCTGATGCCGACACCATGTTGAACTTCATCAACAAAGAAGCTCGCTTACCAGAGCGCGTGACTCTGTTTACCAAGCCAGGTTGCCCACACTGCGTTAAAGCCAAGGTTGCCTTGGATGCCGCTGGCCTGCGTTACGAAGTGATCGAGTTGGGTCAGCGTGGCCTGAGCTATAGCACTCTGCGTGCGGTAACGGGTCAGGGCACCACGCCTCAGGTCTATGTGAATGGTGAGCGCATTGGTGGCAGCGAAGAATTGGCTCAATGGTTGTCTCAGCGTCAGGCGGCCAGTGCTGCTGCTTAATGCCTGATCTTGGCCATGGACTTATGGCCAAATCCCTTTGGTTGGTTAGCCCGCTTTGGCGGGCTTTTTTTGTTGTACTGTTGTTACCGATTTCATTCATTAAGATTCTACCTGTGTTTGAAAAAAGATAGACAGTTTCATGGTGGTGCGAATTGGGTCACAAAATTATCTGTTGATCTCTCTAATAATGTGGTTTGTCTTAAGACTGATGAATCTTTCGACAGGATCGCTGTCCAACAACAAGAGATACTAATAATGAAACATAGAATTAAGCACCTTACGCTACTCCCTTTGGTAGGGCTCGTCATGGCGAGCGCACTCAGTCAGGATTCAGTACAACATCCAGACCCCTTGCAGCAGCAAATTGGGGTTCGGTATATCATTCACTACCAGCAGCCCGTGTATGAAACCATGTCCCTGGATGGTTTAACCCTGTTGGAGCATCAGGTTCAGCAGCTTTCCACCTTAGGTGCTGAAGTTGCTCTGGTTTTAGAGGAGATTAATGCCGTTGCTGCCTACCTGCCGGAATCAGCATATTCCATGCTTAGTCACGATCCTAGCATCAGCCTGATCGAGATTGATCAGTTGCGATTCATCGATCAGGTGCACTTTACGGAGTCGGATCTTGAGTGGGGTGCTGATTGGGCTGAATGGGTCAGTCCAGGCGCAGAAAATGTCGCTCCCAGCTTTGATAAGGGAGACTTTGTGCCCTCGAATATCCGAATGGTGAATGCAGATCAGCTATCCGATGCCTTTGCCAGTAACCAGACGGTTTGCGTCATTGACTCTGGCTTGGATGGCCAGCATGAAGACTTTTTCCATGAGCGCATAAAGGGTCACAATCAGGCTGGCGTGCAATGGAATGTTGATCGTAGCAGTCATGGTACACATGTGGCGGGCACCATTGCGGCGGCTGCCAATGGCATTGGTCTGGTGGGTGTGCTGCCGAATGGCCAGGTGAATCTGTTTATTATTAAGGTCTTTGGTGACAGCGGCAATTGGGTATATTCATCCAATACCGCTCATGCGGCCACGGTCTGCGCCAATAATGGTGCCACGGTCATCAACATGAGTTTGGGTGGTAATGGCAGCACCAGAGCTGAGGCAGACACCTTTGCTCGTTTGCAAGACCGAGGCGTGCTATCCATTGCGGCAGCTGGCAACCAAGGCAACACAACTCTGTCTTATCCTGCTTCCTATGATGCTGTTATGTCTGTGGCTGCCATAACCAATACCAGGACGCGGGCAAGTTTTTCTCAGTACAATGCTCAGGTTGAAATTGCCGCTCCCGGCGTTGGTATCTGGTCAACGCAGCCTACTGGTACTGGTCGCGCCATTGGTGGTGGGGTGTTTGTCAATAACAGTTCCATCAGCTCCAACCGTATGGTTGGCTCTCCTGATGTTGGTGCCTCTGGAGATTTAGTGAGCTGTGGCATGGGTACTTCGGTCTGCCAAAACGCGCAGGGAAGGGTGTGCTTAATCAGCCGAGGTGAGAACACCTTTGCGGAAAAAGCACTCAATTGTCAAAACGGAGGCGGTGTTGCTGCCCTGATTTACAATAATACCTCTGATGATTTCACGGGTACGGTGAGCGGTAGTAACATTTCCATACCGGTGGATTCTGTTACCCTGGCAACAGGTCGTTCTTTGCTAAATCAGCTGGGTGCACGGGTAGACTTTCGCGTCAACCGTGGTGGTGCTAATTACAGTGCCAAAAACGGAACCTCAATGGCTTCACCTGCTGTTGCTGGGGTAGCGGCTTTGGTTTGGAGTCATTTCCCGAACTGCACAGCGCAAGAAATCCGCCATGCGTTGAATCGTAGTGCCACGGATCTGGGAAGTCCTGGTCGAAACCATGAATTTGGCCATGGCTTGGTGGATGCCAAGGCCGCTTACGACTTTATTGCACGCAATGGCTGTGCCAATCAGTCCCCTGTGCCGCCATTGCCAACACCCAGTCCATCAGTGTTGCCAACTGCCATGCCTAGTGCAACGCCTAGCGCAACCCCTAGTATTGTTCCAACCGCCAACCCTGGCTGTAATGCCACTCTGTATCAAGCCGGCGCCAGCTATCAGATCGGTGATCTCGTTAGCCACAATGGTAAGCTTTATCGTTGCACAGGGGCTGCCGGTTGGTGCTCGCAAGCCGCTTATGAGCCAGGTGTTTCGGTCCACTGGGCGCTGACCTGGACTGAAGAAAGCTGCACTGCCCAGCCCTCACCCAGCCCAAGCCCAACGCCCAGCCCAAGCCCAACGCCAAGCCCAAGCCCAAGCCCAACGCCTAGCCCAGAGCCAAGCCCAGAGCCAACACCTGAGCCAAGCCCAGAGTTACCCATTATCGACACACCAAGAACGGGCTCCTTTGCCTGGTGGTTGATTCTCTTGGCCCCGCTGATGCTGCGTCGAATGCGTAAATAGCTGAACGACAGGTCAAAGTCTCATCATCCTACCGCCCCGCCATGAGTGGGGCTTTTTCTTGAGCCGAGTTAGTCTAGCGTTCATGAGTCTTGTGCAAAAAATGCACAATTTTTGCACTTGCTTCTTGCTATTTCAGGCGTTGATAGGCATAGTTGCCACCCCTTCTGTCCTTGAGCCTAGCATGTCATTCAGTTCCCTTTCTCTTTCTGCCCCGCTGTTACAAACCCTTGAGCAATTAGGCTACCAGCAGCCTACTCCCATTCAACAGCAGGCCATTCCTGCGGTGCTATCGGGGCGCGATTTATTGGCGGCGGCGCAAACTGGAACAGGGAAAACCGCAGCCTTTGCCTTGCCCCTGTTGCAGTTGCTGAGCCAAGGCCCAAGGCCCAAGGCCAATCAGGTGCATACCCTGGTCTTGACCCCAACCCGTGAGTTGGCCATGCAGGTTGGGCAAGACTTTAGTGATTACGGCAAGTCCTTGTCCCTGCGTCAGCAGGTGGTCTATGGTGGGGTGAAGATCAATCCGCAGATGCAGCGTTTACGGCCTGGCTGTGATGTGTTGGTTGCCACTCCTGGGCGCTTGATCGATCTTTACCAGCAGAATGCCATTCGTTTTACTGATCTGAAGTATCTGGTGCTGGATGAAGCTGACCGCATGCTGGACATGGGCTTCATTCACGACATTCGCCGCATCATGAAGCTGCTGCCGGCCAAAAGACAAAATTTGCTGTTTTCCGCTACTTTCTCGCCTGAGGTGCGGGCTCTGGCCAAGGGCATCATTAATGACCCATTGGAAGTGTCGGTGGCACCGGCCAACAGCACGGTTGAAAAGATTGAACAGAGTCTGTATCCAGTAGAGAAGAGCAAAAAAAGCAAGCTGCTGCAGCATCTCATTCAGGAGCAGGATTGGCAGCAGGTGTTGGTCTTTACTCGTACCAAGCATGGCGCCAACCGCTTGGTTAAAGACCTTGAGAGCGTCAGAATCAGTGCAGCTGCCATTCATGGCAACAAAAGCCAGAACGCTCGTATTAAGGCGCTGAACAACTTCAAGCAAAATCAGATTCGAGTGTTAGTAGCCACCGACATCGTGGCTCGCGGCTTGGACATCGAGCAGCTGCCCCAGGTAGTGAACTTCGACCTGCCCAATGTGCCCGCTGACTATGTGCATCGCATTGGCCGCACCGGCCGTGCTGGCGCCTCGGGCAAAGCCTTGAGCTTTGTTTGCTCAGAGACCTTGGATGAGTTGTTTGCTATTGAACGCTTGATTCAGCAGGCCATTCCACGCCAGCTTTTGCCGCCCTTTGCACCGCAAAATCCCTTGCCGGAGTCCAAAAGCAGTTGGACGCCGCTCAAGCCTAAGAAGCCGAAAAAACCAAAGCCCTTAGGCCAGCGAGCACCGGCCGCTCGCTAAGCTGAATCTTGGCAGCCCTGCTGCCAAAGCTTGGTGACATCTTGCGACAGGGTCATGGGGTCAAAAGGCTTGGGAATGACACCCACTGCGCCCAGCTCAAGCAGTTGCTTGACCTCACTGGGCATGACCTTAGCAGTCATGAAGGCGGTGGGGATCAGCCTCAGGCTGGGCAGTTGTTTAAGTGCTTTGAAGGTGGTTGGGCCATCCATATTGGGCATCATCACATCCAACAGAATCATCTGCGGTGCAAATTGCTCCGCTTCGGCCAGAGCCTGTTCACCGGAGGAGCAGATCTTGACTTCAAAACCACCGATCATCTCCAGCGCCAACCTAGCCACCTCTTGGATGTCCTTTTCGTCCTCAACATAAAGTATGCGTGCCAGTTCAGCCATGATGCGTTTCCTATAAGGCTTATGAATTAAATGAACAACTCCACACTGCTGCTTGGTTTGTCCTGCAGCAATTGGCGCTGGTAGTCTTTTTCTTGGTCAACAATCAGGGATTGCATGCCATCGTTGATCTTACGCACCAAAACCTGATCCGAATCAGGAAAGAAATAAACCTTGCGCGGTGAATTGCCCAACACATCCTTAGCATAGACCTTTAAGCCCTCGGTGGCCAAATAGCGCAATACAAATTCCACATTCCGCTCCCCCACACTGCCAGGGCCAAAGCCTTTGAGCACATTGCCACCGCCGAATACCTTGGCTTGCAGCCGCTCGCGCCTGGCACCCAGTTTTAGCAGATGGTTGATCAGCAGCTCCATGGCATAAACCCCATAGCGACCTGAGGAAGTAGTCAGATCAGGGTCATCTTGGTTGCCGGGCAGTAAAAAGTGATTCATGCCGCCCACACCTGAGAAGGGGTCAAGCAGGCAAACGGTGACGCAGGAACCCAGCACGGTTACCATCAATTCAGGGTTGCGCCCAGCATAGTATTCGCCTGGTAATACCTTGACTGCCACCCGGTCAAAGTGGCGGTCAAAGTATTTAAGGCTGGCGAGGTGATCCTGAGTCTGTGTCATGCCTGTTGCACCTAGAAGGCTTCCCAATCATCGCTGTCTGGCTTAGCGACCTTGGCTGCTTTATTGCTCGAACCAGCCGCAGGGGGATTGCCATGGGTCGTTGCCTGGCTGGTGTCTGCTTTGGCTGCAGTGGGCTTAGGCGTGCTGGGCTTGGCTAAGGCATTACTGTTGCTTGGCGCAGCCATTGCCTTGGCATGGCTGGTTATCGGTCGGGGTTGATGGCTGGTTGCATGCTGCTCAAGGCGAAAGCGAGCGACAAATTCGGCCAGTTGTTGCGCCTGTGTGAGCATGCTCTCCGCGGCGGCGGCTGCCTGCTCGACTAGGGCGGCATTCTGTTGTGTCATGTCGTCCATCTGGTTAACGGCTGCGCCCACTGCCTCCATGCCCGTGGCTTGCTCGGCGGAAGCAGCGGCGATCTCGGACATAAAGTCGTTAACCTTCTTGATGGCTTGCACGATCTCTTGAGTGGCTCTTCCCGACTGATTGACCAGCTCATTGCCATCATTGACCTTGGTCACCGAGGCGTTAATCAGGGCTTTGATATCCTTGGCGGCATTGGCTGAGCGTTGTGCCAGGGTGCGCACCTCTGAGGCCACCACCGCAAAGCCACGGCCTTGCTCTCCAGCGCGAGCCGCTTCCACCGCAGCATTAAGGGCGAGAATGTTGGTTTGGAAGGCGATGCCGTCAATGACGCCAATGATGTCGGCAATTTTTGCCGACGACTCATTAATTTCAGACATGGTGTTGACCACCCTTTGAATCAGCACCCCGCCATCGGTGGCGGCCTGTGCTGCCTGAGACGCCAGTGTATTGGCCTGGCTGGCGTTGTCGGCGTTCTGTTTAACCGTACTGGTTAATTCCTCGACGCTGGAGGCGGTTTCTTCCAGGCTGGCTGCCTGCTGCTCGGTACGGCTGGACAGGTCAGTGTTGCCCTGCGAGATTTCACTGGCGGCGGTGTTGATGGTGTCGGCCGCTGAGCGAATTTCACCCAGCATTTCGGCCAGATAATCCGCCGTTTGATTACAGCCATCTTTTAGAGCGCCAAAGCTGCCTTCGTAGTCAGTCGTGACTCGTTTGGTAAGGTCGGCTCTAGAAATGGCCTGTAGCACTGAGCCGATGTCGTTCACTCCCTGCTCTGTGGTCTCCATTAGTTGATTAAGGCCATTGGTCAGATTCAAGAAGAAGTCGGTTTTGCCTTCGGCATCCAAACGAATGCTAAAGTCACCCTTGCTGGCGCCAGAGATGGCAAAGTTAATGTCTTGCTCGGCGCGCAGTTCGTCGGTACGGTCCAGCCATTCCACCACGGTGCCAATGCGCTCGTTGTTGCTGTTGATTACTGGGGTGGCGGTTAAGCGGAAGGTGCGGCCACCTATATTGATATTGGTGATGTGTGGCTTGCTGAGTTGCTTGATCATCTGTTGCTGATGCGCAGGATTACGATGAAAGATGTCCATGTTCTTATGCAGAATCTTGTCAGCATCAAAGTCGGGGAACTGCTGGCGAATGGCGGTCTGCGCATGGCGCAGCATGGCGATCACGGCTTTGTTGGTGTAGATGATGTTGTTGTCTTGGTCGGCGATCATGACGCAGGTTTTGATGTTATCCAAGGCATCACGGATGCGCAGATTCTCATTATGAATGCTGCGTTCTTCTTGGCGGCGAGCCAGTTCTTCGGTCATGTCCTTCCATTCCACCACCGTACCAATGCGCCGACCAAAGCGGCCAAATACTGGGGTGGCAATGAGGTCAAAGGTTAGCTTGCCCACGCGGATCTTGGTGTTATAGGCCGAGCTGAGTTCGCCAACGATCTTACGCTGATGGCTGGGCTGCTTATGGAAGATGTCGATGTTGGTGCCAATCAGGCTGTCGACATTAAACTGCGGCAAGTGCTGCTGGATCTCGCTCTGGTTGATGCGCAGCATGGTCAACAGTGATTGATTGATGTAAGTGATGCGCATTTGGCGGTTGGCCATCATCACATTGGCCTGGCACACATCCAAGGCGGCTTTAAGCGCCGAGGCTGAGGTGCCACCCAGGTTAAACAAACTTAGCATAAGCAGTGCCTCTCTCAGATCAGTAAGGTAAAACCTGCGATTGCATCAGGCCTTGACGCACCGCAAAGTTGAACAGGGCTTCTTTGCCTGGCGAAGCTTCGGCATTGAATTCGGAGTAGATCCATTGGCTGCTGTCGTTGAAGCCTTCGGCCTCAGGCAGTTTATTGGCACTGAATTTAAAGGCCATGCCCCAGCTAGGGAACAGCTTTTGGTTAACCGACATCTCAAGCAGTACCACCAGACTATGATGGCGGTTGTCGCGTTCAATACGCTTATACAGCGCCTTGACTCTGGACTCTTCGCCCTCTAGCAATTGCACGAACTTGCCATCGCCATAGATCATGCAGCCGGTAATGTCCTGGGTGCGATTGAATTGATTTGCCTTGGTCAACAGCTCAATCAACTGCTGTTCATTGAAAGGGTATTTGGCTTGGCTGTAATAGACCAATTGATATTGCAACATAGATACCTCATGCCCTTGGCATTGGTGGTGAGTTAGGCGGCTGCTGGTGGCTGGCCAGTTTGGCAATCATGGCTAGTACTCCCGCAGTTGCACGACGAACTGATTACCAGGGGGCACTATGTCCACCTGATCGGCCAATTTATGCAGCAGTTTGAGGCCGCGGCCATGCTCCACTGTGTCAGGCTGATCCGCAGTGCCACTGGCGCTCACTTGAAAGCCAGGGCCGCTGTCACGGATGCTCAGCTTGATGCTTTTGTCTTGCTGACACCAAAGCAGTTCAAGTTGAATCCAGTCTTGCTCACTGAGCTTGGCCAGGCCTTGCTCTTTGCGTTGGTAATAATGGAAAAAGCCCTCTTCTTGGTGCTTGATTTGGCTGTCCAAACGCAGCACCCCATGCTCAAGAGCATTGAGATACATCTCGGTGGCCAGCACAAAAACCCGTTGCACCAGATTGATGGGGAGTTGTTGCTGGCTTAGCAGCTGAGCGATCTGCCCTGGAACATCGCTGCCTGCCAGAGCTTGGCCACGAATGTCCAATTGATACTTGATTTGGCTGTGCTGTTGGATGCCTACCTGAAGGTCTGCTGTTTGTGGCCAGTGCTGTAAATCGACGCAACATAGCGAGATGTCGTCTTCTGGGTCTGTTAGTAGCGCATTGAGTTGGCCCATTAATTCATGGCTCGGTGATTGCGCTAGGGCGATGATGTCTGCTTCCTGCAGCAGTTGGCCTGCTAGGGTCGGGGTCTCGGTTAGCCCATCGCTGTGGACAATGATTTGGCTAAAATCTGGCAGTGCCAGAGTCACGGGTAGGGCTTCAAATTCCTGCTCGTCGAGAATGCCAAGCGCCATGTGGGTGGAACGAACCCGTTCTTTGACCCTGCCCTGAGCGTCAAGCAACAGCACCTGAGGCATGCAACCATTCCAGACCTCTAGGGTCTGGGCGCTTGGGTTAATTCGCAGCAGCACACTGGCGACGAATCGATCCTCTGGCAGCAGTTCGTTCAGTCTTTTATTCAGCTCAAAGGCGATGTTAGCCAGTGGCAGAGCCTTGGCTGCCATTTGCGGGAAGAGCTGCAACATGGGCATCAAGGAGACGGCCGCAGCCAAACCATGGCCGGTGGCGTCGGCAAAAAACAAATACAGGCTACCGTCCATGCCCTGACATTGGATGATGCAGTCACCACTGAAAGCCGAGGAGGGGCGTACACAAGCCAAGACCTGAGGCTGGGGTTGATTGAGTTTCTCCAGCATGACATCGAACAGATGCCGAGCCAAATGTTGTTGTTGCTGTTCGTGTTGCTTCCAATTGCTCAGAGCCAAACTTTGTTCTAGGGTTAATTGTTCTAGGCGTGAGCGCTGCACCATGGCTTGGATTTTTTGCCACAACAGGTCCATGTTGACGGGTTTGATGACATAGTCGTTAATGCCGGCCTTAAAGGCCTGTAAAAAAAAGTCGGCATCGTCCGTGGCGCTGGCCATGAGAATGGCAGCAAAGGGAAAGCGGCTTTTGATGCTGTTGACCAGAGTCAGGCCCTGACCATCGGTAAGCTGATTGTCCAAAATGGCCAGATCAATGGTGGCAGGCTGTTGCGTTAAGAGTTCACGGCAGTCTTGCAATGAGCTGCAGCAAAGCACCTCACATTCCTTGCTCTCCAAGAACAGTTGGTAGTACTGCAAAAACAGCAGGTCATCTTCAACCACCAGAATTCGCGTCGCGCGATTCCTAGCCTGCTCAACATCAGCGCCATTCATTAGCGGAACTCATACAGCTTGTTGAGGTTGGCCATTTCAAGGATTTCCTTGGCCGTATTCTGGGCACCCTGGATGATCAGGGTTTTATTGCCCTGGCCTTTGTTCTTCTTGGCCAGCAGCACCAGCATGCCCAGGGCTGAGCTGTCCAGATATTGAACCTGGGAAAAGTCCAGCTCCACCGACTGGCAGGCCTGGTCATTGAGTAGGCTGTTGCACTCCTGGCTGAAGGTTTGGTGATAATTGAAGTCAAAGCGATTGGGTAAGCGGACTTTGATGGCGTGTGACATGGGGCTACCTCTGGTGGGTTAAAACAGGTCGATGTTGCCAGCCACCACATTGTGGCTGGACACCGGGTTTTTCATTTGCTGGCGATGCTGGCGCATTTCTTCCAACTTTTCGTGCAGATGCTGATTGATGTCGGCGATGTTCTGTACCGACAGGCCCAATAGCTGCTGCTGAATGAAGCGAATGGCACTGGCGCTGTATTGCAGGTGTTGGGCATTGATGTCGCCAAATTGCAAGCCACGAATGGATTTATAGACCGATTCTTGCAGCACCTCATTGATGCTTTCTAACTGGGCGGCGTATTCTTTGTCTTGTTCACTCTTAGCCACCAGCATACGAATGGCGGACTGAACTTCCTGCTTGGAAGCAATGACATAGCTAACATCCTGCGCCGCCACACGGCCAATTTCTTCGGTTAGGGCAACGATTTGCTGGGTGATGTTTTGTAGCTGAGCCTGAATGCCTTCACTGAAGCCCGCCGAACGATTGGACAGCGCTCGCACTTCGTCGGCCACCACGGCAAAGCCACGACCGAAGTCGCCTGCCCGTGCGGCTTCGATGGCAGCGTTAAGGGCCAGCAGGTTGGTTTGCGAGGCAATCTGATCAATGTCTTTCATGGCCTTGGTGATGCTGGGCAGCGCCTTGTTGATGTTGTCGATCTTTTCCACCAAATCCATGGATGAGGCCGACATGTTGATGGTGGTCTCAACAAAGCGGTCAAGGGTGGTGGCGGTGTTTTGCGCAAAGTTGTTCATCCACTCCCGATCATGCTCCTCCGACTTTGCCAGTGCCTCATGACCCAGAATTTGCTTCACCAACTGACTTTGTTGATCGCTTAACTGACTAAGTTGTTGAAAGGCTTCACTGAGTAGGGTCACGGCATCGGTTTGTGTGGTTTCGATTTGCTGCAGGCTGGTGTGACTTTCGCCCAGCAGGCTGGCCAGCTCTTGGCTTAGGGGTTCAAGGTTTTGCAGCTGTGATCCGTCACATGGGCTTGGGCCTGTGGCCGTGTTGGCAGCCTTGGCAGTTGAATCATGATTATGCTCTTGCCAAACCAGACTGGCCATCAACAGGCCAAGGGCTAATGCAGTGCCCAGCAGTGGCAAGCCAAGCCACCAAAGCAGGGCGGCCATGAGCGGAGCAATAATCAAACTGACTAGGCTTAGGGTACGCAAAGTCCCCTCCTGAAATGTGAAATCGGTCTAACTTATAGTTAAGCAGCTAGGGTTCACTTTTGCTGAATTTTTTTTAATTTAAGCCAAAATTCGCAGCCCGAGCCTAGGTTGTGATACCCCAGCTCACCGTTCATCAATCGGGCTAGCTCTTGACTGATGGCCAGTCCAAGCCCGGAGCCTCCTTGCTGTCTGGTGTCGCTGCTGTCGCCCTGGCTAAAGCGTTGGAACAGGCGTTTGGCGAGCTCGTCACTGATGCCTGGGCCTTGATCCTGCACCCGAAACCAGAGTTCGTGGTTATCTAGGCTGAGGCTGACTGTGATCACTGAGCGCGCAGGAGAGAACTTGATGGCGTTGGACAGTAGGTTGGCCAAAATTTGCTGCAAACGGTTGCCATCAAGCAGCACCTCTAGCTCGTCTAACTCTGGATCAGGCCTAAACTGCAGCGCAATTTGTTTTTCCAGGGCATAGGTCTGGTGTTGCGCCAGTAACTCTTGCAGCAGCTTGGGCAGCGCAACCAGCTCAGGGTTGAGTTCCAGGCGGCCAGCAGCCAGCTTTTCAAAGTCCAGCAGGTCATTGATCAGGCGCATCATGCGCTGGCTGTTTTGCTGCGCCAAGTGCAGTAGATGCTCACTCATGGTGGATAATTGCTGAGTACCCAGTACTAGGCCAAGGCCACCCAAAATGGCGGTTAAGGGGGTACGCAGTTCGTGGCTCACGGTGGCCACGAACTGGTTTTTGAGTGTTTCAATGCGTTTGCGCTCACCGATGTCACGCACTGTGCCCACAAATTGCAACTGCCCTTGGTACTGCACTGGAGCCACTGCCAGCTCCATGGCAAACTGCTCGCCATTGGCACGCAAGCCCGTGACTTCGCGGCCAATACCAATGACTTTGGCGTTACCGGTGTGCAGGTAGTTCTTGAGGTATTGGTCGTGTTCACTGTGATAGGGCTCAGGCATCAGCACATTCACATTCTGCCCAAGCAGCTGTTCGGCCTGGTAGCCAAAGATCTGTTCGGCAGCAGGATTCATGCCTTGGATAAGCCCGTGGCAGTCAATGGTAATCACGCCATCGATGATGCTATTGACGATGGCCAACTGGTAGTCTGAGCTTTCGGCTAACCGTTGCTCGGCCAGCTTGAGGCTGGTGATGTCCTGCGCCACCCCGGCATGGCGTATGGCTTTGCCTTGGTCATCGAACACCGGGAAGGACTGTGCTCGGATCCAGCGTATTTGACCATCGGGCCGTTGGATGCGGTAGCAATGGTCAAACCGGTGGCTAATAAGGTAGTGTTCAAAGGCCGCTATGGCTGCGGCTTGGTCGTCGGGATGGATGGTGGCCAAAAAGCTATTTGGGTCCTCGATCAGGCTTTGGCAGCTGCGGCCAAAGACCTGTTCATAATTGGGACTGATGTAAATGACTTGCCTGAGGTCACCCGAGCGCAGCCAAAACACATCGTGCGAGCTTTCGGTGATTTGCCTCAGGAAGAGTTCGCTTTGTTGTAGGGCTTGAGTACTTTTGTTGATCTCGTTTTGTAAATACTCTTGCTCGGCAAACAGGTTCTCAAATCGCTTTGCCAGTTTCTGCTGCATGCTGCCCAGATTCTGTTGCAGTTGCTGGTACTCTTGTATGCCACTTTCAATCCTGAACTCTGGTATGTGATCTGCTGTTGTGGCATTGGCCAATGCTAGGCTGGCGTGGCTGAGTTGCTTTAAGGGCTTGCTCAGGAGGTGACTGAGCAGCCAGCTGAGCAGTAAAGACAGCGCGGCCATGATCAGCAAAATGGCCATTAATTTGGTGCGACTAGTACTTAGGTAATCGGTCAAGGGCATGGCTGAATGTTCTGCGTGCAACACCAAAGGCGGGGCGTTTTGGTTTAATTCCAGTTGTTGCCAGAAATAGCCCTGTTGCCAGCGCTGCATTGCGGCCCCTTGGCAGGGTAGCCAGAGTTGCATCTTGGCACGGATGCTTTGACCGCAATCGCTGGCTTCTAGTGCTTGTACAGCTTTTAGGCTTACCAGCACTTCGGTTTGTTCGTTAAGGATGGCCAGATTAAAGCCAGGCCTGGCAACCAACGCAAGGGATTCGATGGTTATAGGGGATGAAGCTTGACGCTGAATTAGCGCGGCCAGTTGTTCCAGTTGCCAGTCTAGTTGTTGAGCAATGCTGAGCTGGCGATGGTCGATCATGCGCTGGGCTTGAGCCACCAGCAGATAGCTGCCTTGTAGTAATAACAGAGAAAAGACGCTGTAGAACAACACCTCTTGCAAGCGACAGCCAGGGAGCGCAAATACCCTTGCCCAAGGCAGTTGCCTAAAGAGTGCCAGCGCCAGCCAAGCCAGTGTGATGTTGAGCAAGGCATTGAAGGGTTGTTTGAAGGCAATGCCTAGCGTGGCCGGCCAGCCCAGACCCAAGGGCCAATGATAAAGGATCAGCACCATGGGGACGCCTAACAACAGCCAATACCAGCAGTCAATCAGCAGGATGTTACGCTGGCCTCGGCGGTGAAAGTAGCTTAAGAAGGCGGCTTCCAGTAAAAAAATCACCATGGCATAGCCATGCCCCCAGAGCAGCAGGGTGTAGGCCGTGCTGACAAGCGCGACCAGCATGGCCGACCGCCAGCCGAGCAGCAATAGGGCAATGACCACAAAGCTGCTGCCAAAGATCAGGTCGACACCGAAATAGAGCGGCAGATGCCAGTGGTTAGCCAGCAGAGCCGCTAAGCTGAGCATCACAGTGATCAGCCCCTGCCGGGCGGGGCTGAGTGTATCCATGTTCATCGTGCGGCTAGTCTGGTTCATGGTCCTTCCCCACCGCTGGCTTGGTCGTATGTCCTTTCTGCTCACTAACTCTCAGTAGAGCCAGGCTGAAACAGCTGCCTTGCCCAGGTGTGGAAACAAAACTCAGCTCGGCTTGCATGCGCTCGCTCAGTTCCTTACTGATTGCCAGGCCTAGGCCGGTGCCTTCTTTACTGCGCTCATTGCCGCTTTCTGCTTGCATGAATTTATGGAAGATTTTGCGTTGAAACTCCCATGGAATGCCGGCCCCTTGGTCACGCACATGCAGCAGGGCCTGCTTGGCATTCAGTTCGCAGCTCAGCTCCACCACCTGATCGACAGCAGAAAACTTGCAGGCATTAGACAGTAAATTGGCGAGAATCTGCTGCAAACGATGAGGGTCAGCCCAAACCAAAATTTGCTCATCCAAGGGCGTGGCCAACAGGGTCACGCCAAATTTGCTGGCATAGCTCTGATGGCTTTCGATGCTTTGCTGCACCGCCTGAGCCAAGGCCACGGGCTGCATCTGCAGCTGCATTTTGCCAGCCAGTAGTTTTTCCATGTCGAGAAAGTCGTTGATCAGTAGGCCCAGGCGTTGGCTGTTTTGCTCGGCGATGTTCAGCAAGCGTTGCTGTTGGCTGCTCAATTCCCCCAGCTTGCCGCTTTGCAGCAGGCTGACCGCGCCCTTGATGGCGGTTAGCGGGGTGCGCAGTTCGTGATTGATGGTGGCCACAAAGTCGTTTTTCATCTGTTCCAGTCGCTTGCGCTCGCGAATGTCAGAGGCCAGCAGCAGGTAGCCCTGTTCAGTGCCAGCGCCCAAGGGGTGGTACTGCAGTTCGACCAAAATGACTTGGCCCTCTTGAGTCAGAAGCTCCAGCTCAACACTGGACTGCTGTTGCCAAAGATGGCAATGCTCGGGGCAAGGGGAAAGCAAGGCCAGGGGCAGGGGCAAGTCTTGCTCTGCGGCCAGTAGTTGGCTGAAGTGCAGCTCTTGCCAGGGGTGCTGGCCAAGGATGCGCTCAGCACCCTTGTTATACAGTTGGATTCTGCCCTCTAGGTCGGTGGCAATGATGATCAGGCTGCTGGCGCCATCCAGTACGCTTTGCAGCAGCACATGGCTACGCAGGGTTTCGTGGGTACGCAGATCCACCTCTTGCTCAAACCAGCCCAACAGATTGTTTTGCCACCAGAGCTTGAGCAGCAGGTAAATGGGCGCAATCAGTAAGGCCAGTGCTAGCCAGGTCAGCAGTCTGAGCCAGCCTAGAGCCAGTCCAGCGCCTTCAGCCGCCAGAGCCAGTTGCCACTGGCCGCCCGGCACCTGTATGTCAAACAGCAACGCAGGGCCGTCAAACAGCCCAGCCTCGCCCCAAAAGGCTTCGCCCCAAAGGATCTCTCCCTGGCTGTCTTGGCCATTCATGCCGCGGATAGCCAAGGGCAATTGCTCAAGGTTGCGGCTATCAAATTCGGTCATCAGGCTGTCGAAGTCGATGACGGTGCTCATTTGTCCCCAATACTGATTGCGGATGACAATGGGGCTGCGGTATATCAAGCCTTGGCCGCCTTGGATTAGGGTTAGGGGGCCTGTCAGTCGCCCTTGGCGGCTGAGCATGACCTGTTCCACGGCTGGCCATTGCTGCGGGTTGCTGCGGTAGTCAAAGCCTAGGGCTTGTTCGTTGCCCTCAATGGGGAATACCCAACGAATCACATTGTCGGGCGCAATGCCGATGTTACGAAAGTGCGTGCCCCGCTCAAATAGGGTGGCTAGGATGGCATAAATCTCGTAGGCTTCGATCTCGCCTTGGCGGGCGATGATGTAGGATTCAATACCACTGGCCAAAAAAGCCGCCTGCTGGATTTCCGTCTGCAGTGCCATGCTCAGGCGGTTGCCTTCGTTGAGCAGCTGCGTTTGTTCACGGAATTGCCGGCCTTGTTCGAAGCTGTGCAGCAGGTATTCCACCGCGATCAGCGCCAGAATGACGGCCAGTGCCAGTAGCCAGTGCCAGCCTTTGTTTAACTTCAAGAGCATCCGCTAGCCTCCGCTACTGTGCACCATGGGTAGCACCAAGTAAAAATCGGTCTGCTGGTTGGGAATGGAGCTAAAGCCAATCTGACCATGCATCAGCTCGATCAGCTCTTTGCTGATCGCCAGTCCTAGGCCCGTGCCTCCCTTGCTGCGAGTGTCTGAGCTGTCTTCTTGGGCGAACTTTTCGAAGATGCGCGGTTGAAATTCCGGCTGGATGCCTCGACCCTGATCGCGCACATGAATGAAAATCTGCCGCCCCTGTTGCTCGGCCTCTAGCCAGACCTTGGCACCCGGGTTAGAAAACTTGGCGGCATTGGACAACAAGTTGGCCAGCACCTGACTGAATCGCAGCGTATCCACCTCAACCCAAGGCTGGCTGGCGCAGGGCAATAACACCAGTTCCACCCCATGCTGCTTGGCGTAGTTGTGGTTGTCATCTATGGCTTGCTGCAACAGAGGCAGCAGTGCTTGCGGTTGCAGACTGACTTCCAGCTTGCCAGCCATGAGCTTTTCCATGTCCAGCAGGTCATTGATCAGCAGCACCAATCGCTGGCTGTTGTTCTGCGCCATCTGCAGCATTTTTTGTTGCTGCTCATTGATCGGCCCTAGGGTGTGGTTGGCCAGCAAGGCCAGCACGCCATTAAGGGCGGTCAGAGGGGTACGCAGTTCATGACTGATGGTGGAGATGAACTCGTTTTTCAGTCGCTCATTGCGTTTGCGCTCGCTGATGTCTTCAATCATCGACCAGATGACTTTACGGCCATCTTGCTCGGTGAGCAGCACACCGTTGAGCAGTACGGGGTAGCGGCCGCCGTCCTTGCGAATGTATTCTTTTTCAAAGGGGCCGTAGCGCCCGGTTTGCTCAAGGCTAATGAGTTGCTGCTGTTCTTGGGCATAGTATTCTTCGGGCGTGATTTGAAAATAACTGAGCTGAACAAACTCGTCCAGGCTGTAGCCTGTTGGCTGCAGCAGGGCCTGGTTTATCTCGATGAATTGGCCGGTGGCATAATCATTAAGGGCGATGCCCACCGGCGACAGCTCAAACAGGCCACGAAAGCGTGACTCACTGGTACGAAGATTCTGCAGGTGCTGCAAGCGCTCAATGTTGGCCCCTAGCCAGCGCTGCAGTAACCGTACGAACAGGATCTCACTCTGGCTAAAGTGTTCGCGTGGCTCAAGGCCAGCAAAGTTGAGATAGCCCGAAAGCTGCTGGCCAGTAAAGATGGGGATACCAAGGTAGCTGCGCCAGCCTAACCTTTGTTGGCATTGAGCATGGTCGGGGTTGCTTGGGTCCAGCTCCGTTAGGG
>SKIB01000079.1 GCA_007116635.1 Saccharospirillaceae bacterium
AGCGGAAGCCTTTCTGCAGCAGCGCGGCTTTCAGCAGTCGCTGGACGCCTGCACACAGGTGGGCAACATCTATTCCGGCTCAGCCTATCTGGCAATGACCTTCGCATTACAGGAACGATTCAAGACCCTCGGCAGCGACATTGTCGGCCGCAATGTCATGATTGCCAGTTACGGCTCTGGCAACACCATGCTGGTTTTCCGGGCGACGGTAGCTGAAAAAGCACCACAGGTCATTCGCAACTGGAACCTCGATGCAATCTGGCAGCATGTACAGCCGGAAAATATCGATGCCTATCTGCAATGGATTGATACACCGGCTGACAACGAGCAGCAAAACCAGCGCCTGCAAGCAGCACATGTGCCGGCAAATATGTTTGCATTAGACAGCATTCGCGAGGACGGATACCGAGAGTACAGCTTTCATGAAGCTTGACAACGCTTCCCGCCAGGACATTGGCTCCCGCAAGGCCCAGCATCTCGATATTTGCGTCGA
The DNA here is from genome assembly GCA_007116635.1 of Saccharospirillaceae bacterium. GTDB lineage: Bacteria > Pseudomonadota > Gammaproteobacteria > Pseudomonadales > Natronospirillaceae > SKIB01. The sequence goes on from SKIB01000079.1 coordinate 494, forward strand.
CAGCTCCCGCTACCAGGTAGAGTCCGGCAGCTCCCGGTTTGATGAGGTGCATTTTTTTCACACTCCCCTGCCGGAGCTTGATGTTGCCACAATCGATACCAGCCTGCCGATGCTTGGTCATCGGGTAAGCCTGCCGTTTTTTATTTCCAGCATGACCGGCGGATCGGCTCAGGGCTACCAGGCCAACAAGGATCTGGCCGCCGCAGCCCAGGCCTGCCGCATAGCCGTAGGAATGGGATCAATTCGCATTTTATTCCGCAAGCCGGAGGTCTTTGAGCATTTCTACCTGCGGCGTATCGCCCCCGATGTCCCGATTTTTGCCAATCTGGGCGGGGTGCAAATACGTGACATGGATCACAAGGAAATCAGCGAGGTGCTCAAGCGCCTTGAGGTTTCGGCGCTGGCCGTCCATCTGAACCCCGGACAGGAGCTGTTTCAGAGCGGTGGTGATCGTAATTTCAGCGGTGTACTGGATGGCATAGCCAGATTTGCCACCCACTCACCGGTACCAATTATAGTGAAAGAGACCGGGTTCGGCATCGATCCGCTGCAGGCGCAACGACTGATTGATGCCGGGGCGGCGTATGTCAACCTGGCCGGGTCGGGTGGCACCAACTGGGTTACCGTAGAGTCATATCGCGAGAGTGAGGACATGTTTGCCGCTGCCGAGGAGTTTCGCGACTGGGGCATGCCGACCGCACTATTGCTGTCAGCCTGCCGCAGCCAAAATCTGCAGCAGCGCATACTGGCAAGCGGCGGACTGCGCAGCGGCATGGATATAGCCAAAGCAGTTGCCATGGGCGCCGAGGCAGCGGGATTCGCGCTGCCATTTATCCGGGCTGTCGTGGAACAGGGCAGTGAAGGCGCTATTGCAATTATTGAACGGGTTCGCAAGGTATTCACCTCGGCGATGGCACTGACCGGCAGCAGCACCCTTGACCAGTTTCGCCGCAGCCCGCTATGGTTCGATACACGGCTTCAAGAAGACACAGAGCAATTTGTGTCAAATCTGCACCGCATCAAGGAGCGAGGATGAGCGATCGTCTTCCCAAAGATTTTCGTAAACTTTCAATCCAGGAGCGTCGCCACGTGCTGGCAGATACGTACCAACTGGATAACGAACAGCTGCTTGGCAGCGGGCACGCCGATGAGCTGCTTGACTTAGCCGATGTTATGGTGGAGTCGGCCGCAGGATTCCTGCCGCTGCCGCTCGGAATCGCCACCGGTTTCATTGTCGACGGTGTAGAACACAGTATTCCCATGGCTACCGAGGAACCCTCGGTCATTGCAGCCGCAACCTATGGCGCTAAAATTGTAGCGCGGGGCGGTGGTATAGCCACAACAATTGACGATCCCGTCATGACTGCCCAGGTATTTATTGAGCAGGCTAATACCCGTGTTGCTGCGGCGCTGTGTTCGACCTCCGACCCATCTGCGCTGAACGAGCTGGCTGAACGACTGAAGCAGAGCACCGATGCAGTTATTCCCGCAATGACTGAACGCGGAGGGGGGTACCGCGGTTGTGATGCTGCCTGGCTAACCGAAACTCAGCTTTTGCGCATCCAGATCCATATCGACGTCCGTGATGCAATGGGCGCCAATGTCCTCAATACGGTTGCCGAACAATTGAAACCCGTAATCACCGATTACTGCGGTGGTCGATCACTAATGGCAATTTTAACCAATGATGCCCTGCAGCGCCGCGCCCAAGCCGAATTTCGCCTGCCGCTGCATGCCCTCCGGCGAAAAGGAATAGACAGCCGCGTCCTTGCCGAGCGGATTATCCTGGCCGGCAAACTGGCTCATGAGGATCCGTCACGCGCCGTCACCCACAACAAGGGAATCATGAACGGTGTCACCGCTATGGCACTGGCAACCGGCAACGACACCCGTGGGCTGGAGGCGGCTGTTCACCGCTTTGCCTGCCGGGACGGGCAGTATCGCGGACTAACCAGCTACCGGCTTGATAACGATGAACTAGTAGGAAGCATAGAACTGCCGGTTCCGCTTGGCAGCGTTGGTGGAGCAATTGGATTCCATCCAGTTGCTCGCATGGCTTTGAACGTGCTGCAGATCGGCTCAGCCGGCGAGCTGGGACGCATTGCAGCGGCTCTCGGCCTTGTTCAGAACTTTGCTGCTGTCTCGGCACTGGTGGCCGAAGGCATTCAGCATGGTCATATGCGGTTCCACGCCCATCGCCTAGCCTATCAGGCAGGAGCGCGCGGCTCTATCATTGCCATTGCGGCCGAGCAGATTACCGCAGGCGGCGTATTCAACAGCCAGGCAGCAAAAAGCATTGTACACCAGTTAATTACCCGGAATGAGCAGCGATGATACGAATAACCACCGAACCCAGTCTGGCACTCATAAAGTACTGGGGTAAAACAGAGGCTGGTGTTAACATTCCGGCCACCAGCAGCATTGCCATAAGCCTGAAAGGCCTGATAACCACAACCGAAGTAACGACCAGCTCAAAATCCCCGGATACTGCAGCCGAGGATGTATTCTCGCTCAATGGAACCATTCAGCAGGATCCCAAGGTGAACGCATTTCTGCGGCACGCGCGCTCGCTTTATCCTGAACTACGCGAACTTCAGTTCAGTTTTAAAACGGAAAACACCTTTCCGACCTCCGCCGGCATTGCCAGTTCCTCCAGCGGCTTCGCTGCCCTGGCTATTGCACTGGATCGAGCCGCCCGGCTGCAGCTTTCGCCCGCCCAGCTTTCCAGCCTGGCTCGAACCGGATCTGGGTCGGCATCGCGTGCGGTATTCGGCGGGTTCACCTCATTCCCGGCCGGCAGCGAGCATGCCAGTCAGCTATTCGACCATAATCATTGGCCGGATCTACGTATTGTAGTGGTAATGGTTAGCGCCAAGGCCAAACCGATTGGCTCACGGGGAGCAATGGAGCGCACACGAACAACATCACCCTATTTCGGGCCCTGGGTTGATTTTTCCCGCACGCTCGAACAGCCCGCTCGTGACGCTATCAGCAATTGCAATCTCTCGGCACTGGGTCCATTAATAAGACGAAGCTATTTGGCAATGTTCGGCAGCATGCTAGCTGCCGACCCCGGTGTGCTCTACTGGCTGCCCGATAGCATTGCCATTCTGCAAAAGGCCGCAGTCTGGCGAGCAGAAGGACTAGCGGTTTGGGAAACAATGGATGCCGGCCCACAGGTTAAACTGGTAACTACGGCGAAGGAACTGCCGCAGCTGCAGGACAAGCT
>SKIB01000025.1 GCA_007116635.1 Saccharospirillaceae bacterium
ACCAATAACGAAGGCAGCCAACATCAAGACCATCATGGTCCATAAGCCCGGCAACAACAGCAAAAAGACAGCGGTGAGCAACGCCACAGCCCGACTCAATGCCGTATTGCACAGATTAGCCCACATGCCACGGATGGCATCCAAAAGCACCAACACGGCCAGCAGTTTGAAGCCATGCACCAAGGCCGCCAACCAACTAAAACTTTGCCCCTGCTGCCAAAGCAGAGCGGCAGATACCATCAACAAAAAGGAAGGTAGAGTAAAACCAACAAAGGCGGCAATGGCACCCGCATAGCCCGCTTGGCGATAACCCAGAGCCATGCCCATCTGTGAGCTGGAAGGGCCGGGTAAAAAATTACAGAGCGCCATTAACTCAGCGAACTCCTGTTCGTTGAGCCAGCCCTTTTTCACCACCAACAACTGGCGGTAATAACCAAAATGAGCCATAGGTCCACCAAAACTGGTGCAACCCAGGGCAAGAAACACCCAAAAAACCTGCCACATGGCGAACCGACCTCTTTTTATTCATTTTAGTAACAAAAAATGGCAAGCGGGTGACAGGCCTGCATTGTGTAAAATTCTGTTACTCCCTACAATGCCGCGCCATTGGTCATCCTACTCTTGATAGAGCCGGTTTGGCGACCTTCCCCATGAATCTAGTTGTTGTTAGGTTCCTTCAGCCACCCTTAGGGGTGGTTTTTTTTAACTCGACCTCTGCCTGGGTTAACCAACGCCATTGGCCCTCGCCCAGTTCCGCATCCAATTGCAGGTGGGAAACGGCCGAACGATGCAGAGCCACCACCCTGTTACCCACCGCCGCCAACATGCGCTTGACCTGATGGTAGCGCCCCTCATGAATACAGAGTTCAAGGCGATCGGCAGCCAAGAGATGCGCTTGGGCTGGCAGGGTTGGCTGATCTTCACCATGCAACAGAACGCCCTGGCGCAGGGCAGCCAACTGCTGTTCAGTGATGGGCTGAGCACAGCTAACAAGGTACGTTTTGCCCTGCTTCTTTTTGGGCGAGGTCAATTGATGCAACCATTGACCGTCGTCGGTCAGCAGCAGCAAACCTGTGGTGTCTTGATCCAAGCGGCCCACCACCTGCAGTTGATCGACTCGCGGCAAATCAATTAACGAAAATACCGAGGGATGAGCCACTGGCTGATGGCTGCATTCATAGCCTGGCGGCTTGTGCAACATCAGATACCTTGGCCCCGGCCACGACAGGAGTTGATCGCGCCATTCGATCTGGTCTTGCTGGCTAACAATTCGGCCGGTGTCACGCTCAAAGGCTTGATTGACTCTCACCTGATCATGATGCAGCTCGCGCTTGGCTTGGGCGCGACTCAAGCCCGTGGTGACCGCAAGAAATTTATCCAACCGCATGCCCAGCTCCTAATGAATGGCAAGCACATGGCTGCCAATTAAAAAACGCATGGTAGCAAATGACCGACCCTGAGAATAACAAAAAGGAGGCCTAAGCCTCCTAAATAGCCGACCAAACCCCAACTGTTAAGACAAAGACAGGCCAAGCACCTTGGTTTGCAGCTGCGTCCTTGGGCCTTCAAGCTGGCGACTGGCCAAGACCTGACCAGCACAACGAACTTCCGCGCGGCTGGCTTGCTCACTGGCAGGCAGGTTCACATGGTACTTGTTCATGCTGCCGGCCTGCATGCGCACTGGCGACAAGCGGAAGCGACGCTCACCCTGATTGGTACTCACCACCAGCTGACATTGCTGGTCGTTCAATGAACCGCTGTCATCCCGATAGATAAAGCCGTAGGAGCCGTGCAGCGCAGGGTAAACATAGCTGGTGAGGCTAGGCTCAGGGTCGTAATAGCCTACCAGGGTGGTAACAGGCACACCAAAGGCAATGGGGCGCTTCAGCTCGGAGCGCTGCACTTCTCCTCTGGGCTAACTTCTAGCCAGCTGATGCCATTGGAACGATACAGTCTGTTAGTACCCGTGGTCATGGTAAGCTGCTGGCCGTTATGCCATTGGCCATGGCCACCACCACCCAGTCCGCACCCTGGTCATAAAGTGATTGCAAATACCCTTGATCTGCCACCCATTGGCCATCGATCTGGCTTGAGGTGCGGCTGGGTACAGCCGTGACCTTGCTCAACTGCGACACCGAATGTTCATAAGGCAGCATTTGTTGCTGCTCGGCATTCCATTTACTAAAGCCCGTTGCTGACTGGGCATCGAACACAGTCTTTGATTCCAGATTGCGTTGAATGTCGCGCATGACATAGGGCGTATAGAGTGTGAAGCGATTGACCTGCGGCCACATGGGCGCACCGCCAGCCATGGAATCCATACCAAAGCGATAGCCGTTAAAAGGTCGCACTACTGCGCCGTTGTTTTGGTCCTGACCCCAGCTTGGGTCCCAGCTGCGGGTCAGTTGGGTTTTACGATTCTCGAAGTTAGGCACAAAGATGTTCAGCTCAGTGTCCCAGCCCCAGGTGGAATTCAGCTCATTGGCTGGGCGATGAATCGAGCCGTTTGCGCCGCCCACATAGTGACCTAGGTTATAGTTATGGCCAACTGATCGAACTGGATGGGTGCCAGAGTATTGCGACTCATGGTCAAGCTATTGGCCTGACCATCAGCGCTGACATAATGCAGATGGGCATTAAAACCCGCAGTGCTACGCACCAACAAACGCTTACCCTGATAGTCGCCTTGCGGCAAATATCACAGGCACCAGCAAAACCCAATACTTTTGTTAATGATGATCCAACCATAGGCTGTAAACAAAAAAAGCCCACAAGGGGCTTTCAAAATATTCCATAATGACCAGCCTAGCTGGCCATCATGGACTGCAGATTAAAAATCGCGAGGGCGCGGCGTGCGCTGTGGGCGGTCGCCTCGTGGACGATCCGTACGCGGACGGTCGCTGCGCTCTGAGCGGTCATTACGGTATGAGCGAGAACGACCAGAACGATCGCCACCGGCTGGGCCGGTGTCACGACTAATGTTCAGCGGCACGCCACAAACGCGAACTTTTTTCAGGTGATTAAAAATATCCGCAGGCACATCGGCTGGCAGGTCTACCAGAGAGAAGCCATCATTCAAACGGATGTTGCCAATGTAGCGGCTTTCTAGACCCGCTTCGTTAGCAATGGCACCCACTAGGTTGCCAGGCTTAACGCCGTGTTGACGACCCACTTCCACTCGGTAACTGGCCATGGGCACATCGGATTCACGACGACGGCCACGCTCTGGGCGCTCACCACGTTCTGGGCGATCTCGACGACCATCACGGCCACGATCAGGCGCGCTGAGATTAGGAACTTCTTTAGGACGCAGATCTTCTTCTTTTTGCAACAAAGACAGCAGGGCCGATGCCAGCAGATCTGGGTCGTTACCACGCTCACCTAAGAATTGATTTACCAACTGTAGGTAGAAGCTCAAATCTTGCTTTTCCAACTGTTGATCGATCTGGCTAAACAAGGCAGCCACACGGCGGTTCCCCACTTCATCAGCACTTGGCAGTTTGAACACATCCAAGCGTTGTGAGGTCACGCGCTCAATGGTTTGCAACAAGCGGCGCTCGCGTGGAGTGACCAACAAAATGGCCTGACCTTCTCGGCCCGCGCGGCCGGTGCGGCCAATACGGTGCACATAGGCTTCAGGGTCGGTAGGTATATCGTAGTTAACCACCAGACTGATGCGCGGCACATCCAAGCCACGAGCAGCCACATCGGTGGCGATGATGATGTCTAGGTCGCCATTTTTCAGGGCGTCCACGGCACGATCACGCTCACGCTGCTGCATGTCACCGTGCAGACTGCTGGCGGCATGGCCACGGGCGCGCAGGGTGTTAGCCAGCTCGTCAGCGGCGTCACGGGTACGCACAAAGCAGATGGCGGCATCGTATTCCACTCGATCAAGCAGATGGCCAAAGGCATCCAACTTGTGATGGTGACTGACCAGCCAATAGCTTTGCTGTACGGTTTCTACCGTTTGTTTTTTTGGGGTAATCTGAATACGCTCAGGATCTTCTAGGTAGTTGTCCACCAATTTACGGATGAAGGGCGGCATGGTGGCCGACAACAGTGCGGTTTGGCGAGTGTCTGGCACATGGCCCATGATCCACTCAACATCCTCTTGGAAGCCCATGCGCAGCATTTCGTCGGCTTCATCCAGCACCAGAGTGCGCAGATCGTCCAGTTTCAGGGTGCCACGGCGTAGGTGATCCATGATACGGCCAGGCGTACCTACCACAACATTCACGCCACGCTCCAGTGCCCGCAGCTGTGGGCCAAAAGCCGCCCCACCGTAAATCGACAGCACGCGCAATCCTTTAAGGTATTTACCATAGGTTTCTATTGCTTCTGCTACCTGCTGCGCCAGCTCACGAGTTGGGGCTAGCACCAAAGCTTGTACGGTGCGCACCTCTGGCTCTAGATTGGCCAATAAGGGCAGGGAAAAAGCGGCGGTTTTGCCGGTACCGGTTTGCGCTTGGCCAAGAATGTCTTTACCTGCCATCATGGGAGGGATAGCGGCTAATTGAATGGGCGAAGGGGTCTCATAGCCCAGTTCCAACACTGCCTTTAAAATTGCGTCTGGTAAGCCAAGGTCGTTAAAGGTCAGGTTTACTTGTTCAGTCATCGTCATGTCTCTTGCTGTAGATGTATAGCTTTGCATGCCGACCTATTGGTTGGCGGCTATGTTTGGGCAACAACAGACGGAGCCGAGAAAGGCTAACCCTCTTGCTGCAACACAATGCCTACCCTAAGTTAGGCCAAGCCTAAGATGGGTGTACCTGGCGGTGTCACAGAGGGCGCGAAAGATGATAGCGGTATGCTATCGGCACGAAGCGCAAGTGCGACAAGCCAAGAACCAAAGTCTTCCTTTGGTGGTGAACATATCAAAGCGGCGCGAATGGTACACCTAAAGTTCGGCCATGTCTTTAGTTATTGCGCCCTCAAGGCAAAAAAAGGGTATATTTTTTGTACAGCTGGCAATTTTTAACCACCAGCAGGCATCTGAGCCCTGAATCTAAGCGTAATCCAAGTGCTGGTGGGTGAGGTTTCAAGCCCAAACCACAGCAGCTTTGTCATCTCCAAGCCAGCTGCCGCCAGTTTATTCCCCTATTCTGGAGGTATTTGATGACTGTTCATCCAAGGCGTGCCGTACAAGCACTTGGCTTCGGTGGTTTGCTGCCCTTCATTGCTTTGTTTGCGGCCGCCTTTTTTTCCTGGCCCTGGCCTCTGAGTATTACCCCTGAACAAGCCTTCTTTAATTACAGCCTAATCATTGCCAGCTTTATGGCCGGTATTCTTTGGGCTTTGGCCTGCTGGCAACTCAAACAGCAACAAACCACCCTACTGTTCATTGCCAGCGGCATGGCGCTGTTGATTTTTATTGTTGGGTGCCTACCCAGCCCTTGGTCATTGCTTGGCATGTGCCTGATTTATGCCCTATTGCTGTTGGTCGATTTTCACCCGCAATTACGCGCTCAGCACTGGTCTGGTTACCGTTCAATGCGTATTAGCCTAAGCTCAATCGTAATAATGGTGCATATTTTATGGATAGTAAGCATTTACTAATACTGGGTGCCAAGGGCACCATCGGCAGCGCCCTTGCCAACCATTACCAGCAACAAGGTTGGCAATTAACCCTGGCTTGTCGCCAGTCATCCGAGCATCCCTTGGCCAGTCAGGCGCAGGTGATCGAATGGGATGCACTGAGTGAGGACTGGTCAGAATTAAGCGAACAACTGGCGGTGAATTTCCCCAGCCACATTCTTTATTGCGTTGGCTCCTTACATGGTGCACAGCTCAAAGTGGAAAAAAGCATCCAACAGCTGGAGCCACAAGCCATGATGCACAGCTTTGCGCTCAATACCCTAGCCTTTGCTCGCTTAGCGGCCTTGGTGCGCACCCTGATTAGCCGTAAACAATGGCTGCACCTAGGGGTGATGTCCGCCAAGGTTGGCTCGATCAGCGACAACCAACTGGGCGGCTGGTACAGCTACCGCGCCAGCAAGGCAGCGCTCAACATGATCATTAAAAGTTTGGCGGTTGAGCTATCCCGGCTCAACCCTGACAACCGGGTACTGGCCATACACCCAGGCACTACTATTGGCCCCCTCACCCAACCCTTTGCCAGCAACATTGACCCTAATAAATACTACTCACCCGAACTGAGTGCCAGCCGCATCGCCAACATCCTGCAACAAGCCCTCAACTACCAAAGCGGTGACTTTATCAATTGGGATGGCGAGTTGCTGCCTTATTAGGTGGCTACCCATGGTGTTGTGCTAACCAGAGTAGCTGAACACCTGAGCGGTCAAAGGCCCACCCTTTACACAGCCGGTATCCAAGCATTGATGCACTCCAATCAAACCCCTCTAGGGCCGGCAATAATGACAACAACTGTGGGTCGCTGTCGTCCTGCCCTCCGGCCATCAGTCTTAGCAATCGCAACTCGTGATTACCCAGTACCATACGAAACGCTGGGCCCAACTGCCGAGCAAAGCGCAGCAAGGCCCAAGAATCATGCCCCTTGCCGATCCAGTCTCCTAGGCTCCAAAGTTGATCTCGGTCTGGGTCAAAGGCCAGCTCAACCAGCAGGTGCTGCAACTGCGGCCAACAACCATGCACATCACCCACTAGAATACAGCGCATCATTGGCTCGCAAACAATAGGGCGTGCTCTGCAGGGCAATGCACCCTGAGCTTGCTGCCTTTGGCAAAGGGCTGCTGACAGATGATCGACAAATTAGCGCCAGCCAATTGCAGGCGCACCCGCCAATTTTGCCCTTCAAACAATGACTGTGTCACCTCGCCAATCAGAGCGTTGTCTTGCTCTGTGGGCTGACCCGAATCGGGCATAATCCTTAAACGATCGGCAGGCAACTCCGCCACCTTGGCTCGCTTGGCGGCAGCAGACAGACGAAACAGACCATACCCTATGATCTGCTCAACCTTCATGTGCGGCCAGAGCGCATAGTCTTGAAACACCATGTTGATCGGTCGCTTTTCAATGGCCATGCTAAAGCGCTGGTCGGCCAATAGTTGGTGCTGCAGTTCAACCCGTCCGCTGGCGGGCTGCTGCATGCCGGCAATCACCTTAAGCAAGCTGGATTTACCACAGCCCGAAGGACCAAGCACGGCCAATACCTGGCCCTGCGGCAGCTCAAAGCTGATGTCTTCTAATGCCCATTGTTGGCCAAAGCGGCAACCTAGTTGTTCAACCTTAAGCATGCTGATGCTCCAATCGAGGCTCGGCCGCTTTATCCGCTTTGGCCGAGCTAAGGGTAGATGAATTGCCAGAGGCAGAAGGGGCAACAAAGAGCGGCCGCCAAATTCGACGCACCGACCATGCCGTCAGCTGCAACAGCGCCAGGGTGATGGCTGCCGCCAACAAAGTTGCCGCTGTCGATTGACCATAGAGGCCCTGCTGAAACAGGCGGTCAATGACCACAGGCAGAACTGCATAGCCTGGTGGGTGCAAGATCGAGGTCACGGCCAGATCAAAGACCGAGCCAGCGAAGCTGGTCAATAGGGCCGATAAAAAAGCAGCCAAACAGATAGGTAACAATACGGTTGCTAAGCGACGCATCAAACCAGCCCCTTGCATGGCAGCAGATTGCAAGAAGGACGCAGGCACCTGCGCCATGGCTCCCAATAGAATGCGTATGGCCACGGGAATGGCACCGGCCATGGCCGCAATCAGGGCGATACGCAAGGAGTTAATCAAGGCGCTGTGCAACAAGGAGCCAGGCTGCAACAGCGTACGATAATGCTGCAAAGTAAAGTTAGAACTTTGCCAGCCAGCCGAAAGCTGCTCTACCACTGAGACAGCCAAGCTGGCGCCTAGAGGAACGGCCAAGGCGCAGACAACAAAGACCAACATCAATAGATGCCAAAGCCAGGCACTTCCCTCGGGTTCTGCTTTAGCCACCTCGGCCTTGGCGGTTAAAAAATCGAAGCGTGAACGACGCAGCAAGCATAGGTACAGGGCCACAGCAAGCATTAGAATGGCCATTAGATAAAAGGACAGCACCCCGGCCAAATCGAAACGAATGGGGGATTGATTGATGGCGGTAAAGATGGTGTATGGCAAGGTCGGGAAGCGGTAGGTCGTTGCCAAAGCCGCCGGCAAACCAAAGTCCCCAATGGTGTCGATAAACACCAGCAACATGCCCGATAAAATAGCGGGCAATAACAAGGGCAGACGCACGGTCAAAAACCGTCGCCAACTGCCGGCACCGCATAGCTGAGCAGCGTACTGATGATCTCGAACCTGCCACTGCATGGCAGCCACAATGGCCAAGTATGCAAAGGGATAGTTTTTCAACACCATGATATTCACCAAGCCCTGTGGGCTAAACACCCAAGCATTGACCCAAGGCATGCCAAGCCAGGCATCGGCAATACCGCCCTTAATGCTGAACAGAATCCAACCCTGAGCAATAATAAATGACGGCATGATCAGCAGTGCCCAGGCACAAAGATCCAGCAGACTCACGCCCCAAGGGGCAAGGCGCTGGCGTAACATGGCCAGCATCAGAGCCAAAACCGTGCCCAGCCAGGCAGTATTAGCTGCCAGATAGAGTGAATTTTGCAAAGACACTCGCCAGAGTCGGCGCTGAAACAGCTGACCTAGATGCTCAAAGCCCGCAAATGCAAACTGGCCATGCAATACTCCAGGCACAAAGGCTTGTATCAGCACCAAAAACATGGGCGCTGCCACCAGAATGACTAACAATAATGACAACAGTAGGCGGAGCAGCGATTCAGCAGACCACCGGCTGCCTCGCGGTGCTGAGTGTTGGCCTGCACGGCCACAGCTCTAGGACTTGGCGTGGCACAGCTGCCCTCCTATATGGTTAAGCGGGCAATTCGAGAGCAAACACTGGTGCGCCTGCTGGCCGACTTTGACGCTCCGGCCCTGCCCATTCATTTGATCTACTTGCGCGAGAATCGGCATCAACAGCGGTTGAAAACTCTGGTCGATTTTCTGTTGCACGCCAGCGAGCAAGCCAAGATGGGACAGGCCAGCCTAGTGCCTGCCCTCTAGCCAAGACCGCAAGCCTAAAGCGCCACCTGCTGCTCTTGTTGCTGCATCTGGTACAGGTGGCGATACAGACCGTCTTCAGCCAATAACTGCTGATGGCTGCCTTGCTGTTGCACCTGACCCTGATGCAGCACCCAGAGTTGATCGGCGTCCTGCACCGTACTGAGCCGATGAGCAATGGCAATGATGGTCATTTGCCCGCGTAATTGCGCCAAACTTTGCTGCAGTAAGCGCTCGGTGTGGCTGTCGATATTGGACGTGGCTTCGTCGAGAATTAGGATCTTGGGTTGCCGTGCCAGGGTCCGAGCCAGGCTCAACAGCTGGCGCTGCCCAGTACTGAGGTTGGCCCCTCGCTCAGCCAGCTGAGTATGGTAGCCCTCTGGCATGGCCATGATGGCCTCATGCAACTGCGCCTGCTTGGCCGCCTGTTCGATCTGCTGCTGACTCAGGGGCAATTCCAGAGCAATGTTGTCGCGAATGCTGCCGCGATAGATAAAGGGATCCTGTTGCACCAAGCCCAACCAAGCACTGCGCTCCGAAGCAGGTAACTGGGTTAAGGCTTGCCCGCCGAGCAAAATTTGCCCTTTACTAATGGGATAAAAGGACATCAATAACGACATCAGGGTGCTTTTGCCCGAGCCGGTGTGGCCCACAATGCCAATGAAGGCTCCGGCTGGCACCCTGAGTTGAATCTGGCTCAACACTGGCCGACCCGGTTGATAGGCAAACTCGTCAATGGCAAACAGCAGGCTGGCATCCTTGGGTGGCTGGTAAGCGACTCCCTCGGCCAGACTGGCGGCCTGCTCGGGTTCGTCCATCAGCACAAACACTCGCTGCGCCGAGACCAAGGACTGCTGCAACAGATTCAGGCGCGACACCATCTCAATGATGGGCTCGGTCATGCTGCCCAAGTAGGTTAAAAAGGCATAGAGCACCCCGATCTGCACCGCGCCCTCAAGGGTTAGGGCTTGCACCCCAAAGCGTTGCAGCAGGGCGATCAACAGCAGCAGATACAGGAAGTCGACCAAGGCCCGCAGTAGCAAACCGTCGATCAACAGGTTGCGCATTCGCGTGCGCCAATGGCCATGACTGAGCTCAGAGAATTGCTGCTGGAAGCGTGCCTGCTGGCGAAACTGCTGAATCAGGCTCATGCCTTGAATGCTTTCATTGATGCGCGCATTGATGTCGCTGAGCAACGAACGCACCCGTTGAAAAACGGGCGTGCTCAGGCGCTGATAGGCAAACATCAGGGTCAGGACTGCGGGTATTAACAGCAGTGCCACCAGCATGAGCTGCCAATCCAAAATGGCCATGGCCAACAGAATGCCCAGCACCTTGACGCTGTTCTGCAAAAACAGCGAAATGATGTTGATGTACAGCTCCTTGACCGCCTCACTGTCGTTGGTAATGCGGCTGAGTAGGCTGCCATTGGCGGTGCGATCAAAAAAGGCCAGCGGCAGTCGCAACACCTTGGCAAAGACCTCAAGGCGCAGGGTTTCCACCACCGACAAGGCCACAGAGTTAAAGGCCAATGACTGACGATAAAAGGCAAAAGCTGATAGTAACTGCCCACTTACATAGGCAGTAAACAGCAGAGCCAAGGGCCACCAAGGGTAGTGAGAGGCGGTTAAATGATCGTCAATAAAGACCTTAATCAGCAAGGGGCCGCTGAGCTGCAGGCCAGTGGCCAACAGCAGCAACAACAAGGCCTTGATGATCTGCGAGCGATAAGGCCGAGCATAAGCCAGCAGCCGAGCAAAAACGCCCTCCAGGCTTGGCTGCTGGCTGTCCAGTTGACTGGTTTTTGCTTGTGCTGGCTCGCTCATTTGCCCTGCTCCACCAGCAATTGCAACTGCTGGTACTGATGTATTTGCTGATACCAACCCGGCTGCTGCAGCAGTTGCTGATGCCGCCCTTGCTGCACCACCTGGCCATGATCCAGCACCAAAATGTGATCGGCCTGTTCCACGGCAGTCAACCGATGACAGCAAATAATGGTGGTTTTGCCTTGGCGCTGCTGGCGTAAATGACGCAAAATCTGCGCCTCGGTTTGCACATCCACCGCCGAAAGCGCATCGTCCAAAATCAAAATGGGTGCCTGCTGCAGCAAGGCACGAGCGATGGCAATGCGCTGCTTTTGCCCACCGGACAGGGTCACGCCACGCTCGCCAACCTGAGTTTGATAAGCCTCAGGCATGGCGAGGATGTCCTGATGCACCTGAGCCACCATGGCCACGGCTTCGATCTCAGCCTGACTGGCATCCGGCCGACCCAAAGCGATGTTTTCGGCAATGCTCAGGCTGAACAAAAAGGCATCCTGCGGCACCACGGCCATTAACTGCGCCAAAGCCGCCTCAGACAGCTCAGCCAGAGGTTGCTCAGCTAGGCAAATGTTAGCCGAGTCACTTTGCAACTGTCTTGTCAGCAACTGCACCAGAGTAGATTTACCACTGCCAATGGGGCCAACCATACCCAATAGCTGGCCAGCAGGCAGTTGATGCTGCAACTGCAACAAGGCCGGCTCAAGCTCAGGACGGTAGCGGAATTCGGTAATCGCCAACTCCAGACTGGGGTTGGGATTGGCTAGATCCTGCTCACCTGGACGAATGCTGATCGGGCTATTAAGCAGCTGCTCAATACGGGCATAGGCGGCATTGGCCCTTTCCAGCAGGTTCAGTAACCAACCCACGGCAAACATGGGCCATACCATATAACCCAGATAGAGCGTGAAACTGGTGAGCTTACCCAGGGTCAGTTGCTGCTGTTCAATGAGATAGGCGCCTAGCATGATGGCCAGCAAAAATGAGGCGGCAATGGCCAGACTGATGGCCGGATCGTATTTGGCGTCCACCGCGGCCACCTGCTGATTGGCTTGATTGGCCTCCTTAGCCACCTGCGCGAAGCTCTGCCATTCGACCTGCTCGCGACCATAGGCCTTGGTAAGGCGCATGGCCGCCAGACTTTCTTGCGTGCGCTCGTTCAGTTCACTGAATTTTTGCTGCGCCAAATTAAAACTGTCGTGCAGTTGCTGGCCAAACCGCCACATGAAGTAACCCACAATGGGCCAGGGCAGCAGGGCCACCAGCGTCAGGGGCCAACTGATGAACAGAGTCATGATCAGCAGCACCATCAGGGCCGTTAACAGGCCATCGAACATCGCCAGCACGGCCTCACCGGCGGCCATTTCCACCGCCTGCACATCATTGGTGGCCCGAGCCATTAGGTCACCGGTGTTGAATTGCTGATAAAAGCTGGCGCTTTGCTGAGTGAGGCGCTGATAAATCTGCAGCCGCAGCTGATGGCCCAACTGAAAGCTGGCACCAAACAGGGTGATGCGCCACAGCACCCGCAATCCATAACTGACCAAGGCCGCCAGCAACAGAATACCAAGGTAGCGATACAGCAGACCGCTGGTTAATTGACCTTCCGCCATGGCATCCACCACTCGACCAGTGATCCAGGGCGGCAACATGCTAACAAAGGCAATGATCAACAGTGCCAGCAAAGACAAGCCATAACGGCGACGCTGCTGATAAAAAAACCAGCTTAGCTGGCGAAAAATAGCCACAACTAGCCCCAAAGCAGGAATTAGGTTGGGCAGAATAACAAAATGGCCAATTTTGGCCACTGTCCCAAAGGGCAGTCGGCAAAATTAGCCATTTAATGCTGTTAGGCTAGGCGCACAGGTGGCCCAGCCAAAAGGGCAGCTTACTTGATCAAGCGCACCAAAACGAAAGGCAGCTGAATTTGCTCGCCCTTGTTGGCCGCCAAGCCACCTTTGATCAAGGCAATCAGGCTCAACACCCAGATCACTGGCATCAGCAGCAGGCCGATGACGACAGCCATCAAAATGGTGGCAATGAAGAAATAAACGAAGAAATTGATTGCAAAGTTAAGTAACTCTTTGGCATGAGCAAATACGAAGCGATCGTCTTGCTTCACAAAGTACAGTACCAATGCAGGGATGAAGCTAAAAAACAGGGTCAATACATAGCCAATCAGGGCTAGGTTTTTGCTGTCTTGGCTTACGGAATCAAATTGTTCTGACATAAAATCCTCTTAATTTTGATGAATCTTTGGTAATTAAATCCAAAGGCAGTTTGCCTGAATCAATTGAAGCTGGCAACCAAGTAACGGTGTTCGAATACCTTAGTCGTTCAGTCTAGAGTCAGATTTGCCAAGCCTTTAGCAAACTTTTTCCCTAAGCTGTTCGTAAATCATAACCA
>SKIB01000087.1 GCA_007116635.1 Saccharospirillaceae bacterium
ACCGCCACTTTCGGGCGCACCTACGGCAATGCTGGTGACATCGCCATCAGCCGCCACCGACGAACCGAAACGGCTCATGGCTGTGGTATCGGACGGCTTGATGTAAAGTACTTGCCCCCAAACTGGATTGTTGCTCGCCGACAGAGCATAAACGAATACTGCACCCGAATTGCTACCTTGGCTGGCATTGCTCGTCGCAGCTCTGTTACTGCTGGTATAAATACCGGTGTATTCGGTGCTTTCGCCCGGTGCGCCCACCACAATGCGATTGCCGGCATCACTTATGGCGACTGAGTGACCAAAACGGGCAGATTTAAGAGCAACTGCGTTGTTGGTATCCAATTGCTGTGTACCATTACGCGGATCGGCTTTGAAGTGCGCTCGATAGTCAAAGCGATTCTGCGCTGGGTTGAAGGCAAACACATAGGCCGCACCGCTTTCGATATCCAATGTACCTCCAGCCGTGATCGTAGGATTGATACCCCGGCCACGATTTCGGTCTCCGGGGGCACCTACCACCAGTGTGCTGCCGTTTTCAGACAGTGCCAGCGAATAGCCAAACTCGAACACATCCGTAGTGCTGGGAGGTAAAATGTCGTCCAAGCGCATCCAACGGCCGATGCTGTCATCATAGCGCCAAATGCTCACGCGGCCGGTTTCTTTGGTACCAGTCATGGGCCCAGGCGCTCCGATGGCAATGGTCGAACCATCACGAGAAACCGCAACGGCATGGCCAAAGGCTTGCTGTAAGCTGGTGGCTGCTGCATCAGGGTCAAGTTGATCAATTGCCTTGCTGAGCTCTTCCGCTGTTAATTCAACATTGGGAGGGAAGGCTGCACAATTTTCTGTTGTTGAGCCTGAAGATTGCGGTCTGCAGCTTCTTATGTTGAGGGTCTCGCCTACATTCGCAGCCAACCCAAAATTGGCGAGTTCATAGTTGGTAGCTGGCGCATCAATGGACGCGAGCACCTGACTTCCATTCGTATTGATTATCTCGTAGCGGGTAGCGCCAGTAACCGGTTGCCAAATGAAATGCACGCTTTTAGCAGATTCCACTGCGTCCACCTTGAGTTCAGTACCTTCTCTGAAGCTAACAGTCACATTGCAGGCGGCGTTAATGGGTTCAGAAGTGAAGACATTGTTTGCAAAGGTGCCAGCACAACCAGTGACACTGCCTAAGCTGAACCCGACATCCGGTGATGCGGTGAAGCTGAAAGTCTCGCCGGGCATCACAGTCCAGTTATTCTGATTGATGCTACCGTTACCGCCTACAATGGTGGCGTTGACAACAGGTATTTCAGCGAAAGAGACATCCAAGGTACAGGGCGCAGTGGCGGACGGCAGGATATACTCAGTATTGGGGCCACTGAAGGACATCCCGTTCACTGGTGTACCATCGTTCTCGATAATACCGCAGCCATCAAAACTGGCCAAATACCAACCGGATTGCGGGATTATACCCAGAGGCAGAGCTTGATCTTCATATACAGCAGCGGGTGCAATGCCGCCATATGATATAACCTCGCCTTGACCCAAGATATTTAGGCTAAGGTCGTGAGTAATAGAAGATAGACCAAAGCTCACGGTGCAATCTGCTGTGATAGCGCCAGTGGTAAATTGAGCACCGTTAACGCTACCGCCGCAACCTTGGGCTTCTAAAAATTTACCATTAGGGATAGGGCTAAAATCAAAAGTTGTCTCTTCACCCTCCAGTACAAAACGAGTTTCAACAGTCCTCAGTCTGAAGAACTGCCCATCACTCCAAGATCCATCGTCTAGGGTAACGGTAAACCCTGGAGCAAACTCGACTGACACTGTGCAGTCTGCCGTGATGGTGTCTGTCCTATAAGCATTATTACCACCAATTGGCGCGGCATAGATCCCACAGCCTGATACATTGATCACGCCAGCGCCTGGATCGGGAGTAAGGGTGAAAACAGCAAAATCACCATCATCAGGGACAGTATGACTCAGCTGTTGTGGAGAAATAGTACCTGGGCCAGTGACATTGGTTGAGATGGTATAGGTTGTTCCAACTGGGCTTGAAGACGGACTTGGCGAGGTAGTTGGCGAGGGGCTTGGGCTAACCGATACGGATGGACTTACCGAAGGCTCAGGACTTGGTTGCTGAGTCGGAGCGCTACTGGGAATGACGCTGGGACTGGTGATTGGCTCAGGGCTACCATTATCTTGATCACTGTTGTCTGAGTTACAGCCCAGCAAGCCAAGGCTGGCCACCACTAGGGTTGGCAGTAAGAATTTAGTTTTCATGCTGACTTCCATTTAATAGTCAATAAGATTGATCTGCAGATGCTTAATAAGTGGCAAATCAGCCGCATCTACCAGAGGGTATAAGGGCAGTGAATTGCCACTCTGAGTGGACAAAAAAGCCAAGCTAGAGCAGTAGCCTGGCTTGATGCCACTGAACCTACTAGGGCAAACTCAACTGGTAGTAGTCTGCTAGGCTGGCATTGCGCACCAGGCGAAAGTTCAAGCTTTCCGTGGGTGCTTGCCCGGTGATAAAGGGCGCATAAGAGTATCTGGTGGAGGGTGGCCGCACTTCGTCAAAGAAACGCACGGTCATAACCGCGTTACTGTAGTTACCCTCTGGCACTGGTGCGCCAACGGTATTGCTCCAAAGTGTGCTGTTGGTTGGCTGCCCAGCGAAGGCCGCCTCGTTAACCCTTCTTTGGCAGCTAAATTCCAGCAAGCTGGCCACTTCTTTCACATTGGGTATCCGCCACTCGCTCGACTGGAAGTCGCTATTGCTCTGTGCCGCTTGTAAGGCACCGATCCAATTCGCTGCCGTGGGTGTACCCGTGCAACTACCGTTCTCAAGGCTCATGCCGTGCAGGCAAGGCTGCCAAATGAGCCCAGTACTTTTTTGCAGTACCCAGCCTTGGCTAGAAGTCACGTAATCCGCATCGTTGCTATTGCAAGCGGCCATGGCCGTTTGCGCCGCGAAAAGGCCTGCCATCATTAATGTTAGGGCTTGTTTGTTCATGGCTGTACTCCTTCTGGACCATTGCTGACCAATCTGGCGAAAGCGCCATCGTGAAACACGACGTCGGGGTGTCTGAAAAACGCGAGAGCGCTGTTGGTATTGACCAGTGAACCACGGAAGAAATCGACTAGGATGTATTCTTCTGCAAAATACTGGTACATGTAGCGATCGCTGGTCCAATAGTGGGCATGGCGGATGCGAGTAGTTCTATCAGTCGAATAATTAAGTAGCCGTGTATTTGGGAAAAAGTCTCTATCTATGCTTAGATATTGATCAATAACACCGTCTGAACCATGCCCTGTGGTAATGCCATGCGGTTTGTCAAAATCCACAATGCCGAACAGTTCATTGGCGGTTGGTAAGCGCCAGTTTGTTAAGCCGCACAGGCCAGCGTTGTTGGTGGCTGTTACAAAAGCATTGACATCGCCAGCAGCTGAACCTGTTTCAGTGCCCCATACATAGCGCACATCGCGGTTTGCCATGGTTTTTACTTCCCAAACCAAACCGGTCAGGTTGTCGCGCACGCATGTGTGTTCCGAGCCGTAGGTAACGGGCTGGCCGGTACTGTCCAGCTTGGTCAAGTCAAAACCACCCGAGCCTGAACCCAGCTTGGTTGGTGCGCTGGCATCCCGGCCCACATTGGCGTCCTGCA
>SKIB01000062.1 GCA_007116635.1 Saccharospirillaceae bacterium
AAGGTAAAGAGTCCGGATTCAAGGTGTGGAAGGAAGGCGTCCTGCTGCCCCTTATGAAAGCGGTGCACCTCATCGACAAATAACAGGCTGGACTCGCCTCGAGCTTGGCGCTGCTTGGCTTGTAGCACCAGTTCGCGCAGGTCTTTTAGACCGGCATCCACAGCCGACAGGCTGCAAAAATGTGCGCCAATGCGCTGGGCTAATAACCGAGCAATGGTGGTTTTACCTACTCCAGGCGGCCCCCAGAGAATTAAAGACGGCAATCTGGACTGTGCCAAAGCGCCACCGATCAGGCCATCAGGACCAAGCAAGTGCTGCTGGCCCACCACCTGATCCAGGTTTTTTGGTCTAAGGCGCTCAGCCAGTGGTTGTTTAAGCTGGCCACTGGCAAACAAATCATGATTAGTCACCCACGATGATCCAGTCTGTGTACTCTGGAACCTGCAAACTAAAACGATCCGCTGCAATCTCGGGATTGATGTTGAGATCGTTAAATATCAACATGGTCGCATTACCCAGAGTATCAAAGATTTGCACTTCCTTCGGCTTACCCGCCACAAAGGACAGCACCAAACGGGTATAGAGTTCGTTATCCAACCATGGGATGAGTTCATAGCTCTCGATACCCTCGGTCAATTCCTGTTCACTGACTTTGAAATCGCGCCTGATGGCATCTGGCCCAGAAATCAAAATACTGGCTGGACTGGCTTTCAAACGGTCGCCTAAAGGCTCACGAGTGACCTGCTCAAGGTCTTGATCCCAAACATAGAGATGCTTGCCATCGGCTAGCACCACCTGCATCACGGGTTCTTCTGCTTGCCAATAGACTTGATCTGGGTATTGCAGCCACATTCTACCCTCTGCTTCACTAATCAGATCCATGCCCTGATCCAGGTTGCGAAAACTGAATTGCATGAAGTCGGCTTCAATGGCGCGCACATCCTGCAGTAATTGGCCAAGGCGAACGGCTGAGCTATTACTCCAGGCCACCATCGGCAGTAGTAGGAGCAAAAGGGTGAAAAAACGCAGTTGTTTCATAATTAATTTCCGTTATTGACTAAAATTTCGCGCGTACCATTGTGGCCTGCAGACGAGATAATGCCCGCATCTTCCATACTTTGAATCAGATTCGCAGCACGGTTGTATCCTATTTTCAATCGTCGTTGCACATAGGAAATGGTCGGTTTACCACTCTCAAGCACAATTTGCACCGCCTCATCATAGAGATTATCGCCCTCTTCGGCTGAACCCTTGCTGTCTACCAAACCAGCCAGCATGCCGCTGTCGTCTAGCTTTTCACTGAACATGTTTTCAATGTACTGAGGCTCGCCTAATTGCTTCCAAGCCTCCACCACTGCGTGCACATCTTCATCTGGTACAAAGGCACCATGGACACGCAAGGGCGCAGACTTGCCAGGCGGCATAAAGAGCATGTCGCCATGGCCTAACAGCTGCTCAGCACCACCCTGGTCAAGAATGGTGCGAGAATCGATCTTGGAGCTCACCTGAAAGGCGATTCGGGTAGGTACATTGGCCTTGATCAGACCGGTGATCACATCCACCGAAGGGCGCTGAGTTGCCAGAATCAAGTGAATACCTGCTGCCCTAGCCTTTTGCGCGATTCGAGCAATCAGCTCCTCAACCTTTTTGCCGACAATCATAATCATATCAGCAAACTCATCCACTACGACCACAATCATTGGTAAGCTGGTGAGGACAGGAGGACGATTGGGTTCAAGGGAGGTAGCAGGGTCCCATAAGGGGTCATAGATGGGCTGACCAAGGGCCTCGGCATCAATGATTTTTTGGTTGTAACCGGCGATATTACGCACGCCTAGCTTCGACATCAGTTTGTAGCGCCGCTCCATCTCGGCCACACACCAACGCAAACCCTGAGCTGCGTCCTTCATGTCGGTGATCACCGGCGTTAACAGATGGGGAATGCCTTCATAAACCGACAGCTCCAACATCTTGGGGTCGATCAGCATCAGCTTCAATTCGTCAGGGCCTGCCTTAAACAGCATCGACAGCAGCATGGCATTCACGCCCACCGATTTACCCGAACCCGTAGTACCAGCAACCAAAAGATGCGGCATTTTGGCAAGGTCAGCAACCACCGCTTCGCCAGCAATATCGTGCCCTAAAGCAAGAGTCAATGGCGACCTAGCCTTGGTAAAGGCCTGAGACTCGAGCACCTCTTTAAAGCTGACAATGGCGCGCTTGGCGTTTGGGACTTCGATACCAACGGTACGCTTCCCGGGAATCACTTCCACCACTCGCACACTGGCAATAGCCATGGAACGCCCTAAGTCCCGTGCCAGACCGCTGATGCGCGAAGCCTTCACCCCTGGCGCAGGCTGGACTTCAAAGCGGGTAATGACTGGACCTGGGCAAACGGTGTCGATCTCCACCTTAACGCCAAAGTCTTGCAGCCTGGCAACCAAGTTATCGGCCATGTCGGCTAATTCATCTTCGCTATAACCTTCATCGGCCTGGCTTTGCATGGGCGTAAGTAATTCCACGGACGGAAGACTGGTCAACATGGGAAGCTTGGGTTGAGCTAACTGCTGCTGAAATTCAGAATCGTCAAGTTGTTCGGAACGTAGTTGTTCGATTCTAAGTTGTTTAGGTTGGGATTGATTGATCCCTATGCCGTTATCGCAATCAGTGTCCGTGGTTAGTCTAGATTCTTGATTGCTTAGTCTGGTAGAGGCTAAAGAAGCCGGTTGCTCTGAATTTGTACTGTCTGGTTGTCTGGCATAAAAGCCGTCCTCGATCTCTACTTCAGAACCATGATTACTAAATAAGGGATCAAAGTCTGGCTCAGGTCTTTTTCTCGCTAGCCCTGAACTTGAAGATCGCCAATGAAACAGTTGCCTTACTGCTAACACCTTTGACCAGATGGATGGCTTTTTTTCCACTGATGCATGTTGACGAGCGAGTGGCCTGTGGTGTTTCTTGATAGGCTTAGTGCTGGTTTTTTCATTTGATCTACCGGATCTGGGTTTAACCCATGTAAAAATCACATTCAGAATGGCAAGAACTGCATAGCCAACTCGATCGACAATGGCTAACCATGATAACTGATATGCAATAGAGGTCGAAATTAAAAGTAGCGTTAACAACAGCAGGGTCGATCCCGCTACAGCCAAATAGGGTTCAAGTTGGTCCTGAAGCAACTGGCCAATTGCTCCACCTGCTCCGACGGGCAATGCACTGAAAAAATGAAAACTGAAAAGTGCACAGAGGGATAAGAGCGCCACAAACCATGCTAGCAAGGGTAACAGCAAAGACTTAAAACTGGTTTGGTCTTCACTCTGCAGTTGACGAAACCCTCTCCATGCGCCCTGAATGATGAATAGCGGAAACAGATAAGCAATCCAACCAAAGGCAAAAAATAACAGGCTGGCCAAATACGCACCGATCAAGCCTAACCAATTATTGACCTTGCCATGACTGCTGGCGAAGGTTATGCCGGGGTCTTGTGCGTCGTAGGACCAAAGTGCGAGCACCATGCACAGGCCTAATGCCAGCATGCAAATCAAATAGAGTTCAGAAACTAATTTTTTTGGCATGAGTAATACAGAATCATGAGTATTTAAGGGCCTAATGCTGGTTA
>SKIB01000091.1 GCA_007116635.1 Saccharospirillaceae bacterium
TCGGCACCATGTTTATGCCTGAGCATGCTTAGGGTTTGCTCAGGGCTGAGCACCAATGCACTGGCATTGTTACCGCCAAAGCCTTTGGAATTGATGATCACTCCCTGCATCGGCCGATCCGCAAGCGACAGGGGCTGTTGCAAAAAGTGCAAGCCCTGCTGGTGCACATCCTCAGCGATGTGGTCAATGCTATGAATGTGCGGCAACACACCATAGGCCCAAGCCCCCAGGCTGGCAGCCAACTGATCGCCAGCGGCCACGCTCATGCTATGACCCAAATAGCTTTTGATGCCCACCACTGGCCAAGCCTCTATGCCAAAATGCTGCGCCGTTTGGCTAAGAATGTGCGACTCGGTCACGCGGTTTTGCGGCGTGCCCGTGCCATGGGCCTGCACATAGGTGTGCTGCCTCAAGCCCTGCTCGCCAAGAAGGGCCTTGGCCAAGGCCGCAGCCTTAGCCACAGTGACATAGTTACCCACACCAGGGGCAGAAATGGACTTCTTGTTGGCATCGGCGTTGATGAATACATCGGCCACACTGCCCATGATCTGCGCACCCAACTGCAAGGCCAGCTCGTCGTCCATTAGCATGACAAATTGTGCCGATTCGGCCATGGTAAAGCCGCAGTTGGTGGAAAAGGGGCGGCAGGCGCGACGGTTATCAGGGCTGTCACTGCCATCCAACGCACAGAGTTGATGATCCTCGGCCAGTGCACCCATCACTCGAAAGCCTTCCATGATTTGCGGATTAACCGGGGCCTCAGCATTACCCACCAGCACCACCTTGGCACGGCCTTCTTTGATGTCATTGGCACCCTGACGCAAATTGTACAGGAAGGTCGCACAGGCACCCATGTTGGTGCCGGTGGCCCCCACGGAGTTGATGATGTAGCTGTTGACAAAGTCGGCAGGCATTTCCGCCAAACTTAGGGCCATCATTTTTGAGCTGACGCGACCGCCACGCAAGGGTGAAGCAATCAGGCCTAACAGGCTGTCTTCGTCTACCTGAGCCAGAGCGGAACCGGCATAGACCGCCACCTGATCGGGTGCGACCTTGGCCATCAGTTGCTGCCAATCCAAGCCTGAGCTTTGCAAACAGTCCGAGGCGGCAAAGACCGTCATCTGCAGGCCACGGGGATGAAAGCGCGAGTTGTACAGACTACCGGGGTCAAAGCCCTCGGGCAAACGCCCGGCGCTACTCACACTAAAGGGCGCGGCGTCCTCTAACAACAGGTCCAACTGACCCGACGCGCGCACCCGCACCTGCTTGTCGTCCAGCTCTTCGACCTGCCAGTGGCTAGGAATTTGCAACGGCAATTTGTTTTTGCGCAGGATAAAGCTCAGCGGCTCATCGCCCAGTTGCAGGCTGGTTTTGATGTGATAAGGCACGGCCTTGACATCAAAGCAGGCTGGACTGATGGCGCGCACCAGAGTGCCAGCGACAATTTGCTGCAATAACTCCGCACTGGGCTGCCCCGCCCAAGCCAGGCCCATACGCTGAGCCAGGTCTTGCCATGTTCTGTACATCTGCTCAGGCGTCAAGGACTGGTGCACCATGCGCTTGTAGCCATGATGAAAAGAACTGCGCCCAGCGGCGTTAATGCCACCCAAGGAAACAATTACCGGCAATTTGGCCATGAGACTACCCTTTGATGCGATGAATGCCGCTAAGTGTAATTGACCCGCATGGGATCAACCAAGACAATAAGGCCAAGAAACACGACAAAAAGGCCAAAAAAATGCGCTTTGCTTTCATTGAGCACGACAGAGCCCTGCAGACAGGCATCAGCCTGCCATGGGACATGCTATGGGCCGCCGACAGCCTGCGCAGCCGCCAAGAACGCAAGAAAGCGCCCCTGGTTTGCCAACGCTTTAGCCTCAGCCCGCAACGCTTGGACTCACCCTCTGCCACCCCACTGACCGAGCCAATCACCCAACTGGCCGATAGCCAGTATCTGTTGCTGCCGCCCATCTGGGGCAACCCGCAACCCTTGCCGCAACGCCACCCCTTGTTGGCCAATAGCCTAAGCGAGCTGCAGGGGCGTGGCTGCCGCCTGATCGCCACCGGCACAGGGGTGTGCTGGCTGGCCAGCCAAGGACTACTGGATGGCCAATTGGCGACCACCCACTGGTACTATTTTGAACAGTTTCAACGCCTTTACCCCAGAGTGCAGCTGCAACCCAAGGTGTTCATCACCGAAAGTAAGGGCATTTATTGTGCTGGATCCATCAACGCCCTCAGCCTTTTGATGAGCCAGCTGATCGCCCGACTGTTTGGCCCTGACATTGGTCGCATCATTGAGGCCCACTTTGGCCAAGAGGTGTCCAGACTCAACCAGCCGCCCATCCTTAGCCCAGGCGGGCACAGCAGCCCAGACGAAGACATCGCCCTCTGCCAATCGCAGGTGCGCGCCAACCTCGGCCAGAACTGGAACCTTGAGCAAATGGCGGCTCTGGCACAGTTATCAGAACGCACCTTTAAGCGGCGCTTCAAACTTAGCAGCGGCCTGAGCCCCATTCGTTGGTTGCAACAAGAACGCATGCAACAGGGCGCTGCCCTGCTGCAACAGAGCAATCTGGAAATCGCGGAGATCAGTGAGACCCTAGGCTATCAGGACGCCAGTTATTTTGCCCGCTTGTTCACCCGCCATTATGGCAGCAGCCCGCAAGCCTTTCGGCTGCGGGTGCGCGGCAAATTATTTAGCAATCGCTAGGGCCATGCGGCCAAACAAAGGCTTGCCAAGCCAAAGTAAGACCAGCAAGGACTAGTAGAGATTCGGCTCTGGCTGATAGCCCCCGACCACACCCTTGGTGTTAATGGCCACGGCATCATGGGCGTGCAGGCTTTCGTAGTGATTGACCCGCAACCAGAAGTCCTTAACGGACGGACTGACGATCAAGGCCTTGCTGACCTTGCGCGCGGCGTCCTCACAAAACATCAGGTTCTGCGCGTTCAGGCGAGCAAATTCCTGCTCATCGGCACGCTTAACCGCGGTCTGTACTGGGGTGCGCAGCGCCGCTTCAACCTGATCCACCAATTCGGTGATGGGGAACTCGGCCAAGTCAGGGGCTAGGCGCAACCAGAGTTGTGCGGTGGAGCGCTGCGAATGCGGGGTAGCAGCCAAACCTGCTTCAGAACGCAACCACTGGCTGATCTTATCGGCATCGACCAGGGCCTGACCGGCAAACTGACGCTCAAAGGCCTCTTGCATCAACTGGCGCGACAAAGCAGCCGAACAGGGGCAGGTGGACGAATAATCAATGGCCAAGCCTAACTCCAAGCTGACCGCTCCCTTGTGCTGGCTAGCTCGCAAGCGCACAGGGTAAGACTTAACACCACTGTTACCACTGAGTAACGACTCGCGGCGCAGCAAGCAGTCAAAGCGGAACTCAACAAAGGCATTATCTGAAAGGCCTTGATGCGTGGTCAAAAATTCGGTTAATAGCTGCTCTAGCTCATTAGGCCCAACGGCCTGCTCGGCTAACAGATCCAAAGCAAGGTAAAGTCGAGACATGTGAATGCCCTTTGCCTGGGCATCGTCCAAGCTAACGTAGGCCTGTACCTTGGCTGCAGCACTACGCACTGCGCGATCCTGATCCTTTACAAGAACAGGAATGGCAATCTCTGCCATACCCACCCAGTCAAGAGTAAGACCATCTGTTATCTTGGCTTGATCTGCCACATCTGGCATGGCTTTTGGGGTCGTTTGTTGACTCATGCACATATTCCTCAACTTAGATGGCAATAGTTTAGCAAATTACTCGGGTAATTGGCAGATAGTTGACAACAGTTCGCATTTTGTTTCAGTTTGGATCAGTTGACAGTCACATTCCAATGCTTTTTTGTCGCTGAGACTGGAATCGCCTTATAATTTAACTTTTGCAACCGAGAAATAGCATGACTGAAGAGCGCTTTGCACGCATCGAACAGGTACTGGCGCAGCGGCAGCTAAGCATGGCCGTGATTACCGATGGCACCCACAAAAACCATAACATAGCCGCCATTGCTCGCAGTTGCGATGCCTTTGGTGTGCATCAGCTGCATCTGGTGGGCGAGCAAGAAATCCGCTATCACCGCCGTATTTCAGGTGGTACCCTTGGCTGGCTGGATGTGCACAAGCACCCAAATACTGAATCCGCGCTGCAACAGGCGCGCAACAAGGGCCACAGGCTGGTGGCCGCACACCTAAGTGCCGAGGCCATTCCTTACACCCAGTTTGATTTCTGCCAGCCCTTCAGCCTAATCATGGGTTCAGAGTTACAGGGCGTGAGCAGCTACAGCCAGCAACAGGCCGATGCGCATCTGGTGATTCCGATGCAGGGCATGGTGGAAAGCCTGAATGTCAGCGTCGCCTGCGCACTCATTCTGGCTGAGGCGCAAAGGCAGCGCCAAAGCCGCGACCCTCTGCGCTATCGCAATGAAATTCAGGGCGAACTCAAGCATTATTGGCTGGTGCGCTGGCTCTACCCCAAAATTGCGCATCACTGCGATCAACACCAGTTGCCCTACCCCCCTCTTAACGAACATGGAGAATTACATGAGCCTGCCAAATGGTACCAGCAACAGCGCGGCTAATAGGCCGAGCAAATATCGCATCATCGCCAGGGTCACCTGGATCAACGCCCTAGTCAATGCCTTGCTCAGTTTGGCGAAGATTGCCGCAGGCTTGATCTTTCATTCGGCGGCCATGCTGGCCGACGGCATTCATTCGCTGTCCGATCTGCTGACCGATGCCATGGTGTTATGGCTTAACCGCATAGCGGGCGCACCACCGGACGGTGAGCACCCCTACGGTCATGCCCGTTTCGAAACTCTGGGTACCCTGATCATGGGCGGCTTGCTGTTACTGGTGGCCATCGGTCTGGCCAATGACATTGTGCAAAGTATCTGGCAACAAGAACAGCAAGTCATTCTGGCCTGGCCTTTATTTGCCGTTGCTGTGGTCATGATTCTCGCCAAAGAAGGCCTGTATCATTACAGCCGCCACTATGGACTCAAGGTGGGCAGTCAGCTACTGCTGGCCAACGCCTGGCACAGCCGTTCGGATGTGTTTTCGTCCCTGGTGGTCTTGCTTGGCCTACTGGGCGCACTGGCTGGCCTGCCCTGGCTTGAGCCGCTAGCCGCTCTAGTAGTGGTGGCTCTGATTGGCAAAATGGCCCTTGGTTTGATCTATCAGGCACTGCAAGAATTTCTTGATCGCGGCCTCGACAAACAGGAATTACAAAACATTGAGCAGATCATCATGCAGGTACCTGGGGTGCTGAACGCGCATGAGATCCGTACTCGAGTGGCGGGCGGCAATAAGGTATTTCTCGATTTGCACCTATGTGTGGATGCCTATGCCACGGTCTCTGAAGGCCACCACCTAGGGGATCAGGTGGTACTGCACCTACAACAACAGATGCCCGAACTGGCAGACATCACGGTGCACATTGATGTGCACCAGGGCGAGGAACAGGCCGTGACTCTGGCACCTAATCGCCAATTGGTGCTTAAGGAGTTGCAGCAAGGCTTGCGATTGACGCAGCCTTGCGAGGCGATCTTGCACTACTTACCAACCGGGCTCGAAGCCTGGATCATCCTCAAAGCGCCCGAACCCCAGGCCTCGGCACTGAGCCTAGAGCTGGTTGAGCGCCTGGGCTGGCTAAGCGACATCAGGTTGCTGTGTTTGGCGCCTGAGCAGCAATGATGGGCGTTTGGCTGCGCACTTCGGCGTTTTGCGCCCGGTGCAGCAGGTAATGATCCATCAACACCAGTGCCATCATGGCCTCGGCGATGGGCACGGCGCGAATGCCGACACAGGGATCGTGCCGCCCCTTGGTGATCAGCTCCATGGGCTCACCAGCCTTGTTGATGGTGCGGCCAGGAATCAAAATACTGGAGGTTGGCTTCAGGGCAATGTGTGCTTCTATGTCCTGACCTGAACTGATGCCGCCCAACACCCCGCCAGCATGATTGGAACAAAAGCCTTCTGGCGTCAACTCGTCACGGTGTTCGGAGCCACGCTGCGCCACCACGGCAAAGCCATCGCCAATTTCCACACCCTTAACGGCATTGATGCTCATCAAGGCATGGGCCAGATCGGCGTCCAGGCGATCAAAGACCGGCTCACCCAAGCCCACTGGCATACCTGTGGCCCGTACGCTGACCTTAGCGCCAATGGAATCACCGCTTTTGCGCAGCTGCTGCATGAAGCTTTCCAGCTCCGGTATCTTAGCTGGCTCGGCGCAGAAAAAGGGGTTTTGATCAACCTGGCTCAGATCCTCGGCGGCCAGTTCAATGGGACCAAGGGCTCTGAGCCAACCCTGAATCCCAATGCCTTTACTGGCGAGATATTTTTTGGCAATGGCACCGGCCGCTACGCGCATGGCGGTTTCCCGCGCCGACGAGCGACCACCACCGCGATAATCGCGATGTCCGTACTTATGCTCATAGGTATAGTCGGCATGAGCTGGGCGAAAGCTATTGGCAATCTCGCCATAGTCTTTGGAGCGTTGATCGGTATTTTCGATCAGCAAACCAATGCTGGTGCCCGTGGTTTTCCCTTCAAACACACCTGACAAAATTTTGACTGAGTCGGCTTCGCGGCGCTGAGTGGTGAATTTACTCTGACCGGGCTTGCGGCGATCCAAATCCAACTGCAGATCAATCTCGGTTAAGGGCAGCCCAGGGGGCACACCATCGACAATGGCACCAAGGGCCAAACCATGACTTTCACCAAAGGTGGTGACACGGAACAGGGTTCCAAAGCTATTACCAGCCATTCGTTCTCACTCGTTTATCTGGGCTAAAAACAACGCTTGATGCGCCACAAGGGTTTGGCGATCCAGCATGAACACACCATCACCGCCACGTTCAAACTCGATCCATATAAAGGGAACTTCGGGGTAGCAGTCTTGCAAGGCTTGCGCACTGTTACCTACTTCACAGATCAACACCCCCTGAGCGGATAGATACTCAGGACTATGGGCTAAAATACCATGCACCAGAGACAGGCCGTCTTCACCTGCGGCCAAGGCCAGTACAGGTTCGTGGCGATACTCGGCTGGCAAACTGTCCATGTCAGGGCGATCCACATAGGGCGGATTGGTGACGATCAGGTCATAGCACTGAGATGGGATCTGGGCAAATAAGTCGGACTGCCACAAACTGACCTGCTCTTCTAAACCAAGGGCTTGGGTATTGGCTTTGGCAACTGCCAAGGCTGCCTCACTGAGGTCACTTAGGTGCACCTCAGCCTCGGGAAAATAATAGGCGATGGCCAAGCCAATGCAACCCGACCCGGTGCAAAGATCCAGCACCCTTTGGGGCGATTCAATCAACCAGGGCTGAAACTGATTATCGATCAACTCGGCAATGGGTGAGCGAGGAATCAGGGTGTCCTTGGTGACCTTAAAGGGCAGCTCACAAAACCAGGACTCACCGGTGATATAAGCGGTCGGGATACGGTCCTCGGTGCGCTGATCAATGGCCTTGGCCATGGCTTGTTGCTCCGCAAGGGTCAAACGAGCGTCTAAAAACAGCCGTTGCTGACTTATGGGCAGTGACAGCACACCAAACACCAAACGATAGGCCTCATCTAGGGCGTTATCCGTGCCATGACCAAAAAACACCTCTGTCTGCTGTAGCCGAGTTACAGCATACCTCAGCCAATCTCTCAGGCTTTGCAATTCACTCATAAAAGTCTCTTATGGTTTGTAAGCAATGAGGCAATTCCTCAAGCTCTAAATGACAATGGTGACCACCAGGCACCCACTCTACCCTGGTGTTTTGATTCAACCAGCTTAGGCGCTGCTCGACATCTAAAAACTGCTGCACCCAACCCTGCTCGGCTAGGATCACCAGACTGGGCATGGGCAATTGATTCAGCACCAGATGATAATCATCGTCTCTCAGGCGTACGGGCGAGCCCAATTTAATGGCCGGATCAAAGGTCCACAACCACCGACCGTCAGCCTGTTGATCCGCTTGATGCGCACAAAGCAAGCTGGCCGCCTGTTCCGATAAGGGGGTCATGCCGCGCATGCGCACCGCCACCATGTCGGCGAAGCTGTCGTATGGCAAGTGCGGCCTTGGCTTTTGCCGACACTGAGACAGCCATTGCAGCAAGTCTTTACTGCCATAGGGCGGGCCGCCCAGACTGTCGATCAGTACCAGAGACTGGATACGCTCTGGCTCGGCCAAGGCCAACAAAGGTGCCACCATGCCACCCATGGAATGCCCCCACAGATGAATGGGCTGGCCAAAGGACTCAACCACCTCGATTAGCGCAGGCAGGTATTCCCACAGATGATAAAAACCCCGAGGGTCGTGACTGCTGCGACCGTGGCCGGGTAAATCTAGGGCAATGACATCGAATTGCGGCAGTTGCTCGGCCAGCAAGCGAAAACTGGCGCTGTTGTCCAACCAGCCATGCAGAGCCAAGACCAAAGGGCCGCTCCCCTTGCGCCAGCGCTGAAAATACAGATCGCCCGAGCGAGTAGGGAAAAAACCTTGTTGCCAATCCATTAATGGGACTCCAGCAGTTGCATGCAGTGTGGCGCCAGGCAGTCACCTTCGAGAATCAGCAACTGGCCAGTTTGCATCGCCAAACTGAGGCCGGATAGCGAATGCGCCAAGCTGCTAAGCAGGGGGTTGTGGCCAACCAGTAGCAGATCCTGCTGCACAGGCCAGAGCAATTTAAGCAAGGCGTCTAGGGGCTCGTCTGGCTCTAAGGCTGAGGTTTGCACCAGCGCTTGAGGCACAAAGCCTTGTTGTTGCAATTGCTCAAGACTCTGTTGGGCTCGTAGCAAGGGGCTGACCCAAACCAGCAAGGAAGACGGCAAATGCTGCGCCTTGGCTGCGACCTCAAGCTGGCCTTTAGCCGTCAAGGGGCGGCTATGATCCGGGTGCTGCGCTCGGGCCTCACCGTGACGCAGCAAAAATAATTTTGCCATGCTATGAATCCTGCACCGAATCCTTGGCTGAGTCCTGTTCATCGGCCAAGGGGTTAGCTGGCCAGTCGGCCAAGGGCCAAGCCTTGGCTTCACTGGCGCCCAGCACATAGCCGGTGGCCTGCTGATACCATTGGGCCAGCTGCAAGCCAAAGCCCTGCAGGCCGGGGTGTGGCTCATTGGCGTTCAACACGCGGTAAAGGAATTGCATCACCGCCAGTACCACCAACAGCACCCAAGACAGGCGCAACAACAGGAAGAACAACAGGCTATACAGCAGCCGCACCACCAAACTTTCGATCTGTTCGCGATTTATTGAGCTCATGTCACACCTCGTTGACTAAAATTACCTTGCCGTCATGAATTCGACATCTTGCGCATGGGCACCCAGCATCAGTTGCTCGGTAAGATGGGCAATGGGCTTGTCTTGGTAAATGATACCATAGAGGGCATTGACCAAAGGCATGTCCAAGTCTAATTCTAGCGCTTTGTGATAGACCATGCGCAGGGTGTTGACCCCCTCAGCCACCTCACCCAAGGACTTGACCGCCTGAATCAGGGTGTAGCCCTCACCTATCATGTAGCCGATGCGAAAATTTCGACTCAGGGGCGAGGTACAGGTCACCACCAGATCGCCCACCCCGGCCAGACCTAAAAAGGTCAGAGGGTCGGCACCAAGACGCACGGCAAAGCGGCTCATCTCCGCCAAACTGCGGGTCAGGATCATGGCCTTGGTGTTGGCACCCATGCCCAGGGCCTGGGCCAAGCCCGAAACAATGGCGTAGATGTTTTTTAAGGCGCCGGCCAACTCCACGCCATAAAGATCCGGGTTGGTGTAAGCACGAAAACTTTGGTTGCTGAGAATGGCCTGAACCTGCTCACGCAAGACTTTGTTTTTGGAGGCCACCACCGTGGCAGACGGGTGACCAAGAGCAATTTCTTTGGCCAAGTTGGGCCCGCCCACCACGGCCACCGGGCAGTTAGGCAGATTAGCCGACAGGATTTCGCTCATCAGCTTGAATTCTTCAGGCTCAATGCCCTTGGTTAGGCTGACGATGGCCGGCATTTGATCCGCTGGCAGACGCTGAGCCACCTCAGCACTGACGGCACTGAAGGCCTTGCTGGGCACGGCAAAAAACACCAGGTCGACCGACTGCAAGGCAACGCTCAGATCATCAGTAAAGCTAAGACTGTCGCCGAGCTGGTACTCCGGCAAGTATTTGCTGTTGACTCTGGTCTTTTCTAGTTCTTGCAGTTGGCGCTCACTGCGCATCCATAAACAGACATGATGGCCGTTACTGGCAGCAATATCCGCCACCACAGTTCCAAAGCTACCCGCCCCAAGGACGGCAATTCGACATAATTTCAAGTAGAACTCTCGTTGTGTTCTAAAGCAGCCACCAGGTCTCTGAATTGCTGGTGATTACTTTCATTGATAGACATTAGAATACGGTGCGCTTCAAGCACTCTGGACTTGGCTTCATCTTCATCGCACTGGCAAGGCTCAAGCTCTTTGGCGCTCTGCATATCAACTGAAGACAAAACATCTGGAACCTCACCCACAAAGACGTAAATAGGGCCTTCAAAACCCATCATACTCAGCAGACGAGTAACATCTGGATTGGTGGTTAATATACTTGGCACGCGCTCTGTTACAGCCTGTGACATGAAGGAAATCTTAGCCAACAACCCAAGTGTAGTGCTGTCGAGGCACTCAGCATCACGAGCATCTATAGTAACAGAGCCAAAAGCGGGGTCAGCAAACATGCTTTGTAAACAGCCCTCCAGGGTGGAACAAAGAGTTAAGCGTACATCGCCAGTCAAGCGAATCACATAGTCGCCCTTGGATCTAGCTAATAAAATTTTACCTTGGTCCACAACCTACGACCTCGTATCTCTTAGTAGCAGAATGGTTATATCATCTACGACCTGACCAGACATCTTATCCTGCAATGCAGACAGTAACTCTGGCATTCGCCAATGATGAGTGGCAAGAATCTTAGACAGCAGCGATTCTTTTGCCAACTGGCCCTTGGCCTGCAAACCATCCAAAACACCATCTGAGCATGCAAACAACTCAAATTGATCAAAGCTCAAAGACTCTTGCCTCCATTCTTGGTTTGGCAACAAGCCAACTGCCACACCGGTAATAGGCAGTGTTTGCAATTGGTGATTAACTCTAACCATGGGTAATGGCAAGTGAGCCGCATTGATGTAGTCAAACTTTTTAAGCTGCCTATCAAGCAAAAACACAAATAGGGTAACATGCTTGGATAGTGCAAGGCCAAGAAGCTCAGTATTTAAGTGAGATACCAACTCTTGCAAACTCACTAACTGATTACTTACGCCAGTGATGTATTGCTGCTTTAAATAATGTAACTCTGTCTTAACCAGCATGGTCACCATAGCAGAAGAAACACCATGACCTGCAACATCGGCAAGTATGCCCATACTCAGAGTGTCTGACAACTGAAAGTAATCGACAAAGTCACCTGATAAAAAGTTACAAGGCTCTAAAAAGTGTGCAAATTCAAAGGGTGGCCAAAACAGAAAGTTTTTCGGAAATAATCGACGCTGCAACTCTTGGCCTGCCTGTAGCTCTTGGCGCATTTGTAACCAATGCTCGCGCAAAGACTGGTTTGATTGTGCAAAAGCATCAGTCAGTTTTTTTTGCAAGCCATGGTCTCGCAAAATATTTGCCAAGGTTGCCAACAAGGACAGCTTGGGTTGCAAGGCCTCCAAGGGCAAGATGCTTGCATTTACCAACATTGACCCATCTGCCAATGCCATCAAAGCTGGATTGCGTGAAAACACCAACCACAAGGATTCAGGATCCCAAGATCTAAACTGAGCCAGATGCTGCCAATGCTCATTAGACAAGTCTTGATCCACAATCATTAGCAAGCTCGATGGTTGAAGATCGAATGGCAAAGCTAAATCCGCAAAAAAGCGCCACGCAGGGAAAGCCTTTTGAACCTGCTCAGCCAGACTGGAATCTAGCCAGGCCTGACTTGCACTGATGACGACATCATTCACAAGATCATGCCCAAGTGAGTTTTCAAAAATCACTTCGTTAGAGTCCAGTTGCATTTGATTTGAATGCATAGCTACCCCCACAGCAAAGAACGCCTAATCTATTTTTGCTAGCCTTACCCAGACTACAGATCTAGCATAGTTAAATACCAGCTACTACTAGCCTAGCAGATGCAAGTTTTTTAACGTATTGGGATGCAAAGTATTTGAACTCTGACTATGCTTTTACTGTCTTTTACAAATTGCTTAGGAGCACTAATGGACAGAACACGTGACTATGCTGAAAAAAGAGATTTC
Organism: Saccharospirillaceae bacterium; assembly: GCA_007116635.1. Taxonomy (GTDB): domain Bacteria; phylum Pseudomonadota; class Gammaproteobacteria; order Pseudomonadales; family Natronospirillaceae; genus SKIB01. Next base: position 12,264 of record SKIB01000091.1, read on the forward strand.
ATTCGCATGCAGATCAATGTACCTGCAACGGTGAGCACTGAATCTCAACATATCGAAACTCAGTGTCTCGACCTGTCAGCCACAGGCGCTCGAGTAATAAGCCCAACACCCATGAGCATAGGAGGGCTAGTACAGGTGCGAATAGACTCTCCTCAGGCAAACTTTAGCGGCCTAAGTGCAGAAGCGGAGGTTTTACGCTGTGAGCCAGAAGAAAGCGAGTACGCCATCGCTTTAAGAATCATCAAAATCAGCTAACACTATCCTTGTGCATCGCGCCAGACAAGAATCAGTATGATAACAACCCAAGAGCTAACACTCTTGGGTTATTTAATTTAGCCTTAGTTTAGAGGCTACTGAAACACTTAGCTAGCCACGCATCAATTTAATCCCTTGTGCTCTGCCAGTCGAGCCATCAAGTGCTTCTCAGCCAAACCAATTTCAGGCTCTGAAGCAACCTCCAAGGGTGCAGCTCTTTGACTCACAATTGCCTGCCCCATTCCTCTTGTTGTTGCCTGTAATGCTCGAACCTGACGTTCAATAGACTGCTGCCTTTGATTTAATTGCAGTTGATGACGATAAAGCATAAAAACAACAATTAACAACAGCACAGCAAACCCAAAAGCCAGCCAAGGAAGAAAAGTTAAAAGGCTTAGATCCATGTTATTGCTCCAAATATTGACACTTCTTCAGACTATGATCTTTGAAGCAAATACTAAGCCATAGTGACAACAAAATAAAAAAAACCTGCAACAGCAGGCTTTTTCACTTCGAGGATCAAAACATCAGCTAGCTAATCAACTTAATAGCTGCCATCTGTAACCCATGTCTCATTACAAACTGTTTAGTTCACGCCATTCATCATCAGTGAGCATTTTATCCAAGTCAACCAAAATCAGTAATTCATCATCTTTATGGCATACGCCCTGTATGAACCTAGCGGTTTCGTCATTACCTACATTGGGTGCGGTTTCTATCTCTGAGGCTCGTAGGTACACCACCTCTGCCACAGCATCCACTAAGATGCCCACTACCTGCTCCTCTGCCTCAATAATAACAATGCGAGTATTATCGGTGACCTCGGCACTCATGAGACCAAATCGTTCACGAGTATCAATAACAGTGACCACGTTGCCACGTAGGTTGATGATCCCTAACACATAACTGGGCGCACCAGGAACTGGAGCGATTTCGGTATAGCGTAGCACCTCTCGAACCTGCATTACATTGATGCCGTAGGACTCATTTTCTAAGCGAAAGGTCACCCACTGCAATACTGGGTCATCCGACATCTTTGCACTGGTTGCTTGCAATGTCATACACATCTCCTAAACAGTTTCTTTTATTTTAGAATAGTTGAGTTCAACAAGAGTGCCAGTCTATTTTAAACGAAATTGACAAAGTGCTTGAACGTCAATCAGGGCACACATTTCATCTTTAATGGTTCCTGCCAACCACGGCCTGTTATTGCGCTGCTCTCGCCACTTAACCTGTGTTTTAGCAATTCGTTTACTCCCTAACACCTGATGACAAGCCAGCCCCCAATGAGAGTCATAGACCCCAATTGCATAGCGATAATCTAATGAATGCTCAGGCTGGTATCGATGTTCGAGAAAAACTCTGGCGGTGTCCACCAATCGCAATGAAGAGCTTTCAGATAACTTCATCAACCCCAGCAGCCAATCAGGCTGACCAAACAAAGACGTGAGCTCAGACTTGGTATGAATGGTCCCCAGCATTATCATAGGGATTGCCAAATTTAGGCCCGCCACTTGAAACAACAAACAGTCAAACTCTTCCTCTTGCCAAGCCTTTGTTGGACCCAGGCCCGAATCGCCAGGGCTGTCAGTAGTGCTTCCTTCTAGCTCCTGCGATGGTTCCAACTCTGGCGCTTGAGTTTGACTTGACGTCACCGGGGCTATTTTTTCACTGATCTGCTCATCTGCCAGATCATGATCAGACTCAACATGCTCTTTGACCTCAACAGCGGCTTCTACCTTCGGGAGATCCACCAAATCATCAACAAGCTCTTCTTGCTCGAGTATCTCTGGTACCTGTAATAACAAATCTTCCAAATATAGATTCAATGCTTGCTTAGGCTTGGTAGCTACTGCCTTAGAATCAGATGCTGAAGAATGATGTTTTGTCACGAGACCGCCTCAGCCACACCTATTTTTGGCTTTAGCAGATCTTTTAAAAGGTGCTGATAAGCTTGGGTAGAGCGAGCCTCTGGGTCCATCAGACTAATAAACTGCCCTAAGACACTGGCATCTCTTAAGCGAGTATCAACAGGTATGGCTGCCTGCCAAAGATGATCCGGGTATTGCTTACGTAACATATTCAGGGCTTGCTGACTTGCGCTTGTACGCCTGTCGTACATGGTTGGAACTATCAGATATGGCAATTGCTGCTTACGCGAGCGCATCACCATAGAAAGAGTGTTAACCATGCGTTCAAGACCCTTAATGGCCATAAACTCAGTTTGCACTGGCAGGATTATTTGTTGACAAGCAGCTAAGGCATTGATCAATAACACCCCTAGCTGTGGCGGCGTATCAATAATGGCATAGTCAAAGTCGTCCCAGAGCTTGGCTAACGCCCTAGAAATGACCAAGCCCATACCTTCTTGACTGGCCACGCTGCGCTCGAGGGTGGCTAGTGCAGTAGAGGATGGCATGAACTTGACTGACTCATGCGGTGTTTCTTGTAACAACATACCTGGCAAATGATCAGGAACCTGCCCCTTGTGCATAAAAAGATCATAAAGGCTGTGCTGAATATTGTCAGGATCCATCCGAAAATAACTGGTCAGTGACCCCTGCGGATCCAGATCAAGCAACAACACCTTTTTGCCTGCTTGGGCCAATAGACCAGCTAAGGAAACGACGGAGCTTGTTTTACCAACCCCACCTTTTTGATTTGCTATCGACCATACACGCATGACTTGCTCCTTAATGATCAATTATTGACGGGCATATTCTGTAATATTTAGAAGCAAAATAAATGCCATAAAAATGCTATCGGCCTGAACCATAAAAGCTTAACCCTAAAGTTTGCTAATCAATTCAGCCATCTCTGGAATGGTCATTACTGCATCCGCAAGACCATGCTTACGTATGGACCCTGGCATACCATCAATAACACAGCTAGAAGCATCCTGAGCCCAGACAATACCATGACCTTGCTTAACTAAGCGTGCGCCGTCAGTGCCATCGCTCCCCATGCCGGTCAAAACAATGGAAAGCAACTTCTTAGGATAGTATTTAATGCCGCTTGCAAAGGTAAGGTCTACAGAAGGCTTATAATTCAATCGATCATCACCTGGCCAAACGCGGAGCTTTCCCTTTTGACTAAAAATCATTTGCTGGCCACCAGGGGCTAAATAAGCACAACCTGGCCTGATTGATAAGCCATCTTGAGCCTCTACGACCTTAAGCCGACAAAGCTGATTAAGTCGCTCAGCAAAAGGTCCTGTAAAGCTGCCAGGCATGTGTTGAATCAGGCAAATGGGAACAGGCAGGCTTGAAGGCAAAACGGTCAGCAACTTTTGTAAGGCAACGGGCCCACCTGTGGATGCTCCTATTAGGATAACATCAGGCTTAACAGCCAAACTTACCTTAGTCGACCTAGCAACCATTGGCGAAGGAGAGCTTTTTTGACTTCGTGCCACAGCCAGAATTTTTTGACAAAGTGCCATGGTTTGCTGGCTTCTTGGCGACATTTGCTCACGAAACTTTGGCAAAAAATCCACTGCACCCGCTTCCAAGGCATCCAGGGTAACCTTGGCCCCTGCATATGTCAGACTGGAGAACATCAGGATGGGCACTGGAGCCCTTTGCATGATCTCCTTGACTGCGGAAATGCCATCTAGCACCGGCATTTCGTAATCCATGGTAATTACATCAGGCTTGAGTTTGACGGCCTGATCAATTGCTTCTCGACCATTGGAAGCAATACCCACAACAGACAATTGTGGGTGAGAGTTAATGATCTGACTAACCTGAGAACGGAAAAATGCCGAATCATCTACGACTAAAACCTTTAGAGTCATTCAGCCTCCAACAGCTAAGCGTAGCGTTTCAAAAGGCTAGGCACATCTAAGATTAAAGCAATGCTTCCATCACCAGTAATGGTAGCTCCTGCCATCCCTTCAGTACCCTGCAACATTTTACCTAGCGGTTTAATGACTACTTCTTCTTGTCCAATTAAGGCATCGACTACAAAGCCCACTTTTTGACTACCAATGGAAACCACCACCACCTGGTCATTATCCCGAATGTCCCGCTGCTTCATAGAAGGTAGTAACCAGTGACCTAGATTGAATAAAGGCAGTGTACGACCTCGAACCAGAACCACTCGCCGTCCATCAACAATATTGGTGTTCTTCATCTGTAAATTGAAGATCTCATCAACATTTACCAAGGGCAAAGCAAAGGCTTGTTGATCCACCATCACCATCAAAGTAGGCATAATAGCAAGGGTGAGTGGCACTTTAATTGAGATGCGAGTGCCTGAGCCCAGCTCAGAATCTATGTCAACAGAACCATTAAGCTGTGAAATACGCGTTTTGACCACATCCATGCCAACGCCACGGCCAGAAACATCTGATATTTCAGTCTTAGTCGAAAACCCTGGGGCAAAAATCAGGGCGTAACAATCTTTATCTGATAGCCTGTCAGCAGCTTCTTGGTCATACAACCCTCTAGTCACGGCAATCGCACGCAATTTATTGGGGTCCATACCTGCACCATCGTCAGTGATGCGCAGCAAAATATGATCTCCCTCTTGCTCTGCGGACAACAATACTTTGCCGGTTCTAGGCTTACCCTTGGCTTCACGAACATCAGGCATCTCAACGCCGTGATCAACAGAGTTGCGTACTAGGTGCACCAAGGGGTCTGCCAAGGCTTCAACCAGGTTCTTGTCTAAATCTGTATCTTCCCCAACCAGTTCTAGGTTGACCTCTTTTTTTAGCATGCGCGCAAGATCACGCACAACTCGAGGAAAGCGACCAAATACCTTTTTAATTGGCTGCATCCGAGTTTTCATCACTGAATTTTGTAAATCAGTGGTCACCACGTCTAGGTTAGCTACTGCCTTATTCAAAGACTCATCAGCACGCTCACCACCCAGACGAACCAAGCGGTTACGCACCAAAACCAGCTCACCCACCATATTCATGATGTCATCCAGTCTTTTAGTGTCGACCCGCACCGTGGTTTCAGCTACAGCGGCCTTTTCATCAGGTTTATCTAGCGGTTTTTTATCTGACAATGGAGCCCTACTAGCAGCAGGCAAAGGCTGAGCTTTTTTCAATGCATTGCCTGTAGTACCACTATTGGCACTCGCCCCTGGAAGAGAAGAACTGGTGACTGCTGGATTTATAGCAGCCTCAACCTTATCATCTTTACTAGTTGTGGCAGTTGTAGCCTGACTACCCACATCAGACGCCTTAACTGGCTTACTGGCTTCAACATCGGGCTGTTTGCCAGCAACTGTCTGCGTATCAGTTTCTTGAATGCCCTTGCTAGCCTGTTCACTGGCTTGCTTGGGAGGGTTTGCAGCCGCTTTGAATTGACCCGGACCATGTAATTGATCTAGCAAGGCCTCAAACTCAGAGTCGGTAATTTCATCATCACCCTCTGTAAAAGCTGATAGAGAGCTTGTTTGATCAGAAACATTATCACTCGGACTACTTGCTGTTTCACTACTTGTCTGAGAAGGGCCCTCTCCTTGACCATGCAACTGATCAAGAAGGGCTTCAAACTCTTCATCTGTAATCTCATCATCTTCAGAGTCTTGCTCTGCAGAGACTGCCTGGGAATCTGGCTGCTCTGTTGACAGGCTTCCACTACCTTGGAGCTGATCAAGCAGCGCATCAAATTCTTCTTCGGTGATATCATCCCCATGATCATGGGTAGCAGCTTGTTGGACCTCTTCATCCTCAGCCATGCGTTCAAAAGCATATTCTTCACTTGCCTGCTCAACCACATGAGATATGGGCTCTTCTTGCTCCGCGCAAACTTCTGGCTCCGTTCCTGCGGGACTTGCAAAATGATGCAACCTTTTTAATAACTCTGGATCTGCGTTTTCTGGCATCACTCCTGAACGGACGGCATCAAACATTTCGTTCACAGCATCCAGCGCCTCAAGTACCGTGTCCATTAGGTCGGAGTCCACTTGACGCTGCCCATTACGCAAAATATCGAACACATTTTCAGCAATATGACAGCATTCCACCAAAGGGGTTAGCTGTAGAAAGCCTGCACCACCTTTAACAGTGTGAAAGCCACGGAAAATTGCATTCAACAAGTTAGCATCATCAGGTCGTTGCTCGAGATCAACTAACTGTTCGGATAAAGATTCAAGGATTTCACCAGCCTCAACCAAAAAATCCTGTAAAATCTCTTCATCAGCGTCAAAGCTCATAGGCTGCTCCTTTAAAAGCCAAGACTGGACAACAGATCATCAACATCGTCTTGGCTGTTAACGACGTCCGCTTGGTTAGGATCAATTTGAGGACCATGACCGGCATGATCAGTTGTTTTTTCTTTTGTTGCCTGCAACTCATGCTGCACACCAGTCATTGAATCTACATTGGAAGCCATTCGTACCAAGACAACCAAGCTCTTTTCGATGTCTCTGACTAGATTAACCACTCGTTGGATCACTTGCCCGGTTAAATCTTGATAATCTTGGGCAACCATTATTTCAGACAGGTTGTTGTAAAGACCATCTGTATTCTGAGCTAAAGAGCCGAGAAACTCGCCCATCTCCTTGTAGAGCTGGCGAAACTCTTCAGCGGACATGGCTCTGTTACCTAATTTGACCCATTGATCGTGCAGTGAACTTGCATCTTCTTTGATCTTAGTAGCAACGGGCATACTATCGTCCACAAGATCCATGGTTTTGTTCGCTGCTTTTTCTGTTAGGCTCAAAACATAACTTAAACGATCGGTAGCATCTGACACTTCAGATAGGTTTTGAATTTCTGAAGCGGCATAACCCTTATCATCAACATGAAAATTGGTAATGGCTTCATGCAAGGTTCTAGTTAAGCGACCAATTTCGTTAAACAGAGCTTGGTTGCGCGTTTCTTGGATGTCTTGAATCACTCTGACCGCTGCATGCAGGTCACCCTGTTCAACATAAGAAAACAATAGCTGTGTTTTTTCTTTTAACATCCGGCTAAATTCCTGAAACTGATCCGGCTGAGTAATATTTGTCATAAGCCTCTACTTCGCCTTATCGATACGTTCAAAGATTTTTTCAATCTTCTCTTTCAATGCAGCGGCGGTAAAAGGTTTAACCACATAGCCATTGACACCGGCCTGGGCAGCTGCAACGATTTGGTCGCGCTTGGCTTCCGCTGTAACCATCAACACGGGTAGGTCTTTTAACCGCTCATCGGATCTGACTTTTTGCAACAGCTCAATCCCTGTCATACCTGGCATGTTCCAGTCAGTAACTAAAAAATCAAAGTCACCGGATTGCAACATCGGCCAAGCCGTATTACCGTCATCGGCTTCGTGAGTATTTGTAAAGCCCAGATCACGCAACAAATTTTTAATAATTCGCCTCATGGTTGAGAAATCATCAACCACCAGGATTTTCATATTCTTATTCAAGGTTACCTCCCACAATGCCAAGTTTTTGGCTTACCCTATTAGCATAGACGCTCTTTTCAGCTTTGCAGCAAAGGCGCAATAATTATTGCCAATCTTGCAGCCGCGAACGTAATCTTAGCGCTGCTTGTGAATGAATTTGACTGACACGTGACTCACTAACACCTAAAACCGCGCCAATTTCTTTGAGGTTTAGTTGTTCATCGTAATAAAGAGCCAACACGAGCTGCTCCTTCTCTGACAAATTTTTAATGGCTGCTACCATGTGCTGCTTGAGCTGTTCAGCCCCTGCAACCCGATCAGGTTGCTCGGCATGAATAAGCCACTCATCACTTCCAAGCTCGCCACTCTGTGCATCCAATAGCTCATCAAGGCTAAACAAACGAGAACCTCGGCTGTCTTGTACCAACTCATGATAGTCCTCAAGGCTGAGCTGCATTTCTTCGGCGATTTCATGATCCTGAGCCTCTCGTCCCAGCCGTATTTCAAGTACTCTAATGGCCTCTGCCAACCGCCTGCTGTTTCGATACACACTGCGGGGCACCCAGTCACCACGGCGAACCTCATCCAGCATGGCACCGCGAATTCGAATACCAGCATAGGTTTCAAAGGAAGCACCCTTACCACCATCAAAGTTTCTCGCCGCTTCGATAAGACCAATCATTCCTGCCTGAATTAAGTCATCAAGCAGCACAGAAGAAGGAAGCCTCGCCCGCAGATGATGGGCAATTTTTTTCACCAAACCCGCATGCGCCATCACCAGGTCATCTCTGGAAGACTGCGGCGACATGGCTTGGTAAAGAGATGCTTTCATCAGGCTGCTGTTGCTCCCACCAAACGCTCAACAAAGAATTCCATATGGCCTCGTGGGCCACTGGGCACTGGAAATAGCATCATTTTCTTGGCAATGGACTTATAGGCTAAAGCGGCCTTAGAGCTTGGATAGGCAGTGACCACAGCTTTTTGCCGTTGCACCGATTTGCGTACCACTTCATCCTGTGGGATATCCCCCAGGTAGTGCAAATTTACATCCAAAAATCGCTCAGTGACCTTTACCAATTTGTTGAACAGTGATTTTCCCTCTTGATCGGTACGCACCATATTGGCAACAATGTTAAAACGATCAAGACGACAATCACGGTTGAGTAGCTTAATCAGCGCATAAGCATCTGTGACCGAGGTTGGCTCGTCACAAACCACCAACACTGCCTCTTGAGCCGCCTGCACAAAGCTGGTGACGTTACTGGAAATACCCGCTGCTGTGTCGATGATTAATACATCTAAACTGTCAGCAATGTCACTAAAAGCATGAATGATACCAGCATGCTCAATGGCACCCATATTAGCCAAACGGGCAGTTCCGGAAGAAGCAGGAATGATCTTTATACCCTCAGGACCCTCGACCATGACTTCTTTGAGGTCACACTGACCGTCCAGTACATCGGCGATGGTTCTTTGAGCACTGATACCCAGCAATACATCAATGTTAGCCAAACCAAGATCACCATCAAACACCAGTACCCGTTTGCCCGCCTGGGCCATAGACACTGCCACATTTACGGATAAGTTGCTTTTACCCACACCGCCCTTTCCACCTGTGACGGCGATCACCTGAATTGGGGACTGTTTTGCCATTCGTATCTCCTGTGGCCTGTGACAAAATTAAGCAGCTTTGCTGTTAAAACTATAGAGCTGCAAACATTGTCGCCAAGTTTTTGTTATCAATGAGTTTAGACGAACTTTTTCAATGTCGTCAGGAATCTTGTTACCTGAGCTACTGTAAGCCAATGGCAACCCTAACTGAGCAGCCAATTGCAGCAAATGACCAATGGCCGGATTTTCATCCAACTTAGTTAGGATCATGGCATCTGGCTGACCTAGAGTTCTTCTTAGGTTTTGACAGTAGCTAAACAGCAAACTGTGCTGGTGACTGGCCGGTAAGCAAACCAATTGGTAAACCAAGGCATCCGCTGCTAATAATTGCTCGCGTATAAAGGCCAAACCCTCGGCGCAACCACTGCTGTCGATGAATAATCTTTTGCCTTGATGAGCGGCAATGGCCTGGGCCAAACCTGAATCGTTCGTTACCGGACTGAAGGGTACATTTAGCAGTTTACAAAGGGTCTTCAGGCTATCCATGGCACCCATGCGATACTGATCTAGACTAATGACCGCAACTCCTTGATTACCATGCTGCATCACCCATTGGGTAAGCAGCTTAGCCAAACTGGTGGTCTTGCCCGCGCCTGTAGGGCCTACAAAGAGCAGCGCCGAAGATTGCTCTGGCAAATGACGCAGACTGGGCACCTTAGTCGACCACTGCGCCATGCGCTCATTGGTGCTGCCCGCGCACTCAAACTCAGTGTCAAGATAGGCTTGAGTGAAACCATAGTCTAATAATTGCTGCCACACCTTGGCATTGGCATGACTTGGCTTATTACCCTCAGCCCTTAGATTGGCTTCGGAAACACTGACAGAGGATGACAGCTTGGCGGCAGGTGACTCATGAGCCCATGAAGGTCGGTCGACACTGGGTTCACGCTGGCGATATAAATCCGCCTTTAGCTCATCCATACTGCGCTGCAACTCGGCCAGCATTTGCCAAGGGTCCGGCTTACTCGATTCTGGTGCCAAAAACTCTGGCTCAGCTTGCTGATGGGCTTGAGGCTCCAATATACGGCTCAAGCCTGCTGATCCGTTGGCACTAGGCCCTGACGCAGCAACAGTCGTGGTGGAGGGCTTGGCCACTTTGGCACGGCCGGCACTGGCTGACGGCAGCCCGTCAATTTTCAGTCGGCCCAACCAGGAGGCAATCTCTTTGCTGTCTAGGGATGGGGGCAAGGGATTGGCCTTAATGATCTCATCCTGATTAGCATTGCGGCTTTTGGCAGCTGGCGCAGATTTCAGTGGTTCTTGGTCTTCAACCTCGATCATGATCTCCACACCGCTGACCACTTTACGATTCGACAGAATAACGGCCTGGTCACCAAATTGCTGGGCGATTGCCTTTAAGCCCTGACTCATACTGCTTGCTGTTATTCGTTTTATCGCCATTCTTTACCTCTACTTGCCACCAATGTTGGCAACCACGGTGATCTGTTTATTATCAGGCATTTCTTGATAAGAAAGGACTGACAAGGGCTCAGTGCCCGCTCGTAAAAACCTTGCTAGCATGGTGCGGATAGCAGGTGCGACCAACAAAATAGTAGGCTTGCCCTCTGCTTCCAACCTAGCCATGGTATGGGCGACTGACTGTTGTAGCTGGTCGGCCAAGGCTGGCTCGATCATCAGGGCGTCAGAATTCCCGTCACGCATGGCTTGCTGTACAGTTCTAAGCAAAAGTTGTTCCAGTTCTCGATCCAGCGTGATAACAGGCACATTGGGCTCGCTGCCAATCAGATTTTGCACGATCAAACGCTTGAGGCCCGCTCGCACTGCCTGAGTTAATTGACCAATGTCTTGGGTTGGCGGTTGATGACTGGTAATGCTTTCGGCAATGGTGCGCATGTCACGAATGGGCACATGCTCCTGCAGCAGATTCTGCAAAATGCGCAACAACTGCGACAGATTAATGCTGTCTGGTACCAAAGCCTCAGCCAGTTTGGCTTGCGACTTGGCCAATTGGTTAACCAGCTCCTGTACCTCTTCATGACCAATGAGTTCGTGTGCATGCTGACCCAGTACCTGATTAAGATGGGTCGCCACCACGGTCGAAGCATCCACCACGGTGTAGCCCAAGGATTGAGCCCGTTCCTTGAGTGTGGTTTCGATCCAGTAGGCCTCCAGACCAAAGGCAGGATCCTGAGTTTTAAGGCCCTGCACCTCACCAAATACCTGACCGGGGTTGATGGCCAGTTCACGATCTGGGTGAATTTCCGCCTCGGCAATGTTGACCCCCATCAGGGTGATGCGATAACTGCTGGGCATCAGGTCAAGGTTGTCACGGATGTGAATGGAAGGAATAAGAAAACCCAGCTCTTGCGATAATTTTTTACGCACCCCCTTAATCCGGCTCAAGAGCTGCCCGCCCTGTGCACGATCCACCAATGGAATCAGACGATAGCCAACCTCCAACCCAACGGCATCTACTGGCTGAACGTCAGACCAGCTTAATTCTTTTGGCTCGGCTTCTTTTTCTGGTTGTGCTAGCTGGCTCTTATCCAGGCTGGCTTTGTTGGCACCAGCACCTGACTCCCCAGCAGAAGGAGGTGCGTTCCCACTTGCTAAAGCCGTAGCTGGCTCTGGCTCGGCAAACCAACTAGCCACCTGATCTTGGTTTTGTTGCTGCCACATATAGAATGCCAGTACATAACAAAGTCCAGCTAGAGTTAAGAATACCGTGGTTGGCATACCTGGGATTAAGCCCAGAATAGTAAGAATGGTGGCCGTCACCGTTAAGGCCTTGGGCTTTGAGAACATCTGGGTGACGATCTGGTCGCCCATCTCTTGGTCTAACGAATTGCGAGTCACCATGATGGCCGCGGCCACGGACAACAGCAAGGAAGGCACCTGTGCAACCAGGCCATCACCTATGGTCAACAGGGCGTAACGCTCCATGGCCAAGCCCAGACTCAGATCGTGCTGTACCGCACCAATGGCAACCCCACCAATGAGGTTAATCAGCAGAATCAAAATACCGGCCACGGCATCACCACGCACGAACTTGGATGCACCGTCCATCGAACCATAGAAATCCGATTCTTGGCCAATCTCCTTACGCCTTGCCTTAGCGGTTTCGGCATCGATCAAGCCGGCGTTTAGATCGGCATCAATGGCCATTTGTTTACCCGGCATGGCGTCCAAAGTAAAGCGAGCGCTGACCTCGGAAATGCGCCCAGCACCCTTGGTGATCACCACAAAGTTAATGATCATCAGAATGGCAAAGACCACCAGACCCACAGCATAATTACCGCCAATCAACACCTCACCAAATGAAGCAATCACATTACCTGCAGCATTGCCCCCCTCGTGGCCATTAAGTAGCACGATACGGGTCGAGGCCACATTCAAGGCCAAGCGCAGCAGGGTTGCCACCAAGAGCACGGTAGGAAAAACGACAAAATCCAAGGGCCGCATAACATAGATGGACACCAGCATCACGATCACGGCCAAAGCAATGTTGAAGGTAAAGAGGGTGTCCAACAACCAGGTCGGCACGGGCAAGGTCATGAGCCCTAGCAGCACCAACAGAAAGAGCGGCACCGCTAAATGATGACTGATCAGGCTACGACCGCCACGGCCAAGACCCAAGGCGATGTCTTTCTTGGGTCGGGCGGCGATCTGCTTAAAGGGGTTGAGCGCTTTTTTTATCATGGCACAGAGTCAAAATGTTGACCAAATCACAAGTTGCTTTAGTCAATTCAAGAACCGTTCCAAGATTGCCACCAATTAAGATTAGGGGTCGTAACGCAGATCGTCTGGAATGGGCATGTCTTTTGGTGGCTTGGGTTTGGCCTGAGCCCCGCGCTGATACTGCTCGATTTGCCAAACATAGGCCAAGACCTGTGCCACCGCAACGTACAGGCCCTCAGGAATGGGCTGATCCAGTTCACCAAACTGATACAAAGAACGCGCCAAAGGAGGCGCCTGGACCATAGGAATGCGATGTTCCTTGGCAATTTCTCGAATTTTCATCGCCACATGGTCTGCACCCTTAGCCAACAAAATAGGTGCTGCCATGCTCTGCTGATCATACTTCAGGGCCACCGAAAAGTGCTCAGGATTAGTGATCACCACATCGGCTTCGGGCACCTGTCCCATCATGCGTCGCTGAGCCATTTCACGTTGCAATTGACGAATGCGGCCCTTGACCTCAGGCTTACCCTCGGTATTTTTATACTCGTCTTTCTGCTCTTGGCGTGACATACGCAGTTTTTTGTTATGACTGTAGATCTGATAGGGCACATCCAACAAAGCAATCAAGGCCGTCACCCCGGCCAATATTAAAAAACCAACGATCAATAAATTTAGCGCTTCCGGCGCCGCCACACTTGGCACCAAGGGTGACAAAGAAAGATAACGCCTTGAGAAACTGAGCAGCACGGTGATACCCACGCCGCCAAGCAACAATACCTTTAACCAGCCCTTGCCCAGCTCTACAAGAGAGTTCATGGAGAACATGCGCTTAAGGCCTGACAAAGGATTTATTCTATTGCCCTTGGGCGCTATTGCTTTGGTGCTCAAGTTAAAGCCACCTAAGCCAATTGAACCTAGGATACAAGCGAGAGATAACAGCAAAAAAAATGGCAGCAATATCCACATTTCCTTGCTTAAAGCATTAAATAGCAACAAGCCCATAGCATTTGGATCTGACAACTGGTCATGACCAAAGGTAAAACTCATGACCGCAACCTCGCCCATGGCGTTTGCAATATGCTGGCCCAGAAGCCAAAGTCCGACACCGGCTAAGAGCAACAACATGGCGGTATTCAGCTCTTTGGAGCGAGGTACATTACCCTCTTCGCGCGCTTTTTTTAACTTCTGTTCCGAGGGTTCTTCGTTTTTTTCTTCATCCGAATCATTGTTCTCTGCCATCAGCGACCTCCTGACACCCAGTCTTCAGCGATCCAAAAAGCTTGCCACATAAATTCGTTGAACCTGGGCATCATGGTGCCAATGGTCATCCATGAAACAAATAACCCCAACAGCATAGTTATGGGAAAACCCAAAGCAAAAACATTGAGCTGCGGTGCTGAGCGCGTCATAACACCAAAAATCAGGTTAACGAATAACAGGGCCGTGACTGCCGGCATGGCCAGCTGCAAAGCACTAACAAACATCCAAGAGCCCAGATGAATCAATGCTCCCCAATCCAGCTGACTGATGCCGTAACTACTAACAGGAAAGGTCTCAAAACTATAAACAAGAATTTGCAACGCCACCAAATGACCATCAGCAGCGATGAATAACAGGGTGATCAATAACTGATACCACTGACTGAGAATAGACACCGACACTCCATTGGCTGGGTCCATCATAGACGCAAAACCCAAACCCATCTGCATGGAAATCATCTGCCCCGCCACAACAAAAATTTGCAATAGCATCAAAAAGAAAAAGCCAATGATTAGGCCCAGCAACAGCTGCCAAAGGGTAATCACTAGCACCTCAGGGCTGAGCACATTTACAGCCGGCACATCCAGCATAGGAGCAATCAACACAGCAATACTAATGGCCAAGGCCACTCTGACTCGGACACTAACACTCTGTGCCCCCAGAACCGGCATAATGGCTAAAAATCCAGCCACCCGAAACAAAGGCCATAAAATTTGCCCTACCCACTGAGTAATTAACTCGTCGGTGACTTCCATGACTAGCCTAAATACTGATGCAAATTAAGGAATATGCCTTGGAAATAGTCCAACAGCCGACTAACCAAATAGGGCCCTGCAACAATGCACATTAACAATGTAACAATAAGGCGAGGTAAGAAACTCAGGGTTTGCTCGTTAATTTGAGTAGCGGCCTGAAAGGTTGCGATCATTAAGCCAACTAACAAACTGGGAACAATTAAAATGGCCACAGCCAAGACCACCAACCAAAGCGCATCACGAAAAAGGTCTCCCACAAATGCTGCTTCCATATTACCTCCTAGGTTACAAAACTGGACGCCAAAGAACCCATGATCATGGCCCAGCCATCCACCAGAACAAACATCATGATTTTAAACGGCAAGGAAATGATCAAGGGTGACAGCATCATCATACCCATGGCCATGAGCACGCTGGCCACCACCAGATCGATGATCAAAAAAGGGATAAAGAGCATAAAGCCTATTTGGAAGGCTGTTTTAAGCTCACTGGTAATGAAGGCAGGAATGAGGATATTCAGAGGCACATCTTCTGGCTGAGCAAACACGCCCTCTTGGTCAGCAATACGAATAAACATAGCCAGGTCGTTCTCACGGGTTTGAGCCAGCATAAAGGCTTTCATGTGTCCTGATGCCACGTCCAAGGCCTGTAATGAAGTATATTCCTCAGTCAAAAAAGGCTGTAGTGCGTCTTCATTAATGCTGTTAAGCATGGGTGACATGATGAAGAAGGTTAGAAAAAGAGACAATCCCACAATAATTTGATTTGAAGGAGTCTGCTGTAAACCCATTGCTTGGCGCAAAATAGCCATCACGACAATGATGCGCGTAAAGGCAGTGGTCATCAGTAATAGAGCAGGAATAAAGGTTAAGGCCGTCATAATGGCCAAAACCTGAATATTTACCCCATACTCACCACCACCTTCCACGGTTGGCGTGTAGACAATAACGGGCAAGTTGGGCATCTGCGCCCAAATAAAACTAGGTAGAATTAGGGTTAGCAGTAGGATCAGTTTTTGCCATGGCCTCGACATTCGAATTCTTCCTCATTAGAGATGTCAATTTTTTGGCAAAAGCAGAAGTCTCATTGTTATTACTATGGATTGGTTGTTCTAAGCTATGCAGTAAATTAATATTCTGCGGCGTCACTCCAAGCAGTAATTGCTGGCCAGCCACTTCAACCAACGCCAGCTTTTCTTTATGACTCAAGTTAGTGACCGACAGCACTCTAATGTGCTGCTGCCCTCCTGAAGAAACGCCAAGAAATCGCTTTGCCACCACAGCCATTGCAAAAATAATTCCAATTACTAGTAGCAGCGACAAAATAACCCAAATCAGTTGAAATTCTTCTGACATCCTTACCTCAAGCGATTGATTCGTTCTGCCTGGCTCACCACATCGGTCAGACGAATGCCAAACTTTTCATTAACCATCACCACCTCTCCGTGGGCAATCAAGGTACCATTAACTAATACATCTAGAGGCTCTCCGGCCAATCGATCCAACTCTATGACGGAGCCCTGATTTAGTTGCAGCAGATTGCGAATGGGTATTTGAGTGTTTCCAACCTCCATAGAAATGGTGACCGGAATATCCAAAATAACATCTAGATCTGGGTTATTTTCAATACCCTTACTTGGCTCATGAAAGTCTTCGAGCTCTGCTGATTTAGGAGCAGAATCTTGCGATGACTCTGGTTCAGCGTCGCCCTCTTCCCCTTCGCCTGCCTCGGCCATAGCAGCAGCCCACTCATCAGCCAGTGCCTGATCTTCCATTGAGCCTGCGACTTCATCTGCTAGGCTGTCTGCATCTAATTGGTTTTCTTTTTTTTCATCGCTCATCTTAACCATCCAGCTTAGTATTTACGACACGAGCGCCTCGAATTCGCTTTTGCAATTCCGAGACATCTTTTTTCTCTTTAACAATGGGGTTAACGATCTTCAATGCTAAATTTTCACCAGCCTTTCCTAAACGGGCTGTATAGATGGGAACCTTATTGGCCGTCATCTCAATAGTATCAGGTACTTCAATAGGAATAATGTCGCCAGCCTGCAAGCCCACTAAATCTCGTAGCCGGATGCTTCTAGTTGCAACCTGAGCGTTAACAGGAACCGGAACTCCCATTAAATCACGACGCAAAGAATTGACCCAACGCTCATCTACCTCGTCAACATCACTCTGAACGCCAGAATCAAGAATTTCTCGCACAGGCTCAATCATGGAATAAGGCAAGGTGATATGTAAATCTCCACCCCCTCCATCAAGCTCAACATGAAAGGTTGAAACCACTACAACTTCACTTGGGCTAACCACATTAGCCATGGCTGGATTCACTTCAGAGGAAAGGTAATCAAAGTCAACATCAATGACAGCGCCCCAGGCTTCTTTCATATCGGAAAACATCTGGTTGAGAATCATTTGCACAACTCTAATTTCAGTTGGCGTAAACTCACGACCTTCAATTTTTGCATGCCGGCCATCGCCACCAAAAAAGTTATCCACCAATTTAAAAACTAACTTAGCATCCAGAATGAATAAGCCAGTCCCCCGAAGCGGACGAACCTTAACCAAGTTCAAACTAGTAGGAACATAGAGAGTATGGATATACTCGCCAAACTTCAGGATCTGCACGCCACCAGTTGACACATCCGCGGTACGACGCAAAAAATTAAATAAACTGATGCGCGTGTAACGAGCAAAGCGCTCATTAATCATTTCAAGTGTTGGCATCCGGCCACGGACAATTCTATCCTGGCTGGTTATATCATAGGCCTTGACACCCCCTACCTCACCAACATCCTCTTCTTCAATCTCACCATCATCAATGCCATGTAACAAAGCATCGATTTCATCCTGAGACAGTAAATCTTGCATAAAAAGCCTACTGAATCACGAAGTTAATAAAAAGTACATTCTCTACCCCAGGGCGTCCAATTTGCTGCATCACAACTTCCTGAATAACGTCCGTTAACTCCTGCTGTAACTGATTTTTGCCTTCATCAGTCAATAGGCTCTGCACATCTTGCCCCTGAAGAGAAATTAAAATGTTATTACGTACTAAAGGCATATGCATATTGAGCACCGAAATGGTTTCATGATCACGGGCTAAAACCGATAACTCCAGCTGTAAAAAACGCACTCGGTTGCCAACAGGATAATTGACAACAAAAGCTGGCTGCATAGGAAAGTAAACTGCCGGCCCTCTAATGGCCGTTTGGCTTTGATGCTCAAGATCCATATCTTCAGGGTTAGGAGTAGCAGGTTCAGGACGAAGTAACCACCAAGTAATACCAACGGATAGCAAAATAAGAATCAAGGCTCCTGCAGCAGCAATGATTATAAATTTTTTAGACATAGTATTACCGCCCTAGCTGTGCCAATTCATCCCATCCCAATATCATTCTAGACATATTGATCCACTAAAGCAGTAGAGATCTGAATTATTTCATCAACCACTTCGTTTTCATCCCCTAGCTGCAGCTCAGCGTTTGTTGAATCATGCTGTTGTTGCTCAGAATCTCGTGCATCAAAATCGGTTAAATCCATTCCCTGCTGTGCTAACAGTTCCTTTAATCTTGGCAAGTTTTGTTCGATCAATTCTCTGGCTTGGGGCGTTTGTGCCACTACCACTAACTGTACTCGCTCATCTTGCTTTTGAATTTGTATTTCAAGTTTCCCCAACTCTGGAGGGTCCAGACGGATAAAGGCTTGCTGCAACTTTTGCCCCACCATAAGCATCACTCTCTGCTGCATTCGATCAGCTAATTGCTCCGCTGTCATGACCGCTCTGGGTTGCAAACTCTGAACATTGATCTGAGGGGTTAATGACATCCTTGGTTCACTGCTTTGCCCTGAAGTTGTGAGTGACATTGGCTGCACCCTGGATTCAGATGAAACAGAGAAGGCTAAGGGCTCTGCAGTGTTACGAGTTTTTACTTTAATGGGTAATTCAGCAGTTTCATCCTTTGCACTGAGGAACGAGTCTAGCTCCATATCAAGCTCATCCATGATTTCAAACTCTGTCTCCTGATCAGGATCTTGCAAGTTAACGCCCAGTATTGACTGAGCCCTAATACCCATTACTGATGCAGACTGGCTGCCAAGAGGTGTACGAAGCAACTGATCATCTAATACAGAGTCTGACTCAGCTAATACTGATTGAAGAGCGAATATCAGATCATTATGCTCTTCTGTTTCGGCATTTATGGATTCCTCCATCAAGGCATCAATTCGATTCTTAACCGGCTCAAGAGCCATAGCCACCACCGCATTTTGTGCATCTACCAAGGGATCCACAGCAAAACCAGGGCTTACAATCTCGCCCTGCTCGATGAAATGCTTGTCTGTCGACTCCTCGGCCTTTGCGTCCTTAGTTGCCGCGCTAACCTCTGAATGCTGAGTTGGCGATCTTACATCAACAGCAAGCTTTGAAGGGGAAAGCGAAGCGTCATCTTGCCGACCTACGGCAAGGCTTTGCCGCTGGCTACTGCTAGTGGAAGCTGAGCGCCCCTGAGTAGCAGAGGCCTTAGTAATTCTGTGATCAGATGATTTAGGCAAAGCAGCTGATAGCTCGGTAATTGACATAAACTTAGCAAAGCCCAAGTTATCATTTGGACCTTGCAGCTTGGGAGAACTAGAAAAAAAAGCCAGAAATTGGCTTGAATCTATTTGTGTCATCAGTGTAACTCCGTCATTTACACTGAACTAAGCAATTTTTACGCCAAAATGTTAAACATAGGCTTGCTTGAGTGCTTTAACCGATTGCAGGTAACAGTCTTCAAGTTCATTCATTAGTTGATTGATGCTATCAAGCTTTTGACCTCTGGTTGCATGCTCAAGCTGAGAACAAACTGAAGCCAGTGCAAGAGCACCTAAATTACTAGCACTGCCTTTGAAACTATGAGCCATAGCACTTGCTTCTTGCCAACTTTCAGAGGCAACCAAAGCTTTCAAGCTGGAATGACGCTGTTCACTATCAAGCAAAAAAGTCTCTAGTAGCAAATTAAAATCATCTGCCAACACAGACTCCAACTCTGCTAGCAGCTGTTGATCCAGTAGTTCGGACTGCATAATAAAACCTTTGGCTATCACAATATCGCTATTTGTGTGGTGATCAAAGCCCCTACAACCTTTCAGAACTCCATCCATGGGCTTGCACATCTTTCTAGGGATCCTCATCAGCTCAACAGAAGCCAAATTAATAACCCATGCAAACAACCATTAGACAGGGAGATACGTCATGGTTGCAACGACCTTATTTCCTGCTCCAACGTATTCAAGCTTATCAACGATAGCACGAACTAGGTTTGTTCCTCTACCACTGTAAGCATTACCAGCGGCACGGTTTTCAACCTGACACCAATCAAAGCCACTTCCCGAGTCTTCAATCTCAATGATAAGACTCAGGCGCCCATGTTCGGCTTCGTGCCTAAGCCTCAGATTAACGAAGCCCATGCTTAGGGCATCAAGTTTTTGTTGCCGTTGCTGATAATAGTCAGCAAAACCTTCTGGCGTAGCCTTTAAAGAAGAACTCAAGCCCAGCACCCCATGCTCAAGTGCGTTAGAAAATAGCTCTGCAATGACAGTATAAATTTGGCCTGACATCTGTTTAAGCCATTCAGCTTCATTAATGGCCTGCAACAACAGCGGTAACGGATTGATACTCTTCAAAGCCGAGGCGCCCAAACTATATTCCAGCTGCCAATTACCTGCCACTCGAGTAGGCATCTTACTCGGAGAGCGTTCAATGAGCAGAGGTTCAGGATCATGCATTCTGATATCACAGATGCTTAGGTCATCCTCAAGTCCTTGAGTGCCAACGTACTGAGTTAATCTGTTCCTGATAAGAGGAATGATGGGTTGATGGATGTCTTCTAAGTCAGAAAAAATACTTAACAGCCCTTGGTCACCAAACATCTTTCCTGAATCATTACGTGATTCATGGATACCATCTGACCATAAAAATAATCGCTCATCGTTTTGCATCTGCACATCAAAGACTTGGACCTGATAACGTTCAGAAGACAAAATTCCTAGTGGCAAACTTTTGGAGCTAAAGCGTTCAACACTCCCATCTAGATGCAGCAAATAGGCATCTGGCAATCCAGCAATCCAAAGTCTTAAACGCTTATTTGCTAGGTCTAAATGAGCACAGGCACCACAACAAAAAACGCCCATAGGCAGTATTTCATTTAGTTTACGATTAATCTCTACAACAATCTCTTCAATGCCAAACCCCTTAGCCGTCATACCATAAAAGGTATCGGCAAGAGGCATAGCTCCAATAGCAGCAGGAAGGCCATGACCTGTAAAGTCACCCATAAATATATGTAAACCAGAATCAGGGCGACGCTGTGCAAGAAGGGTATCACCATTGAAAACGGCTAAGGGAGACAATTCATAATTTATGTAGGGCAAATCTAAGCAACCAGAGTGCACCACATTCTCAAAAACTCTTTTAGCTGTCTGCTGCTCTAACAATAGTTGCCGATTATGATTCGCCATAGCCATATGCATGCTGCGCATACGCGCAAAAGCATTAAGTTTGGCTCGAATGATTACCTGATTATAAGGTTTAGACAAAAAGTCATCACCACCCGACTCCAAGCATTTAACCAGGGAATCGGTGTCTTTCAGGCTAGTCAAAAAAATGATTGGTACAAGATTTTCACCGGCAATGGCTTTGATTTCAGTCGCAGCTTGAAAACCGTCCTTGATGGGCATCATTGCATCAAGGAGTACTATTTCAGGCTGTTCAGAAACAAACTTAGCAACCGCCTGATCACCGTCAAAGGTAACAATGACCTCATGTCCCTCCTTGCGCACAATGGCAGCCAAAATCATGCCATCGGTGTGACTGTCATCCGCAATAAGTATTTTCAATGTAGGCCGCCTCGGCTGCTATCATTCGATCTTAAATAGCTGACCAAAATTGGAAATGGTTAAAATCTTTTTAACATCTTTGTTACAGCCAATGATTCGTATGGAGGCTGAATCACCACCTGCATGGTCACGCAGAAGCAGTAACATGCCTAAGGCGGAACTATCCAAATAGTTGGCCTCGGTCATGTCCACAACCCATTCTTCAACATCTTGGGCCGACTCGTAGGCTTGGCGAAACTCTTGATGAGCACTAAAGTCAAAGCGCCCACGAACCTTAATGGTTACTGCTGGAGTTGCATCGTTTTTATCAACAGAAATGGTCATTGCAATCCTCGTAAGTGATCATCTTAATTACCTTGATTGTAGACAGAGTTTACGAAAGCCACAATGGATTGCTAAAGCATTTTTCCAAGACTCGCAAAAAAGTTTACAACCCAGCCGCTGAGTAAAACCTAGGTTTCAAATCAACTCTCATAATCAGTTTAGCACGGTTTCCGCACTGTCAAGGAAGAGAAGCCCACTGATAACGATTTTTCACCCGATCACCACGCCGATACAGCTCATGCCCTTCTGGTACGGGGCGTTGGTCCAGGAAGCTAGCACCCAAGGCTTGCAGCAAGGCTTGACTGGCATGATTATCATGGTTGGTGGTGACAATCAAAGGCCACAACTGACGAGCCTGCGCCTCCATAGCCAGTGCACAACAGGCTTTGAAGGCCAAGCCTTGACGGCGGAACAGGGGGGAAATTTGATAACCAATCTGCCCTGAATAGCTCAGCAAATCATCATTAACCGCCAACCTTAGATCACACCAGCCCACCTGCAGGCCTTCAGTAAAGATGGCATAAACGATGGCCGGCACAGCAGAGACCGCCTGCTCTGGCGGCAACAGATTCCATGGCAATAGTTGCACCCCTTGATACTCAAGGGGGGCAAAGTCAGAGAGAGAAGGATTGGGCTTAGGCAACACCATACTGCATCAGGCGCTGGTAGCGGCGATCCAGCAACTCGGACTGTGACATTGAATCCAGTTGATCCAGATTCTGCAACAACTGCTGTTTGAGCGTCATGGCCATCAAGCCTGGGTCACGATGCGCACCACCCAAGGGCTCAGTGAGAACCGAATCCACCAAGCCCAGCTCATGCAAACGCGCAGCAGTGATGCCCATGGCCGCTGCAGCTTCACTTGCCTTCTCAGCGGTTTTCCACAGAATCGAGGCACAGCCTTCGGGCGAGATCACCGAGTAAGTTGAGTACTGCAGCATATTGACCTGATCACCCACGCCAATGGCTAGGGCGCCACCCGAGCCACCCTCACCAATGACGGTGGAAATGATGGGGGTTTTCAAGGACGACATCTTCAGCAGGTTGAACGCAATGGCCTCACTCTGGCCACGCTCTTCGGCGTCGATACCTGGGTAAGCCCCAGGTGTGTCAATTAGGGTGATGACCGGAATGCGGAAACGCTCGGCCATTTGCATCAGGCGCAGAGCCTTGCGGTAACCTTCAGGGCGTGGCATGCCAAAGTTACGTTTCACCTTCTCTGCCACTTTACGGCCTTTTTGCTGACCAATGACCATCACTGGGCGGCCATCTAGGCGGGCAGTACCACCGACAATGGCAGCATCATCGGCAAAATGACGATCACCATGCAGCTCATCAAAGTCTTCAAAGGTCTGCTCAAGGTAGTCTAGGGTATAAGGGCGGTTTGGGTGGCGAGACAACTGGCTAACCTGCCAAGGGGTCAGGTTAGCAAAAATGTTATTGGTCAGTTTTTGGCTCTGCTGCTGCAGGCGCTCAATCTCACCGGCGATATCAAGATTGTGATCGTCACCTACCGAACGCAGCTCGTTAATTTTATCTTCCAACTCTGCGATTGGACGCTCAAAATCTAGAAAATTCATGTTCATAGGGGTCTGTATTCCTCAACAACCGTCGGCAACTGTCAATGACGGGCAAAGATGGTTCAACGAGCAACTTTATCCTACTCAGCCTTGCTTGCAAAGCGCCGGTAGCCACGATTTGAGAAAAAGAACCTTGCCCAAAGGCAGGATTATTGCTTTTCCTTCATGGCTAATGGTACTCATGAATCAAGCAATTGCCCTAACTTGGCAGGCAGCAAGCCGTAATCGGCCAACAGCAATTGCCAGTCGGGCGATAAGGGCGCATCGAGACGCAAGCTGCGATCGTCCGGCAAGCGCAGACGCAGAGCCACGGATCTTAACATTAACTGCTGCAGACCGGTGCGCTGGCGCTGCAATCGATTGTGCCGCCCCTCGCCATAGGTGGTGTCGCCCAAAATGGGGTGAAACAGATGCTTCATGTGTCGGCGCAACTGATGCTGACGCCCCGTCAAAGGCTGCAATTCCACCAAGGAATAACGCGCACTGGCATAACGCCCGAGCGCCACCGGCAGCTCACTGCTGGCCAGATGACGATAACGACTGACTGCCGCCACCGCTTCTTTGGCCGCCAGATCGCCCTCGGCGTAGTCGTCTTGCACTGGCACCA
>SKIB01000021.1 GCA_007116635.1 Saccharospirillaceae bacterium
AATCCGTGGCAACAACCGAGCGCGCCTACATTCCGCAGCCCCTAGCAACGGGCCTTTTGTAAATAAACAGATATCCTAGCATATACGCTTAAGTACCACTTGGCTGTGATCACTAAAGCTTGAAGCGGACTCCTAACTCTTCACTGGCTTGGGCCTGCTGTTCGACTCGCTGAATCAAGGCCTGCAACTGTTGAATTTCGCTAACACTGTGCTGAATCTGTTGCACGGCATCGGTTAGATTGTTGGCTATATCACTGGCAACGGATGCCTGTTGCTGGGCTGCGGTCGCCACCTGAGTATTAATGGCATCTAGATCGGTCATCTTATGACTGATTTGCTGCAAACCCTGCTCTGCACTGCCAAAGCTCTGCTCAGTGCTAGCTGAGAGCGTCTGAGCACCACTCATAGAATCCACCACCGACCGACTGGCCTGTTGTAAACGAGAAATCATGGATTCAATCTCCGCAGTCGACTCTTGAGTACGCTTCGCCAGGCTGCGCACCTCATCGGCAACCACGGCAAAACCTCGCCCTTGATCCCCTGCCCGCGCAGCCTCAATGGCGGCATTGAGCGCCAACAAATTGGTTTGCTCGGCAATGGCTTTAATCACATCCAGAACCGAGCCAATTTTGGCTGTTTCTTCTTCCAGATCCGACATTTTGTCCATACTGGTCGACATGTTGGCCAGCAAATTATTCATTCCCTTACTCGCTTGCTGAACATTGCCCTGACCTAGGGATACCGCTTGATTCACTTCCGCTGAGAACTCAGCCGCCTGAGAAGCATGACTGGCCACCTCGTTGGCCGAAGCTGACATTTGTTCCGTAGCGGTCGCGACCTGAGTGATGTTGGCACGAGCCGACTCACTTGAATGCACTACCTGCTGCTGGGTGTGGCCAATGTCGTCCATAACGGTACGGGTTTTAGCGGTTGTATCGCGCAGTTGCTGCACCATCTTGAGCAGAAAGGCGTGCAAAGTCTGAGTTGACTTAGATAATAAGCCTAACTCATCTAAACGTGACATTTGCAACGGCTGCGACAGATCGCCCACACTCAGTCTCTCCACGCCTTGCACCAGTGTCAGTGTCGGCTTAATAATCAACCGATGCAGGAAAACCGCCAAACCAGAAGCAAAGGCAATGACAGCCAAGATCATGGCGATGTTTAGTAGTCGGGTGTCTTGCTCCAGTTCTAACAAATCTTGCGCGAGCTGATTACGGGCCTCGACTCTTAAGCGCTCAGCCAATTGGTCAAGCTGGTCACCAAACTCATTATCAATGCCCCTTACCGACGCATCTACCTGCCTTGCGTCGCCAGTGCGGCGCATCAAGGCCTCAGCCTGACTGTAGCGCGCCACCAATTGAGGATACTGCCTGGCCAACTGGTCAATTTGCCGACGATACTCACTAGCTAGGTCGTAGCCTTGCAAGTTAGCAAACTGCTCAGTAATGACTGACTCTTGGGCCTTAAAACCACGCCAATACCTGTCCAGATCAGCTGGATCATGGCCGCGCAACAACAGATTTTTCCATTCTTCAACCTGAGATTGAAAGTCAACCAACAGATCCATTACTTCCTGCGAAGCCGCCACTTCTTGACTTAGAGTTTGTTGCAGATCTTGGATCTCCCGATCCACTACCTGCTTGTTAACAAAGACAAGCACTAACAGCAGTAAAGCCCCTAGGGTCACCACTGCAATCATTTGTCGTAACAGACTTGCACCTAACCAGTTCATGGGCTTCTCCTCACTGATGATTTAAAAAGCATAGTACATGACAAAATGTATATGCTAAGTTTTGATAAAAAAACCGAGCATGTGCCCGGCTTATGTGCAGCTTTTGGCAAGACCTGATTATTCTAAAATCTCATCTCGGGTGAGATTATACTTGCGCATTTTCTCCACCAGTGTGGTGCGCCTGATGCGTAGTTTTTCAGCGGCGCGGGCCACCACGCCAGCGCAATCATCCAAGGCTTGACGAATCAAACTGGCTTCAAGATCCGCAAGGTATTCTTTAAGGTCCAAACCATTGACAGGTAACAAGGCCTCAGCAGGATCCAAACAGGTAAGCCCAAGACTGGCAGCCTGATTGGCCTCTTGGTCGATCTCTTGCAATCGTTCATCCGACTCGTCCATGTGGCGATACTTTTTCGGCAGCTCAGTCACACCAATTACCCCATAGGGATACATGATGGTAAGACGCTCGACCAAATTCGCCATTTCTCGCACATTACCCGGCCAAGGGTGGCTGGTCAGCGACATGATGGCAGCACTATTGAAGCGAATTGAGCCGCGCTTTTCGTTTTCTAAACGCGCCACCAACTCATTGAGCAACAGAGGGATGTCTTCCACCCTGTCGCGCAGGGAGGGCATCTCAATGGGAAAGACATTAAGGCGATAATACAGATCTTCACGGAAGGTGCCATCAGCAATCATTTGCTCAAGATTGCGATGGGTCGCAGCGATGATGCGCACATTGGTTTTATAGGTTTTATTGCCACCCACACGCTCAAAGGTGTGCTCCTGCAAAACCCGCAGCAGTTTAACCTGCATGGTTAAAGGCATGTCACCAATTTCGTCAAGGAACAGAGTGCCACCTTCCGCCATTTCAAAGCGCCCTGGTCTGCTGCTAATGGCTCCGGTAAAGGCACCCTTTTCATGGCCAAAGAGTTCACTCTCCAGCAGCTCCCCTGGAATGGCTCCGCAGTTCACCGGAATAAAAGGGCCGTCTCGACGAGAAGAATGGTAATGCAGATTACGGGCCACCACTTCTTTGCCCGTACCCGACTCACCGGTAATCAATACCGTGACATCGTTGTCCGCCACCTGAGCCATGAGTTCACGCACTTTTTGTACCGCTCGGCTGGAACCCACCAGACTGCGAAACAGTTTCGGAGCACGAGCACTGGCCCCACGAGCCAAAGCATGCTGCTCGCGAAACAACTGTGCTCGGTGCAGGCTGTCCAAGAATTTGCTGTAGCTCAAAGGCCAGTCGATGTTCCCAATCACCATGCGGCGATGTTCTTCGCTTAGTGTCTCTAAGGATTCGTTCGCACGGCCCAATAACAGCACCGGCAAACCTTCGTCCAGTTCACGAATGGTCTTCAAGCATTTGACCAAGGGCGTGGTTAATCGCCCGATCACCACGGCTGCCAGCTCATTGGCGTTTTGCCCCTGTTGCTCCATCACTTCTGGCCATGCTTCACTGACCAAGGATAATTTTGCTTCACCCAAAAAATCCAGAACCACACCTAAATCATGGCGTCTGTTGGAGTCGTCATCGATTATCAATAGCTTTTGTTCGCGCCACATACCAGCCTTCCAGTTGTTATTTTTATGAGCCCTGTGCTCATGGATCAGTCAAAGAGATGACAGCCCTTTAACATTAAAGATCACACATAAAACCCCAAAAGGCAAATTTTTTGACGCAATTCACATCAATAATGCCAATTGGCCTGACAAACTACCAGTCTGACCAAGGCATATTGGTTTAGGCACTGGCAACCGCCAATGGCCTGATCGAATCCCAAGCTTGCTTAATGTCATTAAGCAGGTTGTATACTTCATCTAGCATTTCAGTGTCATTTAACCTGTTCGCCTCAAACAAGCGAAAAACCATATAATCGTATAACCGCTCCAAATTCACTGAAAGCTCACCAGCCTTCATATCCAGACTCTCTTGCAGACCAGAAATGATAGCAATGGCCTTGTTGATGGCCTGATTGCGCTCTTCGATGGACTGCCTTTCAATGGCAGCCTTAGCCGTCATGATCCGAGCCAGGCCAGCCTCCATTAATAATTGAATTAAACGATGTGGGTCTGCGTCCATCACCACAGAGTGATTATTGATGCTTTGGTACTGTGCGGCGCCTGATCGATACATATTGGATTCCTCAACTATGCCATATTACTTTGTAACGACTGCCTGACCCTAAACTTGAGCCAGTTAACAAAAAAAATATTTTAATTTTTCCGAAATTTGGCATGGAACTTGTTTACACATAGCTAGTAATCTTTTAATTGGCATTACGGCAAGCCTTTGCCGCCTAGGAGTCGCAAATGACGGTTGCACAGCAAGCCAGAAATCAGAAGGCCAAAGCCGCTCCCTTAAGTCTTGAGCAGCTCAAGCAAAGGGGTCTTGAGGCCTATCAGAACAGCAGGCAAAGTGGTATCAGCAGTAAAGCGAGGCTAGACTGGCAAGAGCAGGCTGTTGACTGGGCTGCAGAGCTGATTGAGCAGCAACAAACAGCTGAAGGGTTGCATTTGTTAGCCAGGGTGCGCATGGACCAAGGGCATCTTGCTCAAGCCATGGCTCAATTACATCAATCACTATTGGTTAGCCAAAACAACGCGGAGGCTTATTTTAGCCTAGGGCACTGTTACTTGCTGCAGGGTCACCTTGAGCAAGCGTTAAATGCCTTTGCACATTCTTGGGAAATGGACAGTGAGGCCAGCCATGCCGACGCTGCCATTGGCTATACCCTGCTGGAGATGGGCCGGCCAGAACAAGCCTTTGGTGTGTTGAAGAACATTATTGTCAAACGCGAGCACGACCCTTTATTGCAACAACGATTCCTACAATGCCTTGCGTTGGTCAAGCCCGACCAAGTAAAACCTGAATGGTTACAACTTGCCAGTCTATGCCTCAGCTTTGATCAACAAGATTTACAACCTGCTGAAGCTTTCATAAGTCATCTATTGTTCATGCAGTATGAATGCCAATGGAATTGGGCTCAGATCAGCCAAGACTCTTTACTGATTGAAACACTGGAGCGTGTGCTTATTTGTCATCCTGGGCTAGAGCTGAGTTTACGAAGCGTACGCAGAGAGCTTCTGCTACAGGCTGTTGCTGAAAATCAGATTGCAGACCATCTAATCCCTTTGGTGAGCTCCATTGCCGAGCAATGCCGAATTAATGAGGGCATTTGGAGTGCCAGCCCAGAAGAACATAAGATACTTGAACAGCTATCAGAAGTCTGGCAGGTCAGCCTGGACAGCAATACAGTCCAAGGCCATGACCTCAGTAGTATTGTGCTACTGTTGGCCATGTATAAACCCTTGGGACTAGACATTAAACTGGATCAGCTAGTTCTAAAACAACCCTATGCACCCTGGCTGGAAAGGTTGATCCAGCCCATTGTGAAACAACAGCATTGGACAAAAAGAGCAACTCGTCGTTCAAAACTAATACTGAACAATCAACTAAGCTCTCAAGATGGCGTTAGCATTGAGGTTCAAAAACAATACGAACAGTGGCCATACCCCAGGTGGCAGCAATTACCACAGCACGAACCCGGCCACTTGTACGAAACATTGCAGCGTACATTCTGTAATTACAAACCCAGTCAGTGTTTGTTACAAGACCATATCCCAGTCTTAGTAGCCGGTTGTGGTACAGGTCTCCATGCTATTAATCTAGCGAAAAACTTTTATCATACCCAGGTAACTGCCATTGATCTGTCTGCCAGCAGCCTTAGCTATGGCGCAGCCAAGGCAGAACAGTTTGGTATAGACAATATTCTTTGGCAGCAAGCAAATTTACTGCACCTACCCAGTCAGATTAAAGAGCAGCGTTTTGCCTTAATAGAATGCTCAGGTGTTTTACATCACCTCGGCAACCCACTGGCCGGCCTACAAGCATTGAAGCCACTGTTGCAACCAGGAGGACTAATCAAGCTAGCTGTCTACAGTCACAAAGCCCGCACAGCAGTACGACATTTACGCCAAGAGCTTAGTAAGTACAGCAAAGAGTGCAACCTTAACCTGATGCAACAGGTCAGAGATATGCTCATTGCTGATGCAGATAATCCTGCTTGGCAGGGGCTCATAGGTGGCTATGACTTTAGCAGCGCTAGTGGCCTTAAGGATCTATTGTTCCACGAATGCGAACATCAGTTCAGCCCCAGTGAAATACAAACTCAATTACTGGATCCTTGCCAGTTAGAAGTGGTGGGGCTGGTCACCACTAAGGCCATGCAACGCAGCTTTTATCGTACTTTTGGTAAGGATGCGCCCATTAACGACCTGGGCCTTTGGCAACGACTTGAAGCCTTTGAGCCCTTGATCTTCGCCGGAATGATTCAACTTTACGCTAGAGCCAAAGGCTAATGGCAATCAACTGCTTATGAATAAAAATCCCGGCTCGCCGGGATTTTTATTACTACTCTACTGATTATGAGCTTGTTTTATTTTTTACCAAAAGCCGAAGCCATGATATCAAATTGCTGCACCAAAAAGTCTTCAGTGGTTTTTAAACGGCTAATGATGCGGTCATTAAAGCTAAATTGAGAGGCCAAACGAGCACGAAAGACCTCCATGCGTCGATCCAGGTCGGAACGTTGCTCTAATACCTGTTCTTGTTCTTTTTCCAAGCTCTTAGTCCGCTGATTAAGCAAACCATCGCGTTTTAAAATTCCATCTAACAGTGAAGAAAGCTCATCTGCAATACCCCGAACATAACTGACCTCTCCTCTACTGCCCTGCTGGTTGCCATCAATACGCAACATCAGACCAGCAGCAGGATTTACCTCACCTGATGCAGCCTGACCACGAACAGAGGCAGTCGCCGGCGACAAACCAAAAACTTCTGAGGCCTGAGGCTCAATATCAGTAACCCTTACATTAGAATCCGTACCCCTTGTGGTGGAGAAAATACCAAATACTCCAGTGTTAACATCATACTGAACATTAACCGACTTACTGGCGGCTTGCAGATTGCTGTCATTGTTAATAGCGGATTGCATGGCCTGAGCCAGAGCGTTACCACTACTGTACACACCAGAGGCAACATCAATTTGATTAGTAGCCACACCATCAACTTCTAAAGTAAAACTACGATTAGAGTTGTCCAAAACCACAGGTGCTAAGCTAAAGTTCCAAGCATCACCACCTAACACATAACCATTGGTTGCCGCCTGATTACCAGCCCCTGCAGTTAAAAACTGTCCACGACCATTGGCTGCCACGCCATTAATTTTGCCTGCCACATCTTTACCTCGAGCAGGACCAAAGCTGGATTCGTCGGTGGCAGATAAACCAAGCTGAACAATAGAAGAAATACTGGGGTCTTGAATGAAGACCGAAGTTTCGTTATCAAACTTAATACTAAAGGCACCATTACCTGCAGAGTTGCGCTCAAAACTAACGCTTGCTTGACCATCAAAGCCTTGATAGTAGCCCGTAGGCAGGCCAAAACCGTCGGCCCCTGCCTGGCCAACCCCTCCAGTTGCAAGGCCAAGCGCATCGTTACTAGCTCCTAAACCAACCTGTGTAATTTGAATATCTGCACCCGCACCAAAGGTGGTAGCAGTTTGCTCACCCATGCGCGACTGAGTTTCAAAAATCAACTTTGGCTCTCCAGCGTCTTCCACTACCTTTGCAATCACATCGCCTGAAATAAACTTACCGCCACCATCGGCATTAACCAAAGCCCTGTCCAGTGCCTCTTGCACCGCTTGTAAATTAGTTTGGCCTGTTGCCTGAGTATTAGCATCCACAGTAACATCAATATCAATACCATCTACTCGCAAACTAAAGGTTGCAGGCTCGGCACTAAAGTCGATAGCACTGGCATCAAGCATGGCTCCCAGCTCAGTACTGGCTCCTCTGCCAGAATCCAGGATGGTTAACTGTTGGTCCTTACCTGTATCAACAGTAGCGAGTTGTAAGCCACCGCCTGCCATGACGCGAGCCTCAAGCAGGCCTGGGCCTACCTGGGCATCAAGAGCAGTTTGAATGGATTCTTGAGTGGTTGCTTCATTACTATCAATCACAACCTCATAATCCATACCATTAAGGTTAAAGGCAATACTTGAACTTCGGGCTTCAAAGTTCACACTGTTACCCAGTACCCTTGTCCCCATACCAGACAGAGCACCACTGGCAGAACCGGCAATTTCAGGATCGGCATTGATGGCGTTTTCAATGGCAAGGGCGACTTCTTCAGGCGTTTGATAAGTACCGCCAGGAACATTTATCTGCTCACTACTTGCACTGCCCAGACGATTAGCTATCTCTAATCGGAAATTAGCAGCCGTACTAACGTTGAAACCACTACTTACTTGTTGCTCTTGCAATCCCAATACATCAGAGCCGCCCACCGAGAGATTACTTAACTTCAAAGTTTGGATACCAGATTGTTCTCTAGTAATAAACTGCAATCTATTATTGTTGTTAAAAACAGCGGATACCTCACCTGCCAAGCCCGCGGCATTTAGCTCACCCTGGATGTAATTAAGCACGTCTTCTCGATCACGAGCAGTCACTACCTCACCATCAACATCCAGGATATTACTCATATTTTGATCCAGACTGATGTTAAAGCTGGAGTTCATTGCTGGATCATTACTGCCAGACAGCTCAAGGGTGAAGCTCACTGGATTTGCTTCAAAGTTAAGCCCCATATCAGGGCGAATTTCTTGCTGCGCAGGATCGGTAGAAGCACCAAAGGCACGCTCCGCTAAAAAGGCTAAAGAATTACCCTTTAACTCACCAATACCCGGCGGCACCAGGCCCAAGGTATTGCCCATTGAGGGTGAGGTAGACAGAACAGAGACTTCAGAAGCACTACCAAAACGAGAAGATGTAATGGATAAGTTTTGTTCGTCGGCATCAAACACAACTGAGACAGAGGGGCCAGAAGTAAAGCTCTGATTAATACTATTTTGTATCATCAAGGCCAACTCATCACCTGTTGCATAGCTACCCTGGCTAAGATTGACCTGAGCCGTACGGCCATCAACATTGACACGAAAACTATAGTTACCACCATCGATTACTAGCGGTTCATCAAAGGCAAGAAAACTGGTCGACTGTCCTTGCCAACGAGCCTGTTCGGCTATTTGAGTAACCTCTACGTCATAACTACCAGGACGGGTATCTTCGGTTTTAGTAACCACAGTGACATCTGAGGCCTGCTCAGCACTTAAATTACTGGCTAATAAACCAGACACATTGCGAGGCTCTGATCGTAAGGCGGTTTCAAGCCGAGCGCTATCAACCCTCAGATTAAAACTGTTATTACGATCTGTGGTTATACCAATATCAGCCAGAGTACGAAATCCTGAATCATCCAAACCTTCAACCATACTGCCGAGCAAATTACGCACCTGGTTGTTGATGGTGCGCAGATTGGAATCACCCATCAATAAGCCACCCACCTCAGCACTGGGATCAAACCGCACCAAACTTTGATACAGCTCTCGATACTCATTATAGGACTCAACAAAATCCTCAACCTGCTCCACCACGCCCTTAACATCACGCTCAAGTGTTAGGTTAACTGGGCCGGTTGTGGCCTGATTTAGGTTCAGGGTCACACCACGAATGACTTCATCCACTTGGTTTTTACTACTACTAATGGCCAGACCATTAACGGTCAAAAGTGCATCCTGACCTTGCTGGGTTTGCTGCATGTGTTGGCCATCGGTATTGGACAAAGGATTATAAGCCAAGGCCTGTAACCCGGCATCGCCAATCACATCGATGTTCATGGCCATGTCTTTGCCTGTTTCGGCTGATGACAGTAACAAACGATAACCCGAACCATCATTTACAATACTGGCGCGAACGCCCTGATCAGCACGATTAATGGCATCACGAATGCCACTGAGACTGTTGTTCTGGCTATTTATGTCTAATTCTAGACTGGTTTTATCAGTATTAGCAGCAAAGCCTTCTGGCTTGCCTTCAGCGTCATAACTAATCTCGCCAAAGCTAATGCTAATTTCACCCGTGCCCAGAGTACTGGTAGGAGCGTCAAATCGTTTAGTCGCCAGGGTATGGGCTTGGGCTGTTTGCTGAATATTAACGCTGAAAAAACCGTCTTCGGCTAAGCTGTTAGTAGTGGCCGTTAGCGCGGATTCATTACTGGAACGCGCCGTGGCACGTTGAATACCTTGCGCATTAGCTAAGCGGCTAGAACTGATTTGCATTTTATCAACTGCTGACTTCAGCTTACCATAAGCCGAGATCTGGGCTTCAACACGTTTTTCATTAGTATCAAGACGCAGGTCGGTTGCGGCGCGCTCGGCCTTCACTAACTGATCCACTAGATCACTGGTCAACAGCCCTGAGCCAATACCTAAAGACTGAATACCTGACATAACTCACCCCGAACCAAAATTTGCTTAATGGGTATCGGCCAAGCAGAATAAAACTTGAGCCGAAAGTACTTAAACTCTATTGCCAACTCTTTAGTCTAGGTCAAAGGGCAAGGTTTTGCCGCCCCACAGCTAGGCTGGGCAAACATCCGCAGGAAAAAATGAGTTACTTTGACCAAAGTCTGGCAAAGTTAGTTAACAAGCAATTATTGGGCCAGAGAAAAGTCATTAGAACTCGCGCTCACCGTGGGATTTGATTTCATCCAACAGTTGTTGCAACAACTGCTCCCCCTCTTTACTGAACAGGCGATTACGATGATTCAGACCATGCCAATGGTCTTCCTCAATGGCTTGGCATTGCAGGCGCTTTTCTTCCAAAAACAGGTTATGCCGCATTGGAATGGACATAAACACTCGCCACTCCAACTCTACAGCTTGGCCTGCCAGCACTCGTTCCAATAAACGAATGAATTTTTGCTGATCACGGCCCACCCAGGGTCTGGCCATGCGCGCCAAACCCCAGCCGGCAAAGAGCACCACTACCAAAGTAATAAAGACAGAAACCACTATTTCAATCATCCAAACCTCATCAATACCTGTAGCAAAGCACTCAACCTAAAATAACTCCACAACCCCAAACAGCAGGCTCCCAAAAAACGAGCCTCTGCAATCATTTACGACCAAAATCGGCAGGGATTTCACCCCACTCTTTGGTTAACCATTTCTTGACCGGATTATGCTTGGGATGGGCTTGAAGCCAGTGTTCCGCACGAGTCATCAGCGCCACTAACTCAGGGCTGATGCGACCTTCGGCCAAGGACTGACTGTTGGCCTTTTTTTTACGCACCCATGCCATGGCGGTCATGGAATCGGTGTAAACCGGCATGCTGGCGTCGCCCTGCTTGTCCAACCAAGCCAAGGCATGCACTAGGGCCAAAAACTCGCCAATGTTGTTGGTACCCATGGCAAAGGGCCCCTGATGAAACAGCAGCTCACCACTGGACAGCCAAACGCCCTGATACTCCATTTGCTTTTGCACCGAGTTCCAGGCCGCATCCACGCACAGGGCCTCACCCTTGGGGTAATTGCTGGCTGCTAGTGGATTGGCTTTGGCCGCGCTAGCGCGACCAGAGGTCTGGCTTGAACCAGAAGCACGACCTGAGGCAGACGATTGACTGCCCGGCCCTGCTGCCAAGGCTGCTTCGGCCTCGGCTTGAGTGGCAAAGGACTTAAAGAGCGCGCCAGCAAAGCCCTTGATTTGCTGCTCAGCCGACGCCCAAGTGCGATACAGGCCGGGCTCACGCCCGACCCAAACCACATAGTACTTGCCTGCTTTGGCCACTTAAATGCCCTGCTCGGCCAACCACTTGCGGGCGTTGCGGAACAAGCGCATCCAAGGGCCATATTCACCCCAGGTTTTAGGGTGCCAGCTGTTGGTGAGGCTGCGGTAAACACGCTCAGGGTGCGGCATCATCACCGTCACTCGACCATCTCGCGAACAAAGTCCGGTAATGCCATCGGCAGAGCCGTTAGGATTGGCAGGATACTGTTCGGTGGTCTGGCCGTAGTTGTCTACATAGCGCAAGGCCACCAGACCGGATTGTTGAATTTCTGGCAGGCTGGCGTTACGCAGCTGCACTCGACCCTCACCGTGAGCCACAGCAATGGGCATCATCGAGCCCTGCATGCCGCGCAGCAGCACCGAGGGACTGTCTTCAACCCGCACCATGGCGACTCGGGCTTCAAACTGTTCACTTTGGTTGCGAACAAAGGTCGGCCAATGCTCAGCACCTGGAATCAAATCCGCCAATTGCGACAGCATCTGGCAGCCGTTACACACGCCCAGGGCAAAGGTATTGGCGCGCGCAAAGAACTCGGTGAACTGCTGGCGCAAGGGCTCATTAAAGAGCACGGTTTTGGCCCACCCGCCACCCGCGCCTAGCACATCACCATAGCTGAAGCCACCACAGGCCACCAGGCCGTGGAAGTTACGCAAATGGGCGCGCCCAGAGAGCAGATCGGACATGTGCACATCAATGGCGTCAAAGCCAGCGGCATCAAAGGCGGCAGCCATTTCCAGCTGGCCGTTAACACCCTGCTCACGCAAAATGGCGATTTTAGGTCGATTCTCGTAGTGCTTATGATCTAGGTCGCTGACGATGTCCAGTTCAGGATCAAAGCTCAACTGGGCAAAAAGACCAGGGTCATTAGCGTCCAATAACTGATCAAACTCTTGCTGAGCACAGTCCGGATTGTCACGCAGGGCTGCCATTTCATGGCTGGTTTGTGACCAGAGTCGCAGCCAATGGGTACGAGGCTTAGCCAGCACTTCCTGCTCTTGCCAGCAGAAGCGGATGTGGTCATCTTCATTGATCTGGGCGATGACCGACACGCAGTCTTCCAAGCCTGCTGCGCTGAATTGCTCCAGAACTTCAATCAGGTGCTCTTTAGCCACCTGGAGGACTGCGCCCGGTTCTTCATTGAACAGCACTGCCGCCAGATCGTCCTGGCTTTCGGCCAGCAGGTCCAGGGTAACATCCAGGCCAACACGGCTGGTAAAGGCCATTTCACAGAGGGTGGCAAACAAACCACCGTCGCTGCGGTCGTGGTACGCCAGAGCCAAGCCATCGGCCAGCAAGCCCTGCATCACTGCAAAAAAGGCCTTCAGATCTTCAGGATCGTCCATATCGGCAGCCTGTTGGCCAAGCTTGCGATAC
Organism: Saccharospirillaceae bacterium; assembly: GCA_007116635.1. Classification (GTDB taxonomy): domain Bacteria; phylum Pseudomonadota; class Gammaproteobacteria; order Pseudomonadales; family Natronospirillaceae; genus SKIB01. The sequence continues at coordinate 12,816 of SKIB01000021.1, forward strand.
ACCTGCGCTAAGGCCGAACCACCTAGGCGGTTAGCTCCGCGACTGAGGTCAATCAGCAACAGGTCACTGGGCTGTTGGGTGTCCAACTGCGGAGTTAGCGTCAGACGAACGTCGTAAACAGGGGCCACGCCGGTCATGATCAATGACAGAGGCGCAGTCACGCTCTTGGCCTGACCCTGATCTTGCCAGGTGGTTTTCATCGACATGGAGTCTTTGCCCACCGGAATGGTCATGCCCAAGGCAGGACAAAACTCAAGACCCACAGCCGCGACCGTGTCATACAGTGCCTGCTCTTCACCTGGGTGACCCACGGCCGCCATCCAGTTTGCCGACAATTTGATGTCGGCTAACTTAGCAATGGGCGTTGCCGCAAGGTTAGTCACCACCTCCGACACCGCCAAACGGCCAGAGGCAGCAGGGTTAATCAGGGCCACAGGCGTGCGCTCACCCATGGCCATGGCTTCGCCACAGACCGAGGTAAGGCTGGTGGTGGTCACTGCGCTGTCGGCCACAGGCATCTGCCAAGGGCCAACCAGCTGATCACGAGCCACCATGCCGGTGATCGAACGGTCACCAATGGTGATCAAAAACTTCTTGCTGGCCACAGCCGGCAGGGTTAAGACGCGCTCAGCGGCCTCAAAGAGATTAAGATGGGTACTATCAAAAGCATCTTGTTGCTGCTGCTGACGCTCAAAAGAGCGGCTCATGCGCGGTGGCTTGCCCAGCAGCACGGACAGCGGCAGATCGACCGGGGCGTTGTTGAACAGCTGGTCATTGACACGCAAATGCTTGTCTTCCGTAGTAACGCCAATCTCAGCAAAAGGGCAACGCTCACGCTCACAAATCTGGCGGAACAGCGGCATGTCCACGGCATCAATGGCCAGCACATAGCGCTCTTGCGATTCGTTTGACCAGATGGCCAGCGGACTCATGCCTGGCTCGTCATTGGGAATGTTGCGCAATTCAAATGAACCGCCGCGACCACCGTCATTAACCAATTCAGGGAAGGCATTGGACAAACCGCCCGCACCCACGTCATGGATAAAGGCGATGGGGTTTTGTGCGCCCATGGCCCAGCAGCGGTCAATGACCTCTTGGCAACGACGCTCCATTTCTGGGTTTTCGCGCTGTACTGAGGCAAAGTCCAGGTCTTCACTGCCTGCGCCGGTGTTGACGCTGGAGGCTGCACCGCCACCCAGACCAATTTCCATGGCCGGACCACCCAGAACCACAAGGCTCGCGCCCACGGGAATGGCGTCCCAGGCTTTGTCGACATGGTCAGCACTGATGTTGCCGTAACCACCGGCAATCATGATCGGCTTGTGGTAGCCCCGCACTTCTTGCAGGCCATCACGCTTGGCCAACACCTCAAGAGTACGGAAATAGCCGCACAGATTCGGGCGACCGAACTCGTTGTTAAAGGCAGCGCCGCCCAAGGGGCCTTGAATCATGATCTCCAAGGCGCTAACAATGCGTCCTGGCTTGCCATAGTGGCTTTCCCAGGGCCGTTCAAAGCCGGGGATCTTCAAATCCGAGACGCTAAAGCCGGTCAAGCCCGCCTTAGGCTTAGAACCCTGACCCGTGGCACCCTCATCACGAATCTCACCGCCAGAACCCGTGGCCGCACCGGCCCAAGGAGAAATGGCCGTTGGGTGGTTATGGGTTTCCACCTTCAGCAGGATTTCCACCTGTTGCTGGTGATGACGGTATTGATAGAAGCTTGGCTCAGGATAAAAACGATCCACGGCATAACCACGAATCACCGCCGCGTTGTCTTTATAGGCCGAGAGCACATCAGGGTCCTGACTGTGCTGATAGGTGTTCTTGATCATTTTGAACAGCGACCAAGGCTGTTCCACACCATCAATGGTCCAGGAGGCGTTAAAGACCTTATGTCGGCAGTGCTCAGAGTTGGCCTGAGCAAACATCATCAGCTCAACATCGGTCGGGTCACGCTCAAGAGCTTGATAGTTGGTGAGCAGATAATCGATTTCGTCTTCCGCCAGAGCCAGGCCTAACTGTTGGTTGGCTTGCTCCAGTGCAGCTCGACCATTGGTCATCAGCGGCACAGTGGCCAGTGGCTTGGGCTGATGCTGAGCAAAGAGTTGCGCAGCTTCAGAACTTTGGCGCACCACGGCCTGAGTCATGCGGTCGTGCAGCAGGGGTAAAATGGCCTGAACCTCGGCGTCCGTTAGCTCACGGCTGGCACGGACATAAAACATCTGGCCGCGCTCAATGCGTTTGATTTGCGGCAAACCACAGTGATGCATAATGTCGGTGGCCTTGCTGCTCCAAGGCGAAATGGTGCCAGGGCGAGGGATCACCAACAGAGCCAAGCCCTGACCCTGCTCTTGAGCAATGGCTGGGCCATAGGTCAGCAACTGCTGCAATCTGTCTTGTTCATCCGCAGCCAAGGGCTGGGTTAGATCGGCAAAATGCCAAAACTCGGAGTAGAGATCGGTGATCTCTGCGACTTGCTGTTGCAAACTTTGCAGCATTTTTCGGCGGCGAAAAGGAGAAAGCGCAGCAGCGCCTTGGAGTTCCAGCATCATGAGCAGGCCTCTAATTCAGCAATAAGGGTTCAAAAAAATCGCGGCTATGATACTGCAAAGCCCGATTACATGCATTAGCTTAGGTCAAAAAGCAAGGTCCGGTAGAACATCCAGCCATGCAGCTGCAGCAAGAGGCATTTTTTTTCGTTATAATGTGTCCATCTAGGGAGTTCATTGATGAAACTGTACTTTTTTATGCGCAAATTAATGCGCTTTGCTACTCACTTCTTTTTTGTTGATATCCAAAGTCAAGGCATAGACCAGGTGCCAAAAACAGGCCCGGTGATTTTGGCCGCCAACCATCCAAGTTCACTGCTGGACAGCATTTTAATTTCGACTCAGCTCACGCGTCCCGTTGGCTATTTAGGTAGCAGTGACCTTTTTCGTCGCCGGTGGATTGCCAGTCTTTACGAACGAGTTGGCACCATTCCCATCTATAAGGGTAAAAATGCGGGCAACAATGACCAGACCTTTATTAGAGTATATGAACGCCTTGCGCAGGGCAGCTGCATTGGTATTTTTCCTGAGGGTCAAAACTCCACAGGCAGACGACTACTCCGCATTCGCAGCGGCACTGCACGCATGGCCTTAGAAGCCGAGGCTCGTAATGAATTTAAACTTGGCCTGACCATCATTCCTGTGGGCATTAACTTTGAAAGCCGAGACCTGTTTTCACAGGCCGTGTTATTGCGTTTTGGCAAGGGCATTACTGTGGCGGATTTTCAACAACAGTATCAGGCAGATGAAAAGGCCGCAATTCGACTCCTAACCGAACAAATTGAAAATGGCCTAAAACAGCAGGTGATGCACATTGAAAACAACCTATTGGAACAACTTATTCAAGACCTTGGTCAGCTGTATTATCAAGCAGTGAGTAGTAAGCATTTACTTAAGCTCAATCCATTGGAACAAGGGTGGCGAGGATTTCGCCACTGGTTTCGTCAGCGCTTCAGACCCAAGTCAAGGCGGCCCCTTGACCTCAGCAGTAGCCAGATAGGTCAGCAACAAATCAGCCGCATCCTACACCAAGCTTGGCAACAAGAGCCTGATCTAGTTGAAGACCTAAAATTGCGTACCGAACGCTATAAAGATCACTTAACGCAAAATAATCTTAAGGTCGATCTGACGCAAACCATGGACCAGCCTGTGCTAGGCCGCCTAATGCGCCTTAAGATGTCTGTCTATGCGCTGTTGCTGGCTCCCATCGCCGCCTTTGGCTTTGTTAACAACCTGCTACCCTATGCGCTCACTAAGTTCTCGGCTCGCCGCTTTAAAGACGAAGCCACGGTGGCCTTTGCCTACTTTGGTATTGGTTTTATGGCCTTTAGTATTTTTTACTTTCTGCTTGGACTGGGACTATGGCAACTCACAAGCAAAAACCTAACAGAGGCCTTGATCTACCTTGCTCTGTTGCCGCCCAGTGGCTTTATCTGTTTATCCTACCGTAACCGTATTACCTATTACCGTAGTAAAATTCTATTACGCACCTTCATCATGGGCCGCACCCAGTTGGCCAAACAACTGCACCGCGAGCGTCGCTCCATCATTCGCCACCTGGAGGAGTTGCATCACCGCTTTGCGACAAAGGCAAACCCGCCAACTGCGGACTAATATGTAAGGTTTGGGTTGGGAAGGCCACTTCTGCACCATGCAACTCAATAATGTCGTAGATCCGCATCATTACATCCTCTTTGATGTGGTGAAAAGCCACCCAATCGGTAGTTTTAGTGAAGGCGTAAACCATAAAATCAATACTGGACGGACCAAAGGCATCGATGTTAACGATCAGCACTCTCTGGCTGGTCTCTATCTCCGGATGCTCAATCAACATTTGGCGTACCGCATTAACAATGCTTCTGGCTTTTTTAGCATCATCGTACCGCACACCAATGTGTTCAAAGATGCGTCTGTTTTGCATCCGTGACGGATTTTCGACCGAAATGGTGGCAAAGGTGGCATTAGGTACATAAAGAGGTCTGCGGTCAAAGGTACGAATCCTAGTTTGCCGCCAGCCGATGTATTCCACCGTGCCTTCGATCTCTTTGTCAGGCGAGCGAATCCAATCACCCACCTTAAATGGCCGGTCCAGGTAGACCATCAGGCCGCCAAAAAAGTTAGCCAGTAAATCCCGAGCCGCAAAGCCCACCGCGATACCACCCAGACCGCCAAAGGCCATCACTCCAGACACACTCATACCCAGAGTCTGCATGGCTACTAGGGCACCAGTGATAAGAATGGCAGTGCGCAGAATTCGACCCACGGCCATGGCCGTAGTGGTGTCCAGAGGCTTTTTCATTTTCTCCGGATCACGCAGTGCCGCCTCGGCTTCGCGGACAAAGACCACCAAAAACCAAACCACCAGGGCCACAAAGTTTAGATTGCGTAGCTCAAGCACCAAAGCCAGCAATACCACATCATTCTCACGCATGGCTACTTCAGTTGCCCAGAGCAGACCCTCGCTCCACACTAACCACTGAGCTGGCACACGAATGGCTGTCACCAAACAGTCGTCCCACCAATTTTTGGTTTGCGCTGCTTTGGCCTCCCACTTGCCTAGCAACCAGCGCAACAGCACACTGCCGGCGACGGTTAGGAGCACAATCAAAAACACATCCTGTAACCAGAACCAGGTTTCCCAACTCATGTCTTGCCAACCAAACTTGGCTTCAAGTCTTTGCCACATGGCTCCCCCAATTTTTTTCACTTAAATGCATGATACCTAAGCCTTTCCCCCTGTGGCCAGCCGGATAGGCATTTTGCCCAGCTTAGCTGGCCCTCTGCGAGTAGTCACAAGTTCTCTTGAGTTGTTTTAGATCCTGCGGCTTCGCTCATAATGCAGTCACCCTGCGCGTAGTCGCAGGGTCTTTGGTTAGCAGCAGGGAGATCCTGCGACTGCGCGCAGGATGACCGATTCAGATGCACAGGATAAGCATTTTGCTGATGAGTGCGCATCAAAACCATCTGCAGCAAAACCAAAATCACCAGCTAGACTGCAAGTAGCTTAAAAACACTGGCAGCCGAAAAACAACAAAGGACTGCGCAGGATCAATACTTTATTATTTGGTATAATGTTATAACTATATAACCAATCTCAACTAGGAGTCTCGCATGAGCAAAAAATTAGTCATCATCGGTGGCGTCGCAGGTGGCGCATCCGCAGCCGCACGAGCACGCCGCTTAGATGAACAGGCGCAAATCATCGTCTTTGAACGTGACAGTTTCATTTCTTTCGCCAACTGCGGCCTGCCCTATCACATCGGTGGCGACATCAAAGACCGCCAAGCCCTGCTGGTGCAAACCCCTGAATCCATGAAGGCGCGCTTTAATCTCGACATTCGCATTCGCTCAGAAGTAATAGACATCGATGCCGCCAATAAAGAAGTGGTGGTCAAAAATCTAGCCAATGGTGAAGAGTACCGCGAAAGCTACGACGACCTGATTTTGTCTCCTGGTTCGTCTCCCATCATGCCACCCATTCCAGGCATCAACAGCCCTGGGGTCTTTGGCTTGCGCAACATCCCAGACATGGACCATATCATTCGTTTCATTAATGCTGAGGTGCCTAAATCGGCCTTGGTGGTGGGCGGCGGCTACATCGGCATTGAAATGGCCGAAGCCCTGATTCATCGTGGGTTAGAGACCACGCTGGTGGAAATGGCCGACCAAATCCTCAGCCCGCTGGACGTAGAAATGGCCAGCCCGTTACACCAAGAAATGCGCCGTAACGGTGTACGCATGAAGCTGAGCAACGCCCTAACCCAGATCGACAGCAAAGACGGCGGATTGGCCGTGAGCTTCGCTAATGGCGATCAAGAAAAATACGACCTGATCATTATGGCCACGGGTGTGCGCCCTGAAACCAAACTGGCCAAGGCTGCTGGCTGCAAATTGGGTGAAACCGGCTCCATCTGGGTTAATGAACGCATGCAGACCAGCGTGTCCAATGTCTATGCCGTGGGCGATGCCATTGAGGTCACTGATCTGGTCAGCCAACTGCCGGCCATGATCCCACTGGCAGGCCCGGCCAACCGTCAAGGCCGCATTGCCGCCGAGGTGATCTTTGGCCGTGACAGCCAATACAAGGACACTCAGGGCACCGCCATTTGTAAGGTGTTTGAATTGCAAGCCGCCAGCACCGGCAGCAACGAAAAGCAGCTACGCAAAGCGGGCGTGCAGTTTGAAAAGATTTACATTCATCCACAGGATCATGCCGGTTATTACCCTGGCGCCACTCAGATTCATCTGAAACTGCTGTTTGACCCACAAACAGGACGTATCTTTGGCGCGCAAGCAGTGGGTAAGAAAGGCGCCGACAAACGCATAGATGTGTTGGCCATGGCCATCAGAGCCCAATTAACGGTCTTTGATTTGGAAGAGCAAGAATTGTGCTACGCCCCACCCTATGGCAGTGCCAAAGACCCGGTTAACCAAGCGGGCTTTGTCGCCGCCAATGTGGTGCGCGGCGACAGCCAGGTTTGTCATGCCAATACCATTGATGAATGCTCACCCGACAGCCTGCTGATTGATGTGCGCAACCCAAGCGAAATTGGCGTGCTCGGCAGCATTGATACCGCGCTTAACGTTCCGCTGCCAGAACTGCGCAGCCGCCTAAGCGAACTGCCCAAAGATCGCACCCTAGTGGTGTTCTGCGCCGTGGGCTTGCGTGGCTATGTGGCGGAACAAATTCTGCGCCACAACGGCTTTAGAGTGAAAAACCTGTCCGGTGGCTTTACCACCTGGCAAATGGTCAAGCGCCAGGGCCGCTAAGCAGACATGGGCCAGGCGCAACACCTGGCCCTGACTCTAATTGATTCAACTGCTGCCAACTCTGGCAGCATTCTAAAGCGCAAACATCCCTCCTTATTAGCAACCCACCCTAGGCAGGGGCAAATAAGCCGCTATAATCGTTGTTTTTTGATTAAGCTACCTGGTAGCGGAGCCGAGCATTTATGACTGACAAGCCATCCAATTTTTTGGCGACCATTATTGAAGACGACCTCGCCAGTGGTAAACACAAAAGCATCCATACTAGGTTCCCACCTGAACCCAATGGTTATTTGCACATTGGCCATGCCAAATCTATCTGCGTCAACTTTGGCTTGGCCAAACAGTTTGGCGGCAGCTGCAATCTGCGCTTTGACGACACCAACCCGGAAAAAGAAGAACAGCAATACATCAATAGCATTCAAGAAGACGTGCGTTGGCTAGGCTTTGAATGGCAGGGCGAACCCAAGTACGCCTCAGATTACTTTCAGCAGCTCTATGACTGGGCGCTGCTATTGATCGAAAACGGCGACGCCTATGTCTGCGAGCTAACACCAGAACAGATGCGTGAGTACCGTGGCACCCTGACCGAGCCGGGCAAAAACAGCCCCTATCGCCAGCGCAGGGTGGCCGAGAATCTGGATCTGTTTCAGCGCATGAAATCGGGCGAATTTGCCGATGGCAGCATGGTACTACGGGCCAAAATTGACATGGCCTCGCCCAACATCAATATGCGCGACCCCATTCTCTACCGCATCCGCAAAAAAACGCATCACCAAACCGGTGACCAGTGGTGCATTTACCCCAGCTATGACTACACCCATGGTCAATCCGATGCCCTGGAAGGCATCACCCACTCCATCTGTACTCTGGAGTTTGAAGATCACAAGCCCTTATATGAGTGGTTGCTTAGCAAACTACCTGTGCCCTGCCAACCTAAGCAGTACGAATTCGCCCGCTTGAATGTTAACTACACCGTCACCAGCAAGCGCAAGCTAAAAAAACTGGTAGATGAAGGCGTGGTGAATGGCTGGGACGACCCCAGAATGCCAACCATTGCTGGCATGCGCCGTCGTGGCGTTCCAGCGGTTGCCCTGCGTACCTTTGCCGAGATGGTGGGCACCAGCCGTGCTGGTGGCGTGGTTGATCTAGGCATGCTGGAGTACGCCATCCGTGAGGAGCTGAACCAAAACGCTCCTCGGGCCATGGCCGTGCTGCGCCCCTTAGAGGTGGTGATCAGTAATCGCCCTGACGACTGGCAAGAGCAATTAAGCGTCAGCAACCATCCACAACGCCCAGAACTGGGCGAACGCAAGGTAGCCATCAGCCAGCGGCTGTACATTGACCAAAACGATTTCAACACCGACAACAGCCTATCGCGCAAAAAATTCAAACGCTTGGTGCCTGGTGATTATGTGCGATTGCGTGGTGGCTACATCATCAAGGCCGAAAGTTTCACTCAGGACGCCAACGGCCAGGTCAGCCAGATTGTCGCTAGCCTGGTGGAAGGCAGCCTGGGCACCGATGTTGAGGGCGTTAAACCGCGTGGTGTGATTCATTGGGTGTGCGCCAACAGCTGCATAGATGCCGAGATTCGCCTCTATGACCGGCTGTTTAATCACGAAACCCCAGACAAGGGTGGCGATGATTTCCTTCAACACGTGAACCCTAGTTCGCTGCAGCTAGTCAGCACCGCCAAACTGGAAGCGTCTTTGGCTCAGGCCGCGCCGGAAACGGTGTTCCAATTTGAGCGCGAAGGCTACTTTGTCGCCGATCGATATTTGCACCAAAGTGACAAGCCCCTGTTCAACATGACCATTGGTTTGCGCGACGTTTGGCAAAGCAAGGCCTAATCAAGCCTCACTAAACCCTACCCCTGTTAGCCCATACTTTAAGCGCCAACAGGGGCATCATTACCACCTAACTCAGCAATCACAATTGATTTTTAATCTTGGCAAGCACCACAGCAGGTATGTTCTTGCGAACGCTGCGCCACCAAGTCGGCCTGAGTTAGCAAACGAAAACGAGGTGGCAAATCCTCACCCTGAGACCAGGTTTGTAACACATGGATACCAGCCGACAGCAAGGAGCGCAGCAAGCCCTCACCTACTTCAGCCAACTGAATTTGAGTGGCACCCATCTGCTTAAGCAAAGCAATGACCTGAGCCTTGGCTTGGCAGTTCCAAGAGTCGATTGGATTATCAATGAGATTGACCTGCTGATCCTGCTGATCAACGAATAAAAACTGTTGGGCTTGGGGCAAGGACGCACAGATGGCCTGATCACGCATGGGAATAACTCGAAGCATGACATTCTCCTAAAGCTGTATCTATAAAACCACAGCTAGCATACGCCAAGCCAAACATGAGCTGTTGACGAGGATCAAAAGGCTAACAATCAATGGATCATCTGCTGAGCAATTGTGCGGCTCAGGTGCCAAGCTCGATACGATTACGACCTAAATCTTTGGCTTGAAACAGCGCCGAATCGGCACGACTAATCATACTATCCATGCTGTCGTCCAGGCGGTAACTGCTCAAACCAATACTAATGGTTAGCTCTTGCTGCTCAGCAACCCTAACTTGCTGAACGGCCTCAGCCAAGCGCGCCGCCAATTGCTCAGCACCCTTAAGATCAGTATCAGGCAGCAGCATAACAAACTCCTCACCGCCCCAACGGGCAATCAAATCCCCTTGCCGAACCAAGGACTGCATCTGTTTGGCTACCTCACAGAGCGCAGCGTCCCCCACATCATGACCAAAACGATCATTGATTTGTTTAAAGTGATCCAGGTCGGCAATCAAGAAACTCAAGGGAGCTTGAGAACGAATGGCTCTGGCGAGGATGGCAGTAAACTGCTGATTAAAGTAACGACGATTAGGCAAACCAGTCAAAGGATCGGTGATGGCCAAATGCTCTAATTCCGCAGACTGCCTTAGGTTACGCACATAGGCTCTGGTGCTGATGATCAACAGCAGTACCAGTAGAACCGAAGCCATCAAGTACCAGTTCAGCTGCTGGCGCCAACTGCCCAAGGAATTACTGGTTTGCTCGCCCACCACTACAATAAAGGGCAGCTCGCCGATGCGTCTCAGAGACCAAACTCGATCAATGCCATCCACTGGCGACACCAAACGATGACTAAAGGGTGACTCCAACTGATCCAGCTCTGCCAGTGCCATGGCATTCAATTTGGGCTCTACCACCTGATTGCCAAGCTGCTCAGCAATCAGTGGCTTTCGAGCCAACAACCGCGAGTTCAAATCATAAAGGGTGATGACATTATGGTCTTGGTCCATGTCGATCAGGTCTAGCCAACGCTGGAAAAAGGTCAGATCCAGCCCAGCTAGGGCAAAGCCACGCAATTCTTGCTCAACCATTAAGGGCACAGAAATGGTGACATTGAGCGTGTCTTCAACCGAGAGAAACATATTGCTGACTTTAAAAGCCGATTGTGGTTCAGACAGGGCTAACTGACAGTACTCGCGTTCGTTTTCAATGGCATCAAAGCCCAGATTCACCCCGATTGAGGTATGGGTAACGATGCAATTGGCATCCAGCATGCCAAGAAAAAGCATATTGTGCAGACTCTGCGCCCGTCGACCCAGCAGCTGGGTTTGCGCCTGATGGCGAGCAAGATCCATGGGCGGGTAAACCAACTCCTCAGCCTCAAACTTATTAACGGTTTCACGCAGTACATACTGCTTTAAATCGAAGGATTTGGACACCCACTCAGCAATGAGAAAACTTTTACTATTGGCTCTTTCCGTCGCCGCAGCAATGGCTAATTGGTGCGTGTGCTTTAGCTGCCAGCCCGTCAAGGCCAGAATAGTAACGGACAACAGTGAGCACACCAGCCAAGCGCGTACCAGACGCACATGGGGCACCAGGCTAAATGCTCCAGCCCCCGACTCTGTTAGGGCTGAAAGAGGCTGAGAATCAAACGACTCTGTCATTAAACTTGACTCGGTTGGAGATTGGATCCTTTGTAGCAGTATAGCAGGCTTTGGTTGGGGCATCGGATGACTAGATGCAAGGTCTAATACAAGCCCTTACAAACCGAGTTCAAAACCCAAACAAATTAAAGCGGCAAACAAAGCTGCTGGCTGCTTGCCTCTTGCGACTGCAGGCTGACTTGCAGGCCCACTAAGCGAATACCCCGCCCCTGCTGCCGCTCCAATGCCTGAGGCAGCAAGGCTTTTAGCACCGATTCATCAATCTGCGGGCAGCGCTGCTCAACCGTGGTCAGGCTAAAATCATCAAACTTGAGCTTCAGACGCAAAGCCTGAATCGGCCGCTCGCCACTGGCTTGCCAACGCTGCATCAGGCCAGGCAACAGGATCAGCAATTGCTGCCAAACCTGCTCTGGGCTATGAATGTCCTGATTCAGGGTGGTTTCGATGCCTATAGACTTACGCACCCTATTGGACTGTATAGCACGATCATCAATGGCATGAGCGCGTTGCCATAAAATCTGGCCTTGCTTGCCAAACAGTTTGCTTAGTTTCAGGCGGTCAAAGTTGCGTAAGTCCTGACAGCTCACCAAGCCCAGCTCACGCAGGCGCTCAGCCGTCACCCGCCCTACCCCTGGTAACTTGCTCAGGGGCAACTGAGCAACAAAGTCATCTAATTGGCTAGGCAAGACCACAAACTGACCATTGGGCTTATTCAGGTCACTGGCGATCTTGGCAACAAACTTAATGGGCGCAATGCCAGCCGAGGCGGTTAGCCCGGTTTGCTGCCAGATTTGCTGGCGAATTTCTTCGGCCATCAGGGTGGCACTGCCTTGGCAAGCCTGACTGTTGGTCACATCCAAATAGGCTTCATCCAAGGACAAAGGTTCTATCAGTTGGCTGTAATTGGCAAAAATGGCGCGAATCTGCGCTGACACCTCTTTGTAGACCGACATGCGCCCTGGCACCACCAGCAGATTTGGGCACAGCTGCAAGGCCTTGGCGGTGGCCATGGCCGAGCGCACACCAAAGGCACGGGCCTGGTAGTTACAGGTAGCAATGACCCCACGCCGACTGGCTTGACCACCCACAGCCAAGGGCTGATTACGCCACTGCGGATGGTCGCGCATTTCCACTGCGGCAAAAAAGCAATCCATGTCGATGTGGATGATTTTGCGCATCGACGCACCCATGATACTGATTTTATAAACAGTATGTCATGCTTGAGCCTAGTTGAAAAGCATCTAACTTGCCTAAAAAATACCCTGATGGCCTTAAACCAAGAGGGTGTTGCAACTGCGCTCAACTAACTTAGGGGACTAGTGGCGACTCAAGGCTCTGCGCAAAGCCAAGGGTAGCATTAACATCAGCAGCCACCATGAACCTGACCCTGCTCTTGGTGGATCAATTACAGGCACCTCAGGCTCAGCACTGGGAACAGATGTAGGTACATTGGTGGGAGATGGATCTGGTGCAGTCGTGGGCGTTGCACTCACTGTTGGTGATACACTGGGCGTTGTTGTCGCTGTTGGTGTAGGAGTGGGACTTGGACTAGGAGTTGTGGTCACTGTTGGCGTAGAAGTGGGACTGGGCGTTGCAGTAACCGTTGGAGAAGGAACATTAGTAGCCGTAGGGCTTGGTGTTGGACTGCTGGTTGGGGAGGGGCAATCAACCTCTGTCCAAGCTGCCGCCCAGTGGATACTCACTCCTGGCTCGTAGGCCGACTGAGAACACCAACCGGAAGCACCTGTACACTGGAATACGCGGCCCAAATGCGACACTAGGTCGCCAATTTGATACGCTGAGCCAGCCTGATAGCTAACTGCAGAACCACAAACAGGAGCACTTGTTGGTGATGGAGTGGCAGTAACACTTGGCTCAGCAGTGGGAGACGGGCTTGGAGCTGCCGTAGGCCTTGGAGTAGGTGAAGTCACAGGTGGCTGATTGGCACAACCATTGGCTGCCAGAAAGTTATAGGCGGCTCTGGCATCAACAAGACCATGACCAAACTCATGATTTCGGCCCGGAGTACCTAGGTCTTCGGCAGTTAAATTAAGTGCACGGCGAATTTCTTGATTTGTACATTCGGGAAAGTGGCTCCAAACCAATGCTGCCACACCTGCCACAGCTGGCGTAGCCATAGAGGTACCGCTCTTAGCACTGTAGTTGCGTCCACCGCTGGTGACTCGAAAATCCACTCTAGCATTCATTTGATTTGCCAAAGTTCTGGCAGTATCCAAGGTAATGCTATCTACTGGAATATCGACTCTAGTAGTGCCAAGGGTTCCATTAAAATCATCAGAAGTATTGTTGTATATTAGTGCAGCGACACCTCCGCCATTTTGACAATTTAATGCCTTCTCAGCGAAAGTGTTCTCACCACGACTGATCAAACACACTCTACCAGCAGCATTTTGACACTGACTAGTACCCAGGCCACAATCAACGAGCGTACCGGAAGCGCCTACGGCAGGAGCTCCCTGCATGCGATTGGAGCTGATCATACGATTGTTTACAAAGACACCACCACCAATGGCTCGACCAGTACCCATTGGCTGAGTGGACCACACGCCAACACCAGGGGCTGCGATCTCAACCTGAGCGTTAAATTGTGAGAAGCGAGCACGATTGCGATTATTATCTGTTGCAGCAACAGACATCACAGCGTTGTATGAAGCAGGATATGACAAGCTATTGTTACCTCTGTTACCGGCAGCAGCAATGGAGAGCACGCCATTATCACGCAACCGAGCAAAGGTATTTGCGGCCGCTTGAGTACCGCTACTGCCACCCAGGCTCATGTTAATTACCGTGGCACCGTTGTTACCACAAACCGTTGCCGCACCAGCAACATTTGAGGAATAAACCCATTCACCATTATCACCAAAAACCTTGATAATAATCAGGTTGACATTGCCGCTAGGCATGACTCCCACCAAACCTAGACCATTAGCAGCTGCTGCAATTGTCCCAGCCACATGGGTACCATGACTGTTTCGGTCAATGCTCCACTGCACACCTGGCAAGTTCTGCCCTCGGATACGATCATGAAAGAAGTCTTCATGTGTGCTGTCTAAACCTGAATCAATGATACAAACAGTTTGATTTGCAGTATGAGCATCTGAAACACGATGTGCATTGACCATGGTGATGTTGGGTGGGATGAAATCACCCTTATCGAAATTTGGAGCCTTTTGATCAGCAGGGTCAAGGCTCAATTGCCAATCGGTTAACCACTGTTCAAAGTCTAGTTCTTCTTTCTGCACACCAAAGGCTTCACCAACTAAATAACGCTGATCTTGTTCAATCAAAACAACGCTTGGATCATAATTTAACAGGTCAAAAGCACTTTCAGGAATATAGGCCGCAACCGCACTAATGTCTTCAAGCACCAGAGCCACTTCTGCGCCCATTAAAGATAACTGCTGTACTTGATGAGTCAGCAGGCTAACATCCTGGCCCATCAATTCGTAGCTAGGCTGTTGGTAATGGATGATCTAACGAGTGCCGATTGTTTGCTCTAAGGGATCTGGCGATGACACAGAGGATGCCTGAGCAATGGAAACAGCTAGGCCAGCGAGCCCTAGCGTGACAATTTTTTTAGATAACGTCATTGTTAAAAGACCACGCAGTGAGAGTATTGTTGTTGTAACGGCCGAATGAGCAATTATCAAACAGCCTCCTGATTAATTCTTACACAGCAACTGAATGAAATGTGCGCAGCAGCTCACAAACAAATGATTCTAATTGTCATCAAATTTTTGCGTATTTTGAAATTTATAGTACGGAAAAAATTAGAACTTTATGACTGCCAAAGCCGACTGTATTAAGTCAGGATACAACAAAGTGCCGCTATAACCTGTAGTCTGATTTTAGTACTAATAACGCTGGATAATTGCCAAGACGAACCAAAGTCTGCACCGTTGCGTGGCAGCAAACCATCGCCCAGGCTGCTCCCGATCTTAACGCAAAATCTCTCTAAACTATGCGGCATTAGCCACTGGTTGTTGATAGAATCGGATTTTAGTCGCACGCCGGCCTATAATGACGGCGAAGGCAAGGATCACTGGCCCTTTGGCAGTGCCATCTTGCTTAGTAAGCGCCCAGGCTTTGGTAACCGTGTTCTGGGCATTACCGATGACGACCATTGGCCTACGGGCTTCAAGGCCAATTTACAGCCCGATGGCCCGCTGAGGTTGCAGCCCAGACACCTGCAAGCTCTGGTGCGTCACCTGTTGCAAATTGACCACCTGCCCCTGAGCCAGCGCTTTGTCCTGAACAGCCAAGATCTAGACCTAAGAGCCCTGTTATAGAGCCGTACTATTTAGTTAGCCGTACACTATTTAGCCATACACTGACAAGCCATAAATTATGGCCATAACAGCCAAACCATGAGCCCCAATGCCCAAGCTTGACCCCAGCCAACTGCGCGCCGCTGACCCGCTTCAGCCCTGGTACTATTTACACAACGCTCGAACCCTGATTAACCATTGCTATCAGCTGTACAGCGATCTGTTAACCCCATGGCAACAGCAATGGAGCGCTTGGCAGGCGCTCGGCCAAGAGGCTCAAGCTTTGCTGGTGCGGATGCTGATGCGCAAGGGCGAGCTGTTCTTTGCCCGGCAACTGATCTACAGCGAAATCAAGCATCCCGAACAAGCCTTGGCTGAACTACAGGCCCTTGACTGGCTAGAACCAGACCCTGAAGTCAGCCAAGCAGAGCTGGCTAACTGCCTAACCCTTGCTCAAGTCAAAGAGCTACTGGCTCAACGGCTGGGCAGGGTTCCATCCAAGCTCAGGGCCAACACCTGGCTAGGTTTGCTGCCCGCCGACACCGCTGAGCACCAAGCTTGGTCTGCTTGGTGGCCACAGGGGCCAAGACTGTATCGCGTCAAACATCAGCTCTGGTGGCAAGAGCTACAACTGCTGTTTTTTGGCAATGCACATCAAGACATGACCGACTTTGTGCTCAGTGAGTTACAGACACGCCGCTACGAACCCCTGCCCTGGCATCCTGACAACCGCCCCTTTGCCAACCGCGAGCAACTGTTGCTTTACCAGCAGCTTAACACTTTGGCCAAGGCCCTTGAGGCTGGCGAGCCTGTCTGTGCCATCGCCGCGCAACTGATGGCCCTGCCTGAGTTAGGCTGGATGACCCATAGCCGCGACAAATTGATGCTTAGACTTGGCCTAGAGGCGCAGCGCCAAGGCAATCTTGAGCTGGCCGAACAACTGTGGCACACCAGCCAGCATCCTGAGGCCAAGGTACGACTGTTGCGGCTGTTAAAGCCCAGACTCAGGGCCGCAGAGCTGGTGGCTCTGGGTCTGGAGCTGCGCCAAGGGGTCCAACAACCAGAATACTGGCTGGCTTTGGAACGGGTGATTTGGCCACGCCAACCTCTGGAGCAGCGCCAATGGCTAGGGCAAGCACTGACTGCCCCCAAAGTGACAAGCCTAGTTCTGGCAAAAGGCGAGCAGCGCGTTGAGCAACAGGTACTGCAGGCCATGGCGCAACAAGGCTGGCAAGGGCAGCATGTGGAGAATCATTTGTTTGTTGGATTATTTGCCCTTTGCTTTTGGCCCGCCATTTTTGCTCCGGTTAAAGGGGCCTTTTTCAACCCCTTTCAAGACCGGCCAAGGGACCTGTTTCACCCTGACTTTGCCAGCAGAAGGCAAGACATCATGGCCGACTGCTGGCAACAATGGCAGCGAGAAGATTACCGCCAACTGCTGTTAGAGCGCTGGCAGGCTAAGCAGGGCACGGCTTGCAGCCTGATCCATTGGCCCAAATTACCCCTGACGCTGGTCGAACAAGCCCTGGCTTGCATCGCCAAGGAGCATTTAACCGCCATCTTCACGCGGCTGTGGCAAGACCTTCGCCATCACAGCAGAGGGCTACCCGACCTGATACTCTTTGACCAGCAAGGCAACTATCAGCTCATGGAAGTCAAATCCCCAACCGACCGCCTACAAGACCAGCAACGATTGTGGCTGGCCTTTATGCAGCAGCAAGGCATACCAGCCTGTGTTTGTCAGGTGCGGTGGCAATGAACAGCCATTATCCGCCCGCACCACGCAACATAAAGGGCAACACCGACACCACTGCCACCACAATGAGGCCAAGCAGCGCCAGCACAAAGGGCAAGGGTTGCTGCTGCATGTGCTGCCACATACTGAGCGGCTCTGGCTTGGGAGCTTGCTCACGCTCACGCTGATAGGCATTGATCAGGGCACGGGCTTCTTGGTAGCGGCTGTCGTCTTTGATCCAAATGGCACCCACGCCCAGCATCCAGCGCCCGGCACTGGTTTCATACACCGGCAGCTCGTGTTCGAGCAGCAGGGCACGAATGTCTTCAATCTCTTGCTCACTGGCTCCAGCCAGATGAAATAGTATTTGTGCCAAGAATTTCCCCTTTATGATGACTGTTACGTCAAGGCTAGTATATCAGACTCGGCCAAAGGCTTAACAACAGCCAAACCGCCCCTGCGCCAAGGGCCAACATGGCAAAGGACCAAAGATGAAAATCGCACCACAAACCCGGCTGCCTAGCCAAGCGCATAGCAATCAGCAAAGGATTGGGCAGCCCAGCAAATCCAGGTGACAAAAGCTGCTATAGTTATTTGATATACAGCTGAACCACGGCACTGTATGACTGAAACCAACTCGAAGCCAACCAATCAAAAGGGTTGATCCATGCGCGCAGGGGCTCACTGGTTGATTGTTCAAATAAGTTTTGCTTTGGCGTTGCTTCAACCAGCGGCGGGCATCAACAGTGACTTTGCGCCCATCTTTGAACAACATTCAATAGTGATGCTATGGATTGAACCTGAGTCGGGTCAGATCCTGGCCGCCAATCCGGCGGCCGCCCAGTTCTATGGCTATGGCTCTGAACAACTGCAACGCATGAGCATTCAACAGTTAAACACCCTCAGCCCTGAACAGGTGGCGCAAGAACGCAGACTTGCCGCTGAACAAGGGCGTAATTATTTTATCTTTCGCCACCGTTTGGCCGACGGCGATGTGCGCACTGTGGAGGTTCAATCTCAGCCCTACCAGCTTGGCGATCAGTGGTTGCTGCTTTCCATGATTCAAGACATCACACCAGGACGCAACCTTGAGCAAGGACTGTGGCACTATCAAAATCGACTAGAAGAGCTGGTGGAGCAACGAACCCTAAGACTACAAACTCAGCAAAGATGGCTAATGTTGGCTTTATGTCTGAGCGGTCTACTGGTGGCAGGTCTATTATTTGCCGCGCTAAGGCTTAAACAGGCACAAAGGGCTCTGCAAGAGGTGCGTGACACCAATGAACAACAGCTGAGGTTTCTTGAGCAGGCCGAACAGGTGGCAGGTGTAGGGCATTGGGTCATTGATGTCGCCAGTGGTGAGCTGGAGTGGTCTAAGCAAATATATCGGCTCTTTGGCCTGCCAAGCCAGACACCCCTGAGCAACCAGGATTTTTTGCAACTGATACACCCTGAGGATCGGCAGCTGGTACATTCGGCATGGCAGCAAGCCTTGGAGCAAAAGGGGCTCTATGAGATTGAACACCGTGTGTTGATTGATGAGCAAGAAATATGGGTGCTGGAGCGGGCTGACCTGAGTGCGCAGACAAGTGGAAAAATCCTTGGCACCGTACTGGACATTAGCTTGCGCAAACATCAAGAATTGCAACTCAGTTTGGCAGCCTCGGTCTTTGACAACGCACGAGAAGGCATTTTCATTACCGACAAACAGGGAGCCATCATCAAGGTTAATCAGTCGGTAAGCGAGATCACTGGCTATGCCGGTACTGATCTGATTGGCCGAAACCCAAGAGTGTTCAGTTCTGGCAAGCAAGACCCATTATTTTACCAACGGCTTTGGCAGCAATTACTGGATCAAGGCTATTGGCAGGGAGAGTTGTGGAACCGCAAGAAAAATGGCGAGCCCTATCATCAGCGTCTTACCATCAGTGCAGTCCATGATCCTAAAGGCCAATGCCAGCATTACATCGCACTCTTTACCGACACCACGGAATTACAGCTCAAGCGCCAGCAGCTTGAACACCTAGCGCACTATGACGCCCTAACCTCACTGCCTAACCGCTTGTTGCTGGCAGACCGATTGCAACATGCCATTCAACAAAGCAAGAGGCGTAAAAACCAAATGGCCGTGGTCTACCTGGACCTGGATGGCTTTAAAGAGGTCAATGACCAATATGGCCATGACGCAGGTGACCAACTGCTGATGATCATCGCCCAGCGCTTACAGGCCTTGATCCGTGAAGGCGACACCCTGGCACGCTTGGGCGGTGACGAGTTTGTGGTCTTGCTGGCCGATCTGGACAAAACCGAACAGTGCATTCCGGCTCTAGAACGCTTGCTGATGGCGGCAGCAGAGCCGATTGAAGTCAATGATCTGGTGTTACAGGTCACGGCCAGCATCGGCGTCAGCTTTTGGCCACAACAGCAGGAGGTGGACGCCGACAAGCTGGTTCGCCAAGCCGACTTAGCCATGTATCAGGCCAAGCAGCAGGGGCATAACCGCTACGCGCTGTTTGACCACCAGCAAGACACCCTAGTGCGTGACCAGCACGAAAGCCTGGCCCGTATCCGCCAAGGGCTAGAGGCCAATGAGTTTGTGCTTTTTTATCAGCCCAAGGTGAACATGCGCAGTGGCGAAGTAATTGGAGTGGAAGCCCTTATTCGTTGGCAGCACCCCGACAAAGGCTTGTTGTCGCCTGCTTGCTTTATGCCCTTGATCGAACATCATCATTTGTCGATTGAGATCGGCGATTGGGTGATTAAAACCGCCATGGCACAGCAAGAAGTCTGGCAAGCGCACGGCCTGAACCTAAACATGTCGGTCAATGTCAATGCCGTGCAGCTGCAGGACCCAAGGTTGACAGAGAAGCTGCGGCTCGGTTTGAGCCAATACAGGCATTACAGGGCCTACAGCTTTGAACTTGAGATTCTGGAAACCAGTAGCCTTGCCGATCAACAAGCCTCGCTCTGCGCTTTAACGGACTGCCGGCAATTAGGGTTAAGCATTGCCGTGGACGACTTCGGCACCGGCTTTTCTTCACTGGAATACTTAAAAAAGATCCCTGCGCACCTAATAAAAATTGATCAGGCCTTCGTCAAGGGCATGCTGGAAAACAAAGACGACCTTGCCATACTGGACGGCATTCTTGGCTTGGCCCAGGCCTTTAATCGTTCGGTCATTGCCGAAGGGGTCGAAAGCCTGGAGCATGGCGACATGCTGCTAAGCCTTGGTTGCGAGCTCGGCCAAGGCTATGCCATTGCCAAACCCATGCCCGGCGAACAGATTCCCAACTGGACACAATCTTGGCAAGTACCAGACAGCTGGCTCAACAGCAAGATCCTTGGCCGACCTATGCTGCCCTTGGTCTTTGCCTTTGTTGAGCACCGTTTGTGGCTTAAAGAACTCAAGGCTTACGTAGAGCATCAAGAGGGCGAGCCGCCAGCTTTGGCCCACGACCAGTGCAAATTTGGCCATTGGCTCACTGAGCACGGAGCCGATCTCATCCCTGAATGCGACCAATGCGTTCAAGTACAGAGCCTGCATCAGCAGGTTCATGCCAAAGCAGTCGAACTGATTAACCTTAGGGCTCTGGAACTGCATCAGGAAGTGGATCTCTGCCTGATAGAACTGCAACAGATCAGTTCGCAAATGCTCAAGGCATTGAAACAATGCCTCAATCAAGGCTAAGCCCTATTCCGTGGTACTGGTGCTCCAGTAGGCCTGAGTCACATAGGGCTTTTGCATGATCCTTCTGCTGATCATGTCCAGCTCATCACCGGCCACGGAATCGGCGGCCAAGGTGGCGGAAATCTCCACCTCATGTTCGCCAAAGGGCGACACCTCCAGATCACGACTAGGGTATTTGGCTGCCTCTAAGCAAAGTTCAACCAGATTGAGAGCGGCCTTTTGCTGATGCTTGTTGGCGATCACATACAGAATATGGGTGATCTCAGCCGTGCTAACATCCAAGGGCTGGCGGTTGATCTGATTGACGACCGGGCGCAGCAGGGTGTTGGCCGCCAACACGAAAAGAGCGCCAAGCACGGCCTCAGTAATATAACCAGCACCGCAAGCGGCCCCTACGGCGGCACTGCCCCACAGAGTGGCGGCGGTATTGATGCCACGCACATTACCCTGTTCACGCATGATCACACCGGCACCCAAAAAACCCACGCCCGAGACCACATAGGAGATCACCCTTGATGCGCCCTCGTCGCCAAACACCAGCATACCAAGGTCCACAAACAAGGCCGCGCCGACCGCCACCAAGGCATTGGTGCGCAGCCCTGCGGTGCGCTGGCGATATTGTCGCTCAAGGCCGATTAGGGAGCCCAGCACAAAGGCAAAGATCAAAATGACCAGACTATTGGCGGTGGACAACCAATCCAAGTTTTGCCAGACACGCATAACTACCTCCTTTCTTTAAACAAAAACCCCTAAGCCATGCACAGGCTCAGGGGTTGTCAGATTTAACAGCCTTGCCAGCTGCATTGGCTGCAGACTGGCAAGCTCAGCTCGACCTAGGCGGCTGGAATGCCCAGAATCCAGGTCGCCATGGCAAAGTAGATCACCACGCCCACGGCATCGGCAATGGAGGTGATCAGAGGCGCAGAGGCCGCTGCAGGATCCAGTTTTAATTTGCTCAGCACAAAGGGCAAAGACATACCGATCACACTACCCACCACTACCACGATCTGCATGGTTAGAGCCACGACCAGAGCGATCTCAGGGCCACCGCGCCAAATGCCAAGGGTAGACACCGCCAGAGCCATGGTCAGACCCAACAAACCTGCCACAATTACTTCACGGCCTAGCATACTGGCCCAATCTTTCAATAATACTTCACCCGTGGCCAAGGCACGCACCATCAGGGTAGCGGACTGCGAACCCGCGTTACCGCCGCTGTCCACCAGCAGAGGCAAGAAGAACACCAGCGCAATGTAGGCTTCAATGGTGTCTTCAAAGTAAGCAATGCCCGCACCAGAGAAGATGTTGCCAAACACCAGCAGCACCAGCCAAAACACACGCTTGCGGTACAGCAGATTGATGCTGGCGTCCTTGATGCTACCCATCATGTTGCCAACGGCCGCTGTCTTACGGAACTCAATGCTGTCTTCTTGGGTCATGACATCCATGGCATCGTCATAGGTCACAATACCCACCAGCTTCTCGCCGCCATTGATCACCGGTAAAGCCATCAAGTCATACTTGGCGATCATCTCCGCTGCCACCTTATTGGGCGCATCGGCACGAACAAAGACCGGATCGGTGGTCATGATGTTTTCGATCAGGGTTTCAGGCGTGGCCATGATCAGCTCACGCAAAGACACAGTACCCAAGAGTTGGCGCTCGTCATTGACCACATAGAGTTGGTAAATGGTTTCTTTGTCGGTGCCGCTTTGACGCAAGCTTTGCAAGGCCTGAGCCACAGATTCCTTGGGCGTCAAGATGGCATAGTCCGAGGTCATGATCGAACCTACCTTGCCCTCACTGTAAGCAGCCAGCTTGCAGATGTCTTCACGCTCAGCCTTGGCCATGGCAGGCAACAAACGAGATTGCTTGTCGGCATCCAACTGATTGAACAGGTCGGCACGCTCGTCGTGCGGCATGGCTTGCATCAAGCGACCCAGAGCTTGCTCTGGCATGTCTTGCGCCAGCTCAAACTGCAGCACAGGCGAAAAATAACCAAACAGGCTGGCTTGATGCGCCACAGTCATCAGGGCAAACAGGGTTTGTAAATCCTGCAGCTCAAACTCTTGCAAATAGACCACCATGTCCGCAGGGTGATGGTTTTTCATCAACAGGCTGATGTGCTGTTGGTCTTTGCTCAGCAAGATGGTTTTCAGGGTAAAAATGATTTCTTTGTTGTTCATGGCAATATCCTTGGGCAATAAAAAACCCTTAGCGTTGAATATCTAAAATATGACAGTTAACTATGATAAAAATATGGCTCGAATAATTAGCTAAGTACGGAATTATAGATAAAGACAGGGTCGATCAGACCATGACTAATATCAGCCTAAACCATTGTGCAATAGTTCTGTTTAGCAATAATTCGGTTTAGCGAGCGACCAAAGTCAGCTCAGCTCATGCCGGAGGAGGTCGCAGCGCGCGACGCTTAGCAAGCCAATGCAACATAATGTCCACCTTGTTACGGCAGAACAGTAGAAAAAGACCCTAAATGGCCAGCAGCAGAAGAGTGAGAGCGGATATATAAGAGGAAAGGAGGTTGCCAAGTGCAACCCCAAAGACAGGATTACAAAATGACAACGACCAACCGACTTACCAACCCCAAGGGTTGTACCCTGCGCACCTGCCTGCAACTGGCAACAGTACTGGGACTCGACGAACTGTCCATTTGTAACTCCAAATAATTAAAACGC
>SKIB01000043.1 GCA_007116635.1 Saccharospirillaceae bacterium
ACCCTAGACAAGGAAAAAAGCGCATGCAAGAGCTGATCGATATCATTACCGATCCCTGCCTACCCATAGAGCTCGTTGAGTTAGAACGGCTTGGACAGACCATGAAGAAACACGCTGCAAGCATCCTTGCTTACTTCGATCGACCAGGAACCAGTGACGGGCCAACGGAGGCCATCAACGGCAGGCTCGAACACTTGCGGGGAATCGCTTTGGGCTTTAGAAATTTGACCAACTACATAGCTCGGTGCCTGTTGGAATCAGGCGGTTTTAAAACTAAGCTACACCCTTAAGTGCGAAGAGCCGGGTATCCCTTGTTTGCGCCATGTTTTATAAGGATACCCTGGTTGGCAACATCAGCTTTAACAGCATTAATCATCAACTTAAACGAGTGGACATGGGTTATTGGTTCAGTGCTGAGTATCAGGGTAGGGGCATTGTGACCAGATCAGTGGCAATGCTGATCGAGATAGCCTTTACAGAGTTAAACATGGAAAAGGTTCGGATTTGCGCTGCGACAGAAAATCAGCCCAGTCGTAAACTGTGCGAGCGTTTAGGCTTTGTGCTGGAGGGTTGCATCACGCGTGCTGAAAATTTGAATGGCCGAGTCGTGGATCATGCGGTCTATGGTTTACACCGTTCGGCTTGGTCTCAAGCATAGGATCTTACCTATGCTGGCTCTGTTACCCAACCTTGCCAGCCAATCTGGTTTTTGTGTTCCTTATTCGCTTTCCATGCTTGCTCTGGGTCAGGTGTGCGGCCATGCTTACTAAGGGTATTTGGGACTTCTGGCTCTGTTGCATGACAGGGGAGGCTTGTTTGATTGATCAACTGCAGTCATTTTTACTCTGGTGTACTTTAATCAATTTTGCCGTGCTGTTGCTCTGGATGCTGGCGTTCTTTGTCGCTCACGATTGGCTGTATCAGCGGCAAGCTCGCTGGTTTCGTCTGTCGGTGGAAACCTTTGATCGGCTGAATTATCTGCTAGTTGGTGGCTACAAGCTGGCGATCTTGCTGTTTAATTTGGTGCCTTTATTGGCTCTCTATATCGCTTTTTAGGGGATGGTGAATAGCAATTATGGCATCAGTGAGCAAGATTCAATCCTGTGAGGATGACTCGGCAGTATTGCTGTTTTATAGTGGCGCCTACAAATACGTTTGCTAGGTCTATCAATGAAACAGGGAATTCTTTTGTTAGTATTGCTTTGGCTCTGCTCTGGTTGCAGCCAGTTGTTTGCGCCAAGAGAAGCCAGCCGCTTTGTGCAGGATAATGTCGAACGGCTTCGGTCTGGTGATCATGATTCTTTTCTCAGCCACTTATCACCAGAGTTACGGCCAATGGTCAATGATGAATTGATGCAGGAAGTTACGGGTCATTTTTATTTAGGTGATCTGTTGGATCTGAGTCTGGTTAACTGGAGCCTTAGCCAATCAGGCACAAGCAAAGTGTACCATCTCCAGTTTCATTATCAGTTTTCCACTGGCTGGAATCTGGTGAACGCAAAGGTGGGTTCTACCGATTCAGGTCTTGTTATTCAAAGTCTGTTCGTGCACCGCATTGAAGCGCCAACATCGCCAACCTTTGAGATTCGGCATCAAACTCCTCTCCATTATTATGTTCTGGTGTTGGCCTTTGCTTGTCTGGTTTTCATCATAATCAGTCTAGTGTTCTGTGTGCGTACTCCCATGCCAAAGCAAAAATTTTTCTGGCTTCTGTTCATTGCTATGGGGCTTGGCGGTATAAGGTTTGATTGGGCAACTGGCGAGCTTGCTTTTCAGTTCCTAGGTGTTCATCTGATGGGTGTCTCAGCTTTTGCTATGGGCCCATCAGCATCCTGGGTGATAACCATTGGCTGGCCGGTGGGTGCAACGGCCTTTTGGTTCAAGCGTGACAAATGGTTGGCTTTGGCGGCCAGCCAAAAAGCCGCAAATGGCGCAGATTGTGAAAATGGCAGCCAAAGCAGTAGTATCGATACCTCTCTGTCACAAAATAACCTTCAGAAAATCGACAAGGACTAAGGCAATCAGATGATTGAACAGTGGATGCTGCCCATTCCGGGCGGCGAAATTCAATTGCGCGACGATCGTAAAAAAATCCGTTGGCAAGCCCAGCTTGAGCCCATCTTGCTCAGTAAATTCCTAGTGACCCAAGAGTTGTATGCGGATTTAATGGCGGTGAATCCCTCCTGTTTTACTGGTCAGCAGTGTCCAGTGGAATCCGTGTCTTGGTTTGATGCGCTGCGCTTTTGTAACGCTCTTAGTGAGCGAGCGGGTTTGTCCGCCTGTTACATGATCGAACAAGATCAGGTGCGCCTGCTGCCGGAGGCCAATGGCTACCGTCTGCCAACCGATGCCGAGTGGGAGCATGCCTGCCGTGCCGATTCGGGCTTGGTGCAGTACGGTGAGATCGAGCAGATTGCTTGGTTTGAGGGCAATTCGCAGCAGCGTACTCAGGCCGTTGGCCAGAAGCAGCCCAATGCCTTTGGCCTGTTCGACATGCTGGGGAATGTTTGGGAGTGGTGCTGGGATCTTTACGACCCTGAGGTGTACGGCAGTTACCGCATTTTTCGCGGCGGTGGCTGGTCGGATGAGTCTCGCGGTTGTTTGGCCTCTAACCGCAGACGCAGCCACCCAACCTATGCCATTGATGATCTGGGCTTTCGCGTGGCACGCTCGCTCTAGTCCACGGACGCGAAAGAGCGAGGCAGTTCACTTAATTATGTGTGCCCGATCCTGAACAAAAAAAACACAGTCAGCTTGACAAGCCAAGGCCTCCCCTTATGATGCCTGCATATCACTGGGCAATGCAGCGCGAGGTAAGGCCATGGCCAGATTTGTTTGTTCCGCACTTTTAGTGGGTAGCGGTATGTTCTTCGGCTTGGCGCAGGCCGGGCTGCCATCGGCCATTGGTCCCTGTGAGTCGCAAGAGCTGATTCCAGGTTATGGCTGCGTGCCCAACTTTGAAAATCTGGTGGAAAAGAGCATCAAGGGCACGGATAACGCGCCCAGCGTCTTTGTCGGCGGTGATGTGCAGTTCAGTTTGGGTGCTGAGGTCGAAGGCCCAATGGTGGTGCTGGGTAATTACCGCACCAACCGTCGTATTGCTCAGGGCTTTCCTGGTTATGGTTTTTGGGCGGAGATCATCCCCGAAAACGACAGCACTGTGCTCTGGGTGGGCGGTGACCTAGACACCGAGGGCCAGCCGCTCATCTTTCGTGATTACAGCTTTGATGTTGATAAATACCCAGCAGTCTTTGGTCATTTGGCGGTGGTGGGCCAAATCGCTCAGCCTTTTGACTTGCAAGTATTAAGTGGCAGCACCCAAGCCAGAATCGACCGTCCCAATGCCTTGCCTAGCTGGATCAGCCAGCAACCACAGCAGCTCAGCACGCTGAATACCTGTTTGGCCGGTGATTTTGGCGATTTCCCTGAGGTGGTACAGGCCCTGGTTACCGATTCGGGTAATGGCCGTTTGACCATCAAGCCCAATGGTGCAGCAGCCATCCAAATGATCAGCATTGCCGGTAACTGGCCAGCTCAAACCAACCAGTTGCTAGAGCTGGAGTTGGG
>SKIB01000036.1 GCA_007116635.1 Saccharospirillaceae bacterium
AGCTGTCAGTTATCGGTCGTCCTGATACTGCTGCTGGCATTCATGCAGATGCTTTACCAGCTCTGGGTAGACCCAGTTACGAAAGTCTGAGGCTTCGGCTTCGCCGTCAAC
Organism: Saccharospirillaceae bacterium; assembly: GCA_007116635.1. GTDB lineage: Bacteria > Pseudomonadota > Gammaproteobacteria > Pseudomonadales > Natronospirillaceae > SKIB01. The sequence continues at coordinate 112 of SKIB01000036.1, forward strand.
CAGCCGCTCAATCCAGTCGATTAGCGCGTGTAGGTTATCCATGCTGGACGAGTACCCGATCAGCAGTGCTACCTGATGCGCATCTGGGTTGATGTTAAGAAGTTGCATGGCGGTCAGGGCCATTTTCCTAGCGCATTGAGCGTTTCGGTACTCTCGTAACATGGTTTGTAGGTCAGTGGTGTTCATGGCTCACTCCTCGTTTGCTCTGGGGCTTGGCTGGCTTGTAGCAGTAGCTCAAAAGCACTGCCGTCTTTGCGGGTAAGATTGGGCACAAAGCGTGAGTACACCTTGAACAACATTTCGGTATTGGCATGGCCCATCTGCCTAGCGATCCATTCTGGGGCTTCACCAGCGGCCAGCCAGAGCGTGGCAGCGGTGTGGCGTGTTTGATAGGGCCTTCGTTTTTTCAGCTTCAGGCTAGCCAATAAGGGATACCATATTCGCTTGGTGACGTTGTTGTGAGCCAGTGGTTGGCCTTCGGTGTTGCAAAACACGAATTTAGACAGTTTGCTGGTTGTGCGATGTTGCGCTTTTAAGGCGTTGTAGACCGGCTGGCTCATGTCGATTTCTCGCTGGGATGAGTCTGTTTTGGTGTAGTCCAGTTCGCCATCAACAATGGATTGACGGATCAAGATTTGCCGGCGCTCAAAATCAACGTACTGCCATTGCAAGCCGTCGATTTCGCCGGTGCGCATGCCAGTGTAAAAACGCACGCAGTAGTAGTTTCGATAGTCTTGGCGCACATGGGCCAAGATGAGCTGCACGTCTGCCAAGGCAAAGGGCTCAACATCAGACTTTTGCAGCTTCAGTGGTTTAATTCGTACGAAAGGGCTGGTAAATTGAAATCGGTCGGCTGCTTCCTCAAAAAGTCGCCTTAACGGATCCATGATCTTGTTAATGCGGTTGTTCGATATCGTTGCATTGCCATTGCGACCCGGAACTTTGGCGAGTGAAGATCGAAATTGTAGCAAGTCAACGCGAGTGATGGAGCCGACTTCCATCTTCCCAAAAGCAGGCAAAAAGTATTTCTGCATCATGCTGGTCATGTTCGTTTGATGGCTTTTACGCCAGCTGATGCGATTTTCTGCTAGCCAGTCATTTGCAAAGTTTTCAAACAGTGCCGTGTTGGTGGCGTGACGTTGGTCACTGTCACGTTCGCTTTGTGTCTGTGCTGCTAAGGTTGCCGGTGTTGGCTGCTGGGCCTCGGCCAATTCGGTTGTGGGCTGCATTGTGTTTTTGCTGTTCGGAAAGTGCCACTCATAGTCAAACGTTCCTGCCAAGATTTCACGTTCTATCTGCACCAGTTTGGGCAGCAGATGGGCACCGATGACGATTGGTGCCCATGGCAAGGTCTGGCTGGCGTGGTCAATGCGGCATTGAAGCGCCTTGTGGCAGCGGGCCCAGCAGGCTGAAGAAGGCAGTGCTGACCAGTGATTGTCGCCTTAAGGCCTGGCTCAATGATGGTCTAAGTTATTGAACTGTAAGGGTTATTTGGGGTTGTCAGTCGTTGGCACAGGCGATGCCTATTTACGACAGGCGAAAAAAAACCAGCTAAAAAGCTGGTTTCTTAAAAGTGGTTGCGGGAGCTGGATTTGAACCAACGACCTTTGGGTTATGAGCCCAACGAGCTACCAGACTGCTCCATCCCGCGTCATGTGGGGCGCATTATAGCGCCTGCGCTGCGCTTGGCAAGCTTTATTTCAAACTGTTAACTATTTGTCAGTCCGCTGGTTGCCGCCAGATGGGCGAAAGCACCAGAAAACAGTAAACAAAAACGCCCAAGCCAACCAGAATCAAGCCTAACCAGTCTGGCCAAATGTTGAGGTAGCTCAGCTTGGAGTGAGTGATGGCAGGCGCCATCAGCATGGCGGCTCCGGCGATCACTAGGCTGACCCAGCCTACTGCGCTGGATCTTGGGCCTTGGTTGCGGCGATGAAACAGCTGCGCGGCCACCAGTGCCAGCAGTAGTATGGCAATGAACCACCACCAGGGCTGCAGGCTGTAAAGAATGATGGTAAGGATACCTTGAATGGACATATCAACCTCCGCTTAGATGTGGCCGCGTAACATGGCGTAATAGGCCGGTTGCAGCATTTTTTCTTTCATGATCCACACCGCCCAGGACTCTTCTTTAGGATCAATAAAGGAGAATGACGGCAGCAGTTCCGCGCCATAGCCAAATTCGGCCAGCATGGCCTTGCCAATGCCGGTAATCAGGGGGCAGGAGGTATAGCCATTGTATTTGGCAGGCAGTTCTTGCTGTTGCAGATAGGCAAGAATGTTTTGCTCAACCGTAGGCACCTGCAGTTTGACGCTGGCAGCGGTTTTGCCGAAGGGAATGCCGTTGACATCGCCAATGCCAAACACATTGGGGTAGCGCAGGTGTTGCAGGCTGTACTGGTCCACTTCTAGCCATTGTCCGGCCATGCCGCCTTGCTGCCAAGCCAGTGGGCTCTGGCGTATCAGGTCAGGAGCGCTCATGGGCGGCACCACATGGATAAAATCATAACTCTGGCTGCTGGTGCTGCCATCGCTAGTGCGGAAATAGGCAGTTTTGCTGGGCGCGTCGATGCCGGTTAACCGATGCTGATGGAACATGCCCACCTGTTGTTCGGCAAAGCGCTGCAGCACAAAGTCGTTGTAGAAGGGCACACCGAATACCCTGTTGTCGTTGGGGCTAAAAAAGTCCACTTGGTAACGCTGACGTTGGCCGGTGGCCTCAAGGCGAGACAGGGTGGTGAAAGTCATTTTGATCGGCGCACCGGCGCACTTTAAAGGGGTGTGGGTTAAAGTGAAGATGGCTCGGCCACCCTGGTCACGATAGTCATCGATCATTTGACTGGTGATGGCGGCGGCTTCGGGGCTGGCGTAAACGCTGCCAATACCGTGCTGACCAATCAACTCAGGGCTCATGCCTTCCAGATCCTGGTAGTTCAGTTGGCAGCCAGTGGCGACGATCAGCAGGTCGTAGCTTAGCAGTTGGCCATTGGCTAGTCCTACTTGCTGTGCATCAGGGTCAAGGCTCAGGGCATCCTGGTTGATCCAGTCTACGCCTCTGGGCAGCCAGTCTTGGGTTTGGCTCACTACCTTGCCAGGCCGCCAAAGGCCAGAGGCGATCATGGTGTAGCCGGGTTGGTAATAGTGATTTTGCCTCGCACCTACCAGGCTAATGCTGGCGCCCTCCAGTTGTCGAGCTAAGCGGCTGGCAATGGACAGACCACCGGCACCTGCGCCGAGAATCAGAATGCGCACATTGGTGCGCAGTGGTCGCGCCATGAGGCTAGGCGCAGCCAAGCTGGCCGCAGCGGCCAAACCAAGGCTGGCTTGTAAAAACGAACGGCGGCTGGGATCGGTCAGCATAGGGCAACCTCATAACAGTGGGTTATATCCTAAGTATGACTAATGCTAGGGTTGCTGCTTAAAACCCTGAGTTTTATTGATCTGGGTCACTACTTGCTTACACCCAGATACATGGCCAAACCGTCTAGCAACATTTGCACCGCTAAAATCACCAGAATCATGCCCATTAAGCGTTCTAGAGCCTGAATCACACGGCTGCCAAGCCACTGTTCAATCTTGGGGGCAAACATCAGAATGCTGGCGGTGCCAGCCCAGGCGATCAGCACCGCCAGTACCCAGCGGCCCATTAGCTCAGGGCTCTGGTTGGACATCAACAGTAAAATGGCAAGTACCGATGGCCCGGCGATCATGGGCGTGGCCAAGGGTACGATCAAGGGCTCTTCGCCTTCCTTGAGGTTGAGGATGCCGCCTGGAGGCGGGAAGATCATTTTCAGTGCAATCAAAAACAGGATCACGCCCCCGGCAATGCTGATGGCTTCGGGTTGTAAGCCCAGAGCGTTAAGAGCGGCTTGGCCAGCAAACAAGAAGGCCAGCATAATGATCAGGGCAAAGATCAGCTCGCGGGCCAACACTTTTAAGCGCCGCGCCTTGGGCAGACCACGCAGCACTGCCATGACAATGGGCAGGTTGCCCAGAGGATCCAAAATTAAAAACAGCGTAATGGCGGCGGTCAGTAGGCTCACGATGATTCCTTAGGGGTAAAGTGCCACCAAGCCGGAAATCCCGTGCATGTCGGCGACGACCCAGATTTGTTCAAAGGGGTGTTGCTCTGGCAACTGCAATAGGGGCAGGTGGTCAAGAAAATCTTGCCTCTGCCATAGGGGATTTGCGTTGCGCAGCACCAGCCATACTCTCTTGCTTTGGTACAGTTTGCCAGCCTTGGCATGCAAAATTCGCTGTAAGGCCTGTAATAATCTGTGGTCAGGATCGGTTTGCTCAAGGCTGCGCAGGGCCTGATAGGTGTCGTCGCTTAGCTCTTTGCCCAGTAGTAACATGGCTTCGGCGGCGCTGCCATACAGATGGGCGATTTCCAGATCCAGACTGGTCCCTGCTAGGCTGGTGCTGATGTCTGGTTGCAAGGGGTCGTTGTGCACAATGCTGCCGTGCCTTTGACCCGTTAGCTGGCCATAGCACTGTAAAAACAGTTTGGCTGCTTGCCTTTCCAGTAAGCGTTTTTCGCGTTCGCTGTGATTGATGCTGCTTTTTTTGCTGTCTTCAGTATTCATGGTGGCCCTTCACCCTATTCAGAATTTTTGAAGCTTGGCCTCAAAAAGCTTAGCTATCAATGCGCCTGCCGCACACCATAATAAGCCTACTTTTAATGAACTCAGTAGGTACAGTATGGCAAAGATATTGCAAATCAACAGTGGTGTTTTGGCTGACAACTCGCAAAGCAATCAGTTGGCTGATCAGTTTGCTCAGCAATGGTTGGCTGCGCACCCAGGCCATGAGTTGCTCAAACGCGATCTGGCAAATGAGAACCTGCCTCACCTTGATCTGGCTTTTTTGACGGCTTTGGGCACGGATCCTGCGCAGCGCAACCCAGAACAGCAAGAGCGAGTGGCGCTGGCCGATCAAATCATCGAGCAGGTGGAGCAAGCAGAGGTGCTGGTGATTGGCTTGCCTTTGTACAACTTTGGTGTGCCCTCGCAGCTCAAGAGCTATTTTGATTACCTCTGCCGCGCAGGCCGAACCTTTAACTACACTGAGCAAGGCCCAGTGGGCTTACTGCAAGGTAAAAAAGCCTATGTTCTGGCCGCTAGGGGCGGGGTGTACAGCAATACTCCAGGTGATACTCAGACAGCCTTTGTACAGCAGTTGCTAGGCTTCCTTGGGTTTACTCAGGTCGAATTTATTTATGCCGAGGGCCTTAATATGGGTGAAGAGGCAAGAACTCAGGCCTTGGCGGCGGCCAATCAAGCCATTGCTGCAGCCGTTGCTAGCTAATTGTATGGCCAGCTGGATGATCAGTTGACAACAGGCTGGTGGGTTCTGGCCCACCAGCCTAAGCAAAATTGTCAAGAATTGACAAACCAGCCCTGTTTGACTCTCTCTCTTGGTAATAAATAACTAAAACTAACCACCAGAATCACTAATTGCCCCCATTGCAGCCCCGTCATCTGTTGTGCCAAATGATCTGAGTTAGGCATCATGGCAAAAAGCAGCAAATATAAGCATATCAACACCGCAAATAGCATCAACGAGCGCAGCAGCAGTGGCAGTTTGCTTAGCCTTAGAATCAAGCTGAGCGCAATAAAGACGGCCAGTAGAATCATGATGTTCACTAGCGGATTAGGCCATAGAGAAACAACGGCCTTATGCCAAGCCTGCCAGTCCAGCAGGTGCATTAACTCATAATGCGTAAAGAAGGCATAGCTCAGTTGCCACAGTAGCAGCAATATCAATGTCATAATAACGGTTCTAACCATAATCAAGTCCGGCAAGCCCATGGAATGTTGTCAAGTTAGCAGAAATAAAGGTTGCACCCAAGAGGCTTGCCGCTTTATTTTGGAGCAACAAGCAAGAGCAATAAAAAAACGACAAAATTGCTAGGCAGACAATAAAAACGGAGGGCTTATGGACAGTAAAGAATTTGGTTTGGTTATGGCGCAGCAATTGCTGGCGGTGGAGGATTTGCACTATGGCTGGTGGTTGACCGAGGACAAGCCAAGCATTGCGGCCTTGCCTGCCGCCCAAGAGCGCTACAGCCAACAGTTATTAGACATCATTGCCCAAGCGACCGCTGATCTTGATCGTCCGGCACGAATTTTGGATGTCGGTTGTGGCACTGGTCGCCTATTACAGAAGTTGTTGCAGCAGGGCTATCAGGCCGATGCCGTGATTCCTGCGCCATGGCTGGAAGCACGAGTGCATCAGCGCCTGGAGTTGTTAAAGCCAAGCTATCAACCCAGGATATTTGCCACCACCTTTGAGCAGATGCCGGTGTCGAGCCAGGAGTATGATCTGATACTGTTCAGTGAGAGCTATCAATACATCGACTTAGAACAGGGCTTTGCCCAGATCAAGGCACTGTTAAAGCCACAGGGCCGAGTGCTGATTTGCGATTTCTTTCGCACCGAACATCATGGTGATGGTCAGCCCGGTGATAAGAGTTTTGGTGGCGGCCATGATTTGCGTGAATTTTATCAGGCCTTGCAAACCCATGGCTGGCAGCCCTTGCTGGATCAGGACATCACCGAGCATACCAGCCCTAACATCGCGCTTCTGGATTCGGTGTTACGCCAGCGAATTGTGCCTGCTGCTGGCACTCTGGATCAGTATTTAATGAGCAAAAAGCCTTGGCTCTATCGGTTGATTAAATGGCTGTTTCGTAAGAAACTGCAAAAGCTAGCCTTTAAGTACGCTCAGGGGCATCGCACCGCCGAGGTCTTCAGTCGCTATAAAAACTATCGGTTGCTGCTGCTTAAGGGCATCTCTTAGCCATATGAGCTGGATGGTGGGCCACAGCTTGGGCCGCATCTTTGGTCAGATGAACACTAATAACACTAGGATGAATTATGTCAGGACAATATCAGGTGGTTTTTCAGGGCCAGTTGCAAGCAGGTTTCGCCTTGGAGCAGGTCAAGTTGGAATTGATGCGGCTGTGCTCATTGGCCGAAGAGCAGGCCGAGCGCTTATTGGCCAGTTCGGCGGTGGTGTTAAAGACCTGTGCCGAGCGTGCACAGGCAGAGCTTTATCAACAGCGTTTGGAGGCCATTGGCATGCAGGTGTTGTTGAGGCCGGTGGTGGTCCCTGCTCATAAGACTGCTGAACCAGAGCAGGTCAGTAAGCCCCTTTCCGCTGTGACTGAGCCATCTATTACTGCCCAGCATAATGCAGAGTCCAGCTCCGATTGGCACATGGAACCCATAGAACCAAGTCATTCTTCCGAGCCAGAGGCGGACAGCCTAGATGATCAGTACAGCCATGCCAGCTCAGATTATTCGACCTTGCCGCCAGTCAATCACAGCAGCCAAACTCAGGTTGAGCTGCAGTCCTTACCCTTTCGCTTCACTGGTGAGGGAGGGCAATACTTTGGTATTTGGATTGTTAACCTGTTGCTTAGCATTCTCACCCTGGGCATTTACTCAGCCTGGGCCAAGGTGCGTAATAAGCGCTATTTTTATGGCCATAGTCATCTGGATGGCGAGAACTTTGAATACACTGGCAAACCACTGCAAATACTTGTCGGTCGGTTGATTGCTGGTGCTCTGTTTATTCTGCTGTTCTTCAGTGAGCTGCTGTCGCCCATGTTGGCCATTGTTGCTTTCGTCTTTACCATGGCCTTCTTGCCTTGGGCCTTGCGTCAATCGGCCAAGTTCAATGCCCGTAACAGCTGGTATCGTGGTTTGAATTACCGCTTTACCGGCAGTCTAGGGCAGGCCTATTGGGTGTTTTTGGCCTTGCCGATCCTCAGTGTTTTGACTCTAGGGATCTTATTCCCATACACCCTCTTTGCCCAGCAGCGTTATGCGATCACTGGCCATGGTTATGGCAGTCATAATTTTCAATTCAGCGCCCGCCCCGGCCAATACTACATCATGGCCTTGATCCTGATTGCTGTGTCGATGCTGGGTGGTTTGGCCATTGTCCTAGTGGCTGGAGTTAGTGCCGTATTTCTCGCCATTAATGCAGCACTGGGAGCTGTGATGATGACGACCTCCATTGTGCTGGGTTATTTAGCCCTTTATGTGTTGGTGATTGCTGTGTTCAGTGTGCAAATGGCCAACCTTAGGTACAACCACAGCACTCTGTTTGCGCATGGCTTTGAAAGCAGCTGGCGCTGGGACAGCTACGCCAAGCTGTTTGCCCTGAACACCCTGCTCACGGTCCTGACTCTGGGCTTGTTCATTCCCTTTGCCAAGGTGCGCTCGGCGCGCTATGCCGCTGAGCACTTGCAAGCAGAGGTAGAGGGTGACCTTGACAGCTTTGTTGCCGAGGAAGCTGAGCAGGTGTCGGCCATTGGTGAGGGCATGGCCGATTTCTTTGATTTTGATTTAGGGCTCTAGTGATGTGGCAGTTTCAGGGACATTGGATTGCTCAAGGCAGTTCGCAGCGCCAGTTGGCGCAATTTGAAGTCAATGAGCAGGGCTGGTATCGCATTGTTAGCCTGCAGCAAGAGGTGTTTTGCCAAGGCCAATATGCCCATTTGGCGCAGCAGGATCAGATTCCCGGTGTGCCCTTGCGTTTGCAGTCCAGTCAGGGCCAGTTGGCCTTGGCTGCGGACCTGGCCTCTGAGTTCAACGCCATGCATCGCCAGTTGGTGGGCAGTCAGTTGAGTCATGGTCTTAGTCGCCTGGAAACGGATTGGCGGTCGGTACTGATCTTTACTCTGGGTGCTTTGCTGATCATTGGCCTGTTCTTTTGGCGTGGCGTGCCCAGAATTGCCGACCACCTTGCCTTTCGGGTGCCAGCGCCAGCTGTGCAGCAACTGGGCACCGAGGTTGAGCGCATCATGGATTGGCGGCAAATGCAGGCCAGTCAGCTCAGTGAGCAAGAGCAGCAAGAATGGTTGGCACGCTTTGCCCCTGCTCTGGCGTTAGAACCGCAGCAGCAGTGGCGGGTAGAGTTCCGATACAGCCCGTCCTTGGGGGCTAATGCCTTGGCCTTGCCCCATGGAGTGCTGCTGTTTACCGATGATTTGCTGGCGCTGGCCGAAGAGCCTGATGAGGTCATTGGCGTACTGCTGCACGAGATGGGCCATGTGATGCACCGTCATGGCTTGCGTCAGGTGATTCAAACCTCGCTCTGGACCCTTGCCTTTGCCATGCTCACCGGCGAAGTGGGCAGCACTGCAGAGTGGTTGGCTACCGCTCCCATTGTGTTGGCCAGCCTGAATTATTCGCGTCGTTTTGAGTTTGAGGCCGATGAGTATGCGGTACAGGGTATGCAAGCCTTGGGGCTGGACCCCATGGCCCTTGGTCGGATCCTTGAGCGTTTAACCTGTGATGATCCTCAGGATTGTGAGGCGGGTGGTTGGGATTACTTATCCACCCACCCGTCTACTGAGCGGCGCATTGAACGCATTGAACGGCAAATGAGTGAGCGCTAAAACGATAGTCATTTGCTGAGGACGAAAAAAAGCCAATCCGGCGGTGAAGCATGGATTGGCTTTTGTACTCTCTCTGTGAGTTGTCAGTATAGGCGCTTTTTGGGGTAAAGATCGAGAGCCAACCAAAATTTAATTCAGCTGTCGCTCAGCTTGGGCTGGCAAATGAACATGCCAAGGCGGCCTTGGCATGAATTTATCGTCCTATGTTAGTCGCTACCAAACAGATCGCGAGTATAAACCTTGTCGGCCACATCGCTGAGGCTGTCGGTTTTGCGGTTGGCAATGATCACGTCACACATCTGCTTGAACTCATTGAGGTCCTTAATCACTCGGGAGTTGAAGAAGCTGTCTTCCTTCATCACTGGCTCGTAGATCACCACTTCAATGCCCTTGGCCTTGATACGCTTCATTACCCCTTGGATGGCCGAGGCACGGAAGTTATCGCTGCCCGCCTTCATCACCAAGCGATACACGCCCACCACCTTGGGGTTGCGTGACCAAATGCTGCGCGCAATGTGGTCTTTACGGGTAGTGTTAGCGTCAACAATGGCTTGAATGATGTTATTGGGCACATCCTGATAGTTGGCCAAGAGTTGGCGCGTGTCCTTGGGTAGGCAGTAGCCGCCATAACCAAAGCTGGGGTTGTTGTAATGGCTACCAATGCGCGGGTCGAGGCACACGCCCTCAATGATCTGTTTGCTGTCCAAGCCGTGCTGCTCGGCATAGGTGTCCAGCTCATTAAAGTAGGCCACACGCATGGCCAAGTAGGTGTTGCTGAACAGCTTGATGGCCTCGGCCTCGGTGCTGTCGGTATAGAGGATGTCGATCTGTTGTTTGATCGCTCCTTCGGCCAGCAAGGCGGCAAAGCGCTCGCCGCGCTCTGAACGCTCGCCGACAATGACGCGCGAGGGGTAGAGGTTATCGTACAGCGCGCGGCCTTCACGCAAAAATTCAGGTGAGAAAATCAGATTATCGCAAGCAAAGCGTTGGCGTGCACTGGCGGTGTAGCCCACTGGCACCGTGCTTTTAATCACCATCACCGCCTCGGGGTTAATGGCCATCACGTCCTGAATAACGGCTTCTACGCTCTTGGTGTTGAAGTAGTTGGTTTCTGGGTCGTAGTCGGTTGGCGTGGCGATGACCACGAAATCGGCACCCAGATAGGCTTCTTCCTTGCTTAGGGTAGCGCGAAAGTTAAGCGGCTTGTTGGTTAAGAAGTTTTGAATCTCTTCATCTACAATGGGGCTTTGCTTGTGGTTGAGCATCTCAACCTTGTCGGCCAAGATGTCCAGTGCCACCACTTCATGATGTTGCGCCAACAGCATGGCATTGGACAGGCCCACATAGCCGGTACCGGCAATGGCGATTTTCATGGTCTTAGTTCCTTAATACGATTGTTCGCTCGCTAGTTTACTGCAATCAAATGACAAAAAAACGTCCAATGCATGACTTTGTGCACTGCAAGCAGCATTGGCCTAGGTTTTCAGGTTAGAGCGTGCAGGATGCGCTGGTATTGGGTGCCAAACTCCCCGTGGAAGCTGTCCTGATCCACTCTGGCGTTCATCACGGCTTCTTGGTCGTCGCGTTGCTCGGGCTTAAGCAGCAGGCTAACGGGCAGGGCAAAGCCTTGGAATTGTGCAGTTGGCAGCAGTTGCTTGAGTTGGGCAAACACAGGGTTGTAGCCGAACTTGCCGTCCTGATGGCGCTCGTCACTGCCGCAGCAGCTCAGCATGCTAATCTTGCCTATGGCACGGCATTGCTTGGCTGCTTGTTTGATAGGAGCAAGCAGTTTGCCCATCCAAATGGGCCCGCAAATGACCAGCTGTTGGTAGTCGGCAAGCGGCACATTGATGGGCGAAATTCCCATTGAGCAGCCGAGCAAAATCAAGGGTAACTTATCCAGCCTAGGGCGAATGGCGATCAAATCTGCCGCCAAGTCATGGCTCAGCTGTTTGGCAACCATGGCATTATTGCCAGTTTTGGAATAATAGAGAATCAGTGTCTTGCCCATGCCTTGGCTCCTGAAAGGTTTGTCTGACATTGTTGATCTATTGCTAGGCTAGTGCGAGTACTAGTCTATTTTGAGCTGATATGAATCAAAATCAGCTAGCAAAAAAATGCCTTGCGCGGGTTATGGGCCTTGCGCTAGGGTGAAACCATTAGTCCAGCAAGAGAGGAACGACCATGAAACTAATGATTATCAGTGGCAGCCAAAGGGCTGAATCGCAAACGGCCAAGGTGGCCCAGTTCATTGCTGAGCATGCGCCTGAGCATGGCTTCAGTGCTCAGCATGTTGAGCTGCACAGTTTGAATCTGCCCTTTTTTAATGGCGATGGCCAGCAAATGGAGCAATATGCTGCATGGCAGCCCTTGGTTGACCAACTGCGTGACGCCGATGCTCTGGTTCTGGCTACCCCAGAATGGAATGGCAGTGCCAGCCCCATGCTGCGTAACCTGTTGATGGCCTTGCCGGGCGGCATTGTGGCGCATAAGCCGGCGCTGTTGGTTTCCGTGGTGGCAGGCTTGAATGGTGTTTACCCCATCACCGAACTGCGCGGCCATGCCTTTAAGAACAATCGCATTGTGCCCATTCCTGAGCATCTGATCGTACGCTTCGCTCCTGAGGTCATGAATGGGGCTTTGAGCCTGAATGAATCGGATAAGGTTACCCGTGATCGAATGCATAACTCCCTGACCATGTTGGCCAGCTATGCTAAGGCTTTGCGGGCGGTGCAAGAGCAGTATCATGCCAATGAGTGGCAGCCTTCAGGCATGTGAGTTTGGCAAGACTCATGCCAAGCCTATGTCATGGGCTGAGCCAGTGATTTGCCCCTTAGTCACACAGAGGCTCAAGATCTGAATCTGCCCAGCTCCGGCTCCTTGGCAGCAGCTGAGCAGCCCTTGCATGCTGGCACCGCTGGTGACAATGTCATCCAGCAGTAGTACTGACCTACCAGCCAAGCTGTGCCGAGCGCTAAAGGCATTGCTCATCTGTTGCTGCCGCTCTTGGCGACTTAATCCTTCCAAGGCCTTGGTGTGCTTACGGCGCACGATGGCCTTGCTCTCTAATTGCCAGCCCCTGGCCAGCAAGGGCTCGGCCAATAAATGGCATTGGTTAAAGCCGCGCCGCCATTGCCGCCAAGGGTGCAGGGGCATGGGGATCAGGGTGCAGGACTTTAGCTCTTGCTCGGACAGCCACTGTTCTAATAACCAATGAATGGGGCGCAAAAAGTGCAGTGCGCGGCGGTATTTCACCTGTTTGATGCAGTAACCCAGTTGGCTAGGGAAGGGGGCCAGCTGGTGCCAG